>JBBJMB010000062.1:0-14213 GCA_037719755.1 Pyrinomonadaceae bacterium
GTAGTTGGGTTCGCCATCCACAACGCGACGGAAGGATTCGGTATCGCCGCGCCGCTCGTTGGTCAGCAAGTGAGTTGGGCGCGGTTGCTGCTACTCGGTCTGACAGCTTCAGCTCCGCTGGCGCTCGGCGCTGCGCTTGGCGGCGTGGGGGTCAGCCCGGCAGCCGAACTCCTTTGCTTGTCCGTCGCGACCGGGTCGCTTGTGTACGTCGCGCGCGAGCTACAGCGTCTGCGGGTTCATAAGTTAGGGATCGTGGCGACGATAACGGCGCTCGCATGTGGGTTTCTCCTCGGTCTAGTGGCGGAGATTGTAGCCAGCGCTGTGCTCGCGCGGGGCGGGTCCAGCTTCGGTGGTTGATAATAAGGCGGGTGGTCGTGCAATACAGTTATTACTGGATTTTTTACTTGGCGGAATCGATGTGCAAAGACAATCCGAATTTGACGAAGCCTGATAAAGAGGTTGTTATGGTAAACGGCCCATACGGCAGGGTATAACTTTCTTAGCGTCAAATCCGGCAAATACTTTAAATTGCTCGGAGGCTGCCGCCACAGGCGCGCTTTTAAGCTAAATGCGTCGCCTGGTCGCCGAACACGAATTATTGATGACACCGTTTGCATCTCGATGGTAAGTGACACACCTTTGAGCGTAATGATAATGAATCCTGATGACTATGAAGCGTGGAACCACACAGGACAATTAGAATGTTATGCGGAACACGAGGATAAATACGTTCTGCGTACCTCTTTCGTTGCGCCGGAGGACGGCAAGTACTTGGTGATGGTCTGTAATAACTTACGGGACGAAGCGGAGTACCAACTGGACATCTCTGTATGGGAGTGACAGTGAAGCAATGGAAATACGTGGTCCTACGGAAGAAGCACCCTCTTCATTTTTACAAGTTGAGCGACCCGCGGAAGAGGAGTGCGGGCTGAGGAAGATGGCCACAACTTAATCGGCAAGTCTCTTTCGGACGAGTACTCAAATTTATAAAGTAAACACCGTTGAAGAGCACGCAAAAAAGGTATATATTTACACGGAGTGCTGATGAACTCAGCTCACAGCGAAAAAAATCATTTTGCCCTGCCGGCGGCAGTAATTCCTAATTTATCGTTATTGTGTCAAACATCGTTCCTACCAAGGCAGCCTTAAGTATCAAGCTTGACGGCGCTAGCAGTTGCTTCAGAACGACCCTAAACTACTCACTAGCTTAATGTTAAACTGCAGCAAGAGGTTGCGTAAGGAGCAAATGGGTGCGTCAAAACATCACTCTACCACATGATTTTTAGGTAAGAACTTTATTGTCGAGGTAAGAACTTTATTGTTGGCGGACAACGCCTGAGAGATTGAAATGACATGGGCAAAATAATTGGCATCGATTTAGGCACTACGAACTGCTGCGTGGCCGTGCTCGAAGGCGGCGCAGTGCAAATCGTTCCCAACAAAGAAGGCGGGCGCACTACGCCGACGGTCATCGGATTTACCGACAAAGGCGAACGCCTGGTCGGGCAAATCGCGAAGCGTCAGGCGATCACCAATGCGGCGAACACGGTTTTTGCGGTCAAGCGATTGATCGGCCGCAAGTTCGACTCGCCCGAGGTGCAGCGCGCGCGCGAAACGGTGCCGTTTGAAATTATCGCCGCGCCCAACGTCGACGCGCACATTCGCATGCAGGATCAAGTTTACAGTCCGCAAGAAATCTCAAGCATTGTTTTGCAGCGATTGAAGACCGCCGCCGAAGATTATCTGGGCGAGGCCGTGACCGAAGCCATCGTCACCGTGCCGGCCTATTTTGATGACACCCAGCGACAGGCGACCAAGGATGCGGGGCGCATCGCCGGCTTAAACGTGCAACGAATCATCAACGAGCCGACGGCCGCCGCGCTCGCCTACGGGCTCGGCCGCACCGACTCGGAAAGCATCGCCGTGTACGACCTCGGCGGCGGCACGTTTGATATCTCGATTTTGGAGTTAAACGACGGCGTCTTTGAGGTGCTCGCCACCTCCGGCAACACCTTTCTGGGCGGCGAAGACTTTGACGAGCGGATCATCAATTGGATGGCCGGGCAGTTTCTCGAAGAAACAACGATTGATCTGCGCCAAGATCGTCTCGCTCTGCAGCGCCTCAAAGAAGCCGCCGAACGTGCCAAGTGTGAGCTCTCATCGGTCACGGAAACAAGCATTAATTTGCCGTTTATCGCCGCCGACGCCACGGGCCCGAAGCACCTCAGTAAGACTTTGACGCGCGACAATTCGAGCTGTTGGTCAGCGACCTGGTGGAGCAAACCATAGAGCCGTGCCAAAGGGCGCTGTGGGACGCGAAGCTCCAGCCTGGCGACATAAACAAAGTGCTGCTCGTCGGCGGCCAAACCCGCTCGCCGATTATCGCGCGCGTCGTCAATGAGATTTTCGGTAAAATTCCCTCGGCCGAAATCAATCCTGACGAAGTGGTGGCGATGGGCGCCGCCATTCAGGGCGGAGTGCTCACCGGCGACGTCAAAGACATAGTGCTTCTGGACGTGCTGCCGCTCAGTTTGGGAGTTGAATCGGGGGGCGGGCTTTTTTCTAATGTTATTGAAAAAAATGCGACGTTTCCGCTTCGCAACTGCTTGACTTTTACCACCGTCGCGGATAATCAATCGACCGTGGAGATACACATTCTTCAGGGCGAGCGCGAAGTGGCGCAAGGCAATCGTTCGCTCGGCAAATTCGAGCTGGTCGGAATACCGAACGCAGCGCGCGGCGTGCCGCGCATTGACGTGACGTTTGAGGTCGACGCCAACGGCATCCTTTCCGTTTCGGCCGTCGATAAAGCCACGACGCAGCAGCAGCAGGTGCGCATCACTCCGAGTTCGGGTCTTTCGCCCGACGAAATTGATCGCTTGGTGCTTGAGGCACAAAAATCTGCGGCCGCTGATCGTCGCGTCAAAGACCTGGTGGTTTCGCGCAACAAGTTGGGCAGCCTGGTGCGCAATACTCAAAAGACGTTTGATGAGTTCGGCAAAGACCTGACGGCGGCGGACCGCGAGTGGGGGCAAACCATTTTGGCGCAAGCCGAAAAAATTGTGCAGGGAGAAGTCGAGGAAATCATCGATCTTCAGACGGCCACGGCGGATATCGAAAAGCTGGGCGACAAACTTACCGGTGCGATGCTCAATCTCGGAGCGGATTCACCTCAAAAAGAGGCTGAGACATATACCAAGTTTTAGAAATCGGTTAAAATTATTGTCACTACTTCAAGTGAGAAGGCGCCCATGTCTTCTCACTTTAATTTTGGGATCATATGAGCAAAAGAGATTATTACGAAATCTTAGGCGTCGGTCGTAATTCGACCGAACAGGAAATCAAAAGCGCGTATCGCCGTTTGGCGGTCAAATTTCATCCTGACAAAAACCCCGGAGACGCCGAGGCTGAGGAGCGATTTAAAGAAGCCGCCGAGGCTTACTCCGTGCTCTCTGATGCGGATCAGCGGGGGCGCTACGACCGCTTCGGCCACGCCGGCGTCGCCAACGGAGCCGGCGCAAGGGGTTGGGGCCAGCCGGGCTTTAGCGGCATAGAGGACATACTCGGCGACCTTTTCGGCTTCTTTGATGTTTTCGGCGGCGGCGGTGGATCATCTCGTGCGGGAAGCGGCCGCGCGCAAGCGGCGGCGCAACGCGGAGCGGATCTGCGCTACGATTTAGAGATCTCGCTTGAAGAATCATCGACGGGCATGTCCGCTTCGATTCGCATTCCCCGCCTTGAGGCTTGCGACCTTTGCCGCGGTAGCGGCGCCGCTGAAGGTACTCAACCTGACACATGTGCCACATGCGGCGGCACCGGGCATGTTCGCTACCAGCAAGGATTTTTCTCGGTCGCCAGGACTTGCAGCACTTGCCGCGGCACCGGCACCGTGATCCGCACGCCTTGTCAGAACTGCCAGGGCGCTGGTCGGCTCGAACGCGAGAAAACAATGGACGTCAGGATCCCGGCCGGAGTGGAAACGGGGTCACGTTTGCGACTTCCAAACGAAGGCGAATCCGGCGCGAACGGTGGGCCTCCAGGTGATTTGTACGTCGTGATTCACGTGAAAGAACATGAAACGTTTGAGCGACAAGCGAACAACCTTTACGCCTCTGTACCGGTCACATTTACGCAGGCGGCCCTCGGGGCCGAGATTCCGGTCACGACGCTTGCTGGCGAACCTCAGCAGCTTAAAGTACCCGCCGGCACACAAACCGGAACCGTCTTTCGCCTGAAAGGCCAGGGCATGCCGATTCTTAGCGGTCGGGGAAAAGGGGATTTATTTGTTTCAGTAACTGTGATGACGCCGGCCACGTTGACTCGAGAGCAACGCAAACTTTTAGAGCAATTAGCTGAAATCGAAGAAACTGATTTAGCGGATAAAGGTTTGCTCAACAAAGTAAGAAACATCTTCGGTTAGTTCAATTATCAGCCCGAACCGCACAGGCTGGAAGCCTGTGCGGTTCGCTCGCCGTCTGCACGAGCCAGTGATGGCGAAACGGAAGCGAATTATGTGGGGGCGAAGGTGGTTGAAGTATCTGACTCACGAATCGCTATTATCGCTGAGTCAGGCGTTGAGCATGTGATCGCGGTTAATGAAAGAATGAGTAAAGTGATGTCAGATGGTCGCTCAGTCGCACTCTGACATCAAAGAAGGCGAGGTGGTGACCATCGAACTGGATGTTGAAAATCCCGTGAAAACAGCTCGCCACATTACATTAGAAGGGCAATTTGAGATTCAATTAGCGAAGAATCGTCGGTAATAATTAACGCGATCAGCGTTCCCTCGCAGGGCTTACCGGCAAGAAAAGCCGCTCGTTTAATCAAACGAGCGGCTTTTTTACATGGCAAAAATGCTTTAAAGGCGATAGCGCACGCGGTTGGCGCGCAGCATTTCATCCTCTGAATCGTAATTCTGCAAGCGCAGTGACACGTCCGCATTCAGCGTTAAGTTATCGCGTTGCCCGATCAATAATTTTGCTGTTCCCGCGGCGGCGATCATCGCGGCATTGTCGGTCGATAAATGCTGGGACGGAAAGTAGACGGGGACGCCCTGTCGCGCCGCCGCCAGTCGCGCCGCCGCGCGCAAAGCTTCGTTGCACGCGACTCCTCCGGCCACAATGATTGTCGCAGGTTTGAGCTTGGCAACTTGTTTTTCCAATGTTTCGACCAGAGATCGCACGACCGTGTTTTGAAAGCCGGCGGCCAGATCTTTGATTTCTTGCGAAGGCTCAGCTCCGCCCTCTACGGGCGCGATGCCGCGCTCGCGAACATATTTCGAGACAGCGGTTTTCAAGCCGCTAAAGCTGAAGTCGGGGCGGCCGTCTTGCATTCGCGGAACGCTAAACTTGATTGCTCCCGGAACGCCCGCGGTCGCCAATTTTTCAATCAGCGGCCCGCCGGGATAGCCGAGGCCAAGTAGTTTGGCGACCTTGTCAAAAGCTTCGCCGGCGGCGTCATCGCGAGTGCGCGCAGGACTTTGTACTTGCCCGGTTGGGGCACGAAAAAAGATTCGATGTGGCCGCCGGAAACAATCAAGGCCATCGCCGGATAGTTGACCGGAGGGTTATCGAAAACCACAGAGTAGACGTGCCCCTCTATGTGATTGACTCCGATGATCGGCTTGCCCAGCGCGTAGGCCATCGCTTTGGCGTACGACACTCCCACCAATAACGAACCCACCAGGCCGGGACCAATCGTCACCGCGATGCCGTCAATGGACTCTTTTGCGAGCGATCCCGCTTGGCGAAACGATTCTTCGACGACGAACACAATTTTTTCCAAATGCTCACGCGACGCTATCTCAGGCACCACGCCGCCAAATCGCCGATGAAGTTCCACCTGCGACGAAATCACGGACGAGAGAATCACCCGCCCTTCGCTCACAACGGCGGCGGCCGTCTCATCCACGAGGCTTTCGATTCCTAAAACCAACATAGCTTGTTCAAAAAATTATCACCCTCTTTGCGCCCCTTGGCGTCTTTCTCTTACGATGCTTTGCGTTTAGGTAAGTCATACTTAAACGCAAAGCATCGCCAAGAGAAAGACGCCAAGGGGCGCAAAGAATTAATTAAACTCGTAGAAGCTCAAAGCCGAATCGCCTTGCTTGAGAACGCGCCACCGGCGAAGCGCGCCGATCTCATCCGGCAACAACATTTTATGGTGGTGCTCGGCGATCAACGCCGCTTCGTCGGACAAAAACGCGCGCGGTTCGGCGCCGAGCAATTTTAGCGCCGGCAGATAGTCCGACGCGTAGGGGGGATCGAAGAACGCCAGATCCCACGCCTGCTTTGGCGAGCGCTTGAGAAAATCCAAAGCTTCGTTTAAGACAACTTGCGTCTGCTCTTCGGGCACTCGGCACAAATCAAGATTAGCTTCAATCAGGCCGCACATGCGGCGCGATTGATCCACGAAAGTAACGAACGAAGCGCCGCGCGAAAGCGCCTCGATGCCGATCGCGCCCGAACCGGCGCACAAATCAAGAAAGCGCGCGTTCGTGATGCGCGGCGCGAGCACATTAAAGAGAGTTTCGCGCATTCGGTCGGATGTCGGGCGCACCTCCGCAGAGGGAGGGCTCTTCAGGCGACGACCCCGATAAAGACCCGCAATAACTCGCACAGTGTTTCAAGTCTAACCGGATACGCGCCGGAAATGAAAGAGGAGCTCTCAAGGCGCTATCATCGCCGAGCCAAGTTCGAGGCGCGCGAAGCTTTAAAAAATTGCCGCCGCCCTCAGCGTTTTGTTGCTTTCGGACGTAGATGTTGTGTAGCCTGACAAGCGATCATGGCCGATCTTGAAAAACAAAGCTGTAGTTGACCGCTCAATTGACACTGCAATTAAAAACAGCATGTCGCGATTACACGCTCAATTAAGACAACGCGCTATATTTGCCTGCTTTTTGGTGATCGTCTCGGCCGGCGAGTGTTTGTCTCAGCAGCACACGGCGACGATCAGCGGCACCGTGACCGACGAGCTCGGCGGACTCGTGCCCGAGGCCGCCGTCCGTCTCGTTTATGCGGGGGGCAACGAGGAGCGGCGAACGCAAACCAATGCCCTCGGCTACTACTCGTTTAAGAACTTGGCGCCAGGCAGTTACACAGTGCAGGCGACGGCCGCGGGCTTCCTTCCCGTGGATGACGACCTGGACCTCAAGCCGGGAAGAAATGCTGAAATCAACTTGAAGCTCACGGTCGCCCTTGAGCAACAGGATGTCACTGTCGATGAGCGCGGACTGAGCACGGACGCGGATCGAAACGCGAATTCTTTGATCTTAAAGGACGCGACCTTGAAACGCTACCCACGGACCCGCAAGCGCTCGCCAGTTTATTACAAGCGATGGCCGGCGCCACCGGCGGACCGAACGCGGCGCAGATTCAAGTCAACGGCTTTTCCAACAATCGCCTTCCGCCAAAGGAAGCGATTCGCGAAATTCGCATCAACATGAATCCGTTCTCGGCCGCCAACGAGTACCCCGGCTACGGCGGCATTGAAATTTACACGAACCCCGGCACGGATCAGTTTCACGGAGGGTTGAGCTTCGATTTCAGCGACGAAAGTCTTAATTCCCGCAATCCATTTGCCCCGGTGCGCGCGCCTTACCAAAATCGCAGCTACACCGCGAATCTGAGCGGACCCGTGCTCCCGAAGCGCGCTTCCTTTTCTTTTTATTTCAACCGCTACGCCGGCGACAGCAATTCAATTGTCAACGCCACCACGCTTAACCCCGTCACACTGGAGCCCGAAAGATACAATCAAACTTTCGTGACGCCGTCGGTTTCGACCTACGGCAACATTCGTTTCGACCTCAAAATCAACCAAAAGCACACGCTGGTGGCAAATTACAATTTCGACGGCAACGCGCAAGACCTGCAAGGCATAGGCGTGTTCTCGCTTCCGTCACGCGTGTTCGACGGCCGGCGGCGCGGCCACGTGCTGCAAATGACGGAGACGGCGGTGATCAACGAAAAGGTTGTGAACGAAACGCGCTTTCAATTGATGAGCAACAGTTTCCGGCAAACGAGCGAGGGCACGGCGCCCGCCCTCGAAGTGCTGGAATCATTTTCCGGCGGCTCGTCGCCAGCGGGCTCATCGCTCAATAAAGACTTTCGCCTCGAATTGCAAAACTTCACTTCCTGGTCGCTCAAGCGTCACTTTCTTAAGTTCGGCGCGCGCTTCCGACAGGCCAACATTGAAAGCGTGGCGCCGGTGAACTTCTTCGGAACTTATATTTTCGCGGGCGGCACCGCGCCTCTGTTGATTCCGCCAGCGAATTGCTCACCGGCCCTAATGGAGAAATTGTGACGTCGCCGATCAGCAGTCTTGAGCGCAACCGGCGCACGCTTTTATTGACGCAGAGAGGTTTACCGGCCAGTGAGATCAGAAGGCTCGGCGGAGGCGCCACACAGTTTTCAATTGCCGGTGGCGATCCGCGCGCCGCGGTCAACCAATACGATCTCGGCCTTTACTTGCAGGACGATTGGAAGATCAGAGAGAACTTGAGCATCTCGCCGGGCTTGCGCTACGAAAATCAAACCAACATCAACAGCGATTTGAATTTCGCTCCGCGCATCGGCTTTGCTTGGTCGCCATCTTTCTCGCTCGGCCGTCGCCCGGCAAAACCCACGGCCCCGAAAAACGCTGACGCCGCTACGGCGCCGCAGAGCGCGCCGCAGTCCAACGCAGCGCCCGGCGCATCGAAAACAATTATCCGCGGAGGCTTCGGAATTTTTTACAGCCGCGTCGAAGAGTCGCTTACGCTTCAGGCTTCGAGATTCAACGGAATCAATCAACAGCAGTTCGTCACCTCAGATCCGCTGGTGCTTGATCTGTACCCGATCGTGCCGCCCATCGCCACGCTCACCGCGTTTTCTCAGCCGCAGGTGAGAAACACGTTCGACGCGCGGTTAGGGCCGGCCACCATCTTTCACTCTTCGCTAACTCTTGAACAACAGTTGCCGCACAATTTGCGTTTAATGGTCAACTTAATGAACGCGCACACGCGCGCCGCGCTGCGTACGGTTAACATCAACGCGCCGCTCGCCGGCACCTTTTTGCCCGACGTCGCGACGAGCGGCGTGCGACCTTTCGGGCAAGCGGCGGGAAACGTGTTGGAGCTTCAATCCAACGGCCGCTCGCTGCGCCGGTGGATCGTGATCGCCCTCAACGGACAAATCAAAAAAGTGAACTTCTGGTCCAACTACACATTCGCTAAAACAACCAGCACGGATGATGGCACCAGCGGATCGCCGTTTGACCCCTATGACTTCAAGCAAGAATGGGGACGGGCCAATTTCGACTTTCGTCACTTCTTGTTTATGGGCGGGAATATTGAGGGGCCTTTCGGCGTAAATTTAAATACATTCGTGATCGCTAGCTCCGGCCCGCCTTTTAATATTACGACGGGCAAAGATACCAACGGCGACAACGCCTTTGTCGAGCGTCCCGCTTTTGCCACCAACTTGAACAAGCCGGGAGTAATCGGCACGCCCTTCGGCGCCTTGGACCCTAACCCGGAGCCGGGCCAGCGCATCATTCCGCGAAACATCGGTCAAGGGCCGGGCATGGTGATGCTCAACCTTGGTCTCAGCAAATCCTTCAGTTTCGGAAAGCCCATCGCGCCGGCTGGGGCCGGCGCCGTAGCGCCAAGCACAACCGAGAGTTCGAGCGCCGCGAAAGCCCCAGCGAAAATTCCGGTCCAAAAACCTTACCAACTCGGTTTCTCGATTTACGTCAACAATGTGCTGAACAGCACGAACGAGGGGAATCCGATTGGCAATATGTCTTCGCCGTTTTTCCTGAAATCCAACGGCGGGCAAAACTTCATCTTTGGGCCGGGAGGCGGAGGAGGCGGGAATCGTCAGGTAAATTTATCGGTGAGGCTGGGGTTTTAAGCAAAGGATGAAGGAGTTTCGAAAGGATGAAGGCGGAAGGCGGAAGGATGAAAGCTGAGGATGAAATAAATAATTGATGTTAAGCATTGAGAAGTTTAATCGAAGCCTTTCAGTGAGCCTGCGTGAGCAGGCGCTCAGAGTGTAGCCCCGTGCGTCGAGCACGGGGTCCAAACGCAATAAAAACATTAAGCCGGCGAGAGCGGGCGGCAGAGGCTATTGCTGCTGAGGCCGCGACGCTTCATCGCAGCCGCGCACGCCCCACGTTCTGTCGCCCGCTCTCGCGGGCTTGTCATCTTGACGATCGGCGTACCCCGCGCGAGGCGAAGCGAGCACGGGGCTATAAGCTGCCGCCTGCTAGCGCAGGCTGGTTGCGAGCGGCTTCGCTCGTTCGTCCGTCGTTCACGCTGCGTCACAGGATTTAACAAAAGTTCTTCCGTCCTTATGTTCATCCTTCATCCCTCATCCTTCATCCTTCTGAAGCTCCTTTTGTTCATTAGCCGACGGAAGCTAAACCGAATCGCACGTCGGCGCGCACGCGCTCGATCAGCTCTGAGGTCTCTCTGGTGCGCTGCTTCGCGGAAAGGTAATAGTCGGCTTCGCGGCGCGCTTCTTCGAGAATGCGCACGTCGCGCACGATGTTACCGACGCGGAAAGTAGGGATGCCGGACTGGCGCGTGCCCATCACTTCGCCGGGGCCGCGCAACTCCAAATCTTTCTCGGCGATGCGAAAGCCGTCCGTCGTTTCCTCCATAATGCCGAGGCGCTCGCGCGCCACAGCAGTTTGCTTGTCCGAGGCCAAGAGCACGCAAAAGCTTTGCTCGGCGCCGCGGCCCACGCGCCCGCGCAATTGGTGCAGCTGTGAAAGCCCGAAGCGCTCGGCGTGTTCGATGACCATCACTGAGGCGTTCGACACGTCTACGCCGACCTCTACGACCGTCGTCGAGACGAGCACATGAATCTCTCCGGTGACGAAGCGCTCCATCACGCTTTCCTTTTCGGCGGACTTCATTTTCCCGTGCAGCAGTCCGATGGTGAAATGCGGAAAGATGCGGTCGCGCAAATGCTCGAACATGCGCGTCGCGTCCTTTAAGTCCATCTTCTCCGATTCTTCGACGAGCGGGTACACGACGTAAACCTGGCGGCCGGCGCGCACTTCTCGCTCGACGCCTTTGTAAATGCCCGTTCGCTGATCCTCGCCGAGCACCACCGTTTTGATCGGCGTGCGGCCGGGCGGCAGCTCATCGATCACCGAAACATCCAGATCGCCATACACAGTCATCGCGAGCGAGCGCGGAATGGGCGTCGCGGTCATCACCAAAACGTCCGGGTTGTAGCCGCGATCGCGCAACGCGGCGCGCTGCAGCACGCCGAAGCGGTGCTGCTCGTCAATCACCACCAATCCGAGTTTTTGAAAAGTGACGGCCTCTTGAATCAGCGCGTGCGTGCCGATGCAGGCGTTGATTTCACCGGCGGCCAGCGCATTTTGGATGCGCCGCTTTTCAACGGCGCGCAAAGAGCCGGAAAGCAATTCGACGCGGTACGGCGTGACGGCGAGCATGCGTTTCAAGTTGCGCGCGTGTTGATCGGCCAGGATTTCGGTCGGCGCCATAAAAGCGGTTTGGTAATTGTTCTCCATCGCGGCGAGCATGGAAAGCAAAGCGACCGCAGTTTTGCCGCTGCCCACGTCGCCCTGTAACAAGCGATTCATCGGCGCATCGGACTGCATGTCGTCGAGAATGCGCGTAAAGGCGCGCTCTTGCGCGGAGGTCAGCGTAAACGGAAGCACGCCCTTCATGCGCTCGATCATTTCGGCGGTGACTTCAATCACCGCGCCCTTCGGCTCTTTGATTCTTTGCCCGCGACGAATGGCGATGGCGAGCGCCACCCAAAAGAACTCTTCAAAGATCAGCCGCATGTGCGCGGGGCTGCGCGACATGTGGTAATCAGCGAGCGGCGTGTCGTCGGCGGGAAAGTGAATGCGGCGCATCGCAGAAACGCGCGAAACTAATTTTTGCCGCGCCATCAAATCACCGGGAAGCGTTTCGGGAATTGAAGAATCAGACACCAGGGCCAGCACAGCGTGCACGATCTCGCGAAGACGCTTGGTTTGAAATTCGCCTAATTTGCGGTAAATCGGAACAAAGCGCCCCACGTGAATGGCCGCCAGCGCGGGATCAGTTGCTTCGTCATCTTCGTCAACGGGCGCGCCTTCGGCTTCAACCTCCAACGCCAGATTGCCTTCAATTTCTTCGTCGCCATCATCGTGCGCCAAGCGGAGCAGCGCATGCTCGGGCGGCGTCCAGATGCCGGGCAGAATTTCCAGCTCGTCAGGCTTGTTGAGATGCAGCGCGAAGGTGTTGCGGCGCGTGTCCCACTCCCACTTGCCGAAGGCCACCAAACGCACGCCGCGCGAAAAGCGCTGGCGATTGTAGGTGATGATGCGTTGGGCCTGACGGCCGGAGACAAACCACCACACGACAACTGGCTTGGCAGTGCGCAGCGGATCGCTGGCGGTGAGCTCAAAAATATAAAGCGCGGGTTGTTTTGGCGAGCGATTGCGGCCGACTTGAAAGCCGCCGGCGACGCGCACGTAAAGCTCAAGCGAAGCTTCGACGCCGTCGCTCAATTGCTCTATGGTCGCGAGGTTGGAGCGGTCCTCGTAGCGCATCGGCAAGTAATTCAGCAGATCCTCGACGGTCGCTTCTTGAGCGTCGCGCCGCCCTATGAGAGACGC
Source organism: Pyrinomonadaceae bacterium (assembly GCA_037719755.1). Classification (GTDB taxonomy): domain Bacteria; phylum Acidobacteriota; class Blastocatellia; order Pyrinomonadales; family Pyrinomonadaceae; genus JBBJMB01. The sequence goes on from JBBJMB010000062.1 coordinate 12,625, forward strand.
GAGCGCGAGCCCGAGCTTTTGCGCCGTGGACTTGCCGAACCGTGGAATGCCGCACTCGGTGAGCGAGTAGATCGAGTCGGAGAGTGAGAGCACCTTCTTCAACAGGCGAGAAAAAAGGGGCGGGACCATCGAAGCCGCGTCACCGCCCCATCATTGATTGTGATTACGAAGCAACGGCGGCGGAAGAAGAGACGCGCTCAAAAGCGGCGCTTAGTTCCTGCGCGATTTGCGACGCAGATTTGGTTTCAATATCGCGCCGCTCCATCATGTACTCGACCTGGCCGTTTCTCAAAATAGCGACCGCAGGCGAGGAAGGGTGATAGCCTTTGAAGTAGCTGCGCGCTTGCTCGGTGGCGTCAATGTCCGCTCCGGCAAAGACCGTGATCGCTCGGTCGGGACGCTTCTCGTTTTGCAGCGCCATCGCGATTCCGGGGCGGGCCTTGCCGGCGGCGCATCCGCAAACAGAGTTAACGACGACCAACAGCGTGCCGGGCGTGTTCCGGACGGCCGCATCAACTTGTTCGGGCGTGCGCGCTTCTTCAACGCCGAGTCTGGTCAATTCCTCGCGCATCGGTCGAATCATCAGTTCAGGATATGGCATGTTATTAATTTCTCCTTCTAAATTTTCCCGATTCTATCACACGCGCCGCCAAGTACACGGTTTTCGGCGCGTCACAATCGCTTCGGGCGCCGTCTCAAATTAACCGCACCACCAAGATGCGCCGCGCTTCGTCGCCATCGCCCGCAATCGTCACGCGCCAAACCGGTGGAGGCAATGGATAATTACCCAGCCTGATTGCCCACTCGATGACGGTGACGGCCCGTTGGTCCTCAAGAATTTCGTCCAAATCGACGGCGGCCGCGGCGGCGGCGCCCTCGCCCAGCCGGTAGAGATCAAGATGATACAAAAGAAGTCTTCCGGTGTGGCGATTCACCAGAGAAAAAGACGGGCTGGTAATTTCATCCGGATCCAGGGCAAGTTCTGCGGCGAGCCCCTTGGCGAAGGTGGTTTTGCCAGCGCCCAGCGAACCGTCGAGCAGGATGATTTCTCCGCCGCGCAAGCCGCGGCCAATCAAGCGACCTGTTTCCGAAGTCTCCAGAGGAGTCTGACAGATCCATTCTCCAACGGGCAGATGTGGCTGAAGAGTTAAAGTCACGGCCGCTCGCCCTCCGGGTCAAGCGCGCAAAGCGCGGCCGCCAAGTGCTCGCGTATGTCTGACGCCGTGAGCGCACGCATACCCAGATGCTGCGCAGCCACGCACGCCAAACCGCCGAGGTAAACTCCCGTCATAACGGATGCGAGCGTAGCTTCCGAACTTTGTTTGCTGGTAAAAGATTGGGCTAGCGACCCGGTGATGATGCCGGTCAAAGTATCGCCGGCCCCGGCCGTGCCTGAACCAGGGTTTCCCGTGGAGTTGATGAACACTTGACCTGAAGGTGCCCCGATTAATATGCGGGCGCCTTTGAGCACCAGAAACACATTGTGAAGCGCGGCGAACTCGCTAACGATTTCCTGCCGTTTAATTACCTCAGCGTCGCTTTCAAGCTTCATCAGGCGCCGCATTTCGCCAAGATGCGGCGTCAGCACA
>JBBJMB010000339.1:0-3632 GCA_037719755.1 Pyrinomonadaceae bacterium
ATCCCGGCGAGCAACAGCGCCAGCCCCGCAAACAAGCCCAGCAACACCGCAATGAAGCGCGTGCGCGAGCTCACTTCCGCCGCGCGCTCTTGCATCGTTTGAATGGCGGTGAGCGGCACGTTGCGATCCAGCGCCAGCACTTCGCGCCGCACCGCCGCCGTGAGAGCCGCCACCTCAATGCGTGAGCGCACGACCAGCATTGGCGTCGGATCGGTGGGTTGCAGCGACGAGACGTAAATGTCCGGCCCAATCGCTTCTTCGAGGCGGCCATACCGCACATCGGCGACCACTCCGACAATCTCGACAAACTTTTCCGTGGTCTCATACTGCGCTGTTACATGAGGCCGGAGGCGTTTGCCGATGGGGTCTTCGCCAGGGAAAAACTGTTCGGCGGCCGCTTTGTTGATCAAGGCCACGCGCGGCACGCCGGCGCGATCCTGTTCCGTAAAGACACGGCCTCGGCGCAGCGCGATGCCGAGCGTTTTGAAATAATCGGGCGAGACGCTGTGAAAACCGACGCTGGCTTGCTTAATGTCAGCGCGGCCTTCGATGTCCACCACAGCGCCGAAACGGCCAAGCAGCGGAGCATCGCGGCTGAAGCTGGCGGCTTCGACTCCCGGCAACGCCTGCACGCGCGCCAGCAATTGTTGATAAAACTCCGGCTTCGCATCGCGCGAATACACGGTCATCGTCAGCAGGTTTTCCGGCACGAAACCGAGGTTGACGGACTGCAAACGCAGCAAGCTATTGATCATCAATCCTGCGCCGCTCAGCAACACCAGCGAGAAGGCAATCTCACCGACGAGGAGCAGGCTGCGCTCGCTTGATTTACGCTGGCCACAAGAGCCCCGCGTCGAACCGCCCGCGCCCTCTTTCAAGGATTCATTGACGTTGATGAAGGAGGATTGCAGCGCGGGCACCAGGCCGAACAACAGGCCGGTGAGCAATGCGAGTGCGAAGTTGAAGCTCAGCACACGCCAATCCAGATTGATCGTGAAGAAGTCAAACGCGCGCGTATGAAGTTGAAAATTGTGTGTTATCGTTGGGGCGGATGCATCAGCAGCGCCACGCTCAATGAGCAACGAGCAGGCTCAACGCGCCGCTGAAGGTTGCCAGCAGCAGGCTCTCATTGATGATCTGGCGCAGCAAGCAGCCGGGAAGCGCCGAGCGCCGCCCGCAAGGCAAACTCCGTTGCCGAGTCATTGCCCGTGCCAGCAGCAGGTTGGCGACATTCGCGCAGGCAATCAACGCTTCCAGCCCGACCGCGATCAACAGAATCAGGAACGAGGTTTTGAGCGCCGGATCAACTGGCGGCTTGCAGCGCGAAGCACTGGCACTTTCGCGTTTCCTGCGGCGTGCCTTTGAGGCTGAGCGGATTGGGATATTTCTGCTCAAGCTGCACGCTGACCAGTTGCATGTCGGCTTACCTGCGCCAGCGTGACGCCATCACCGACGGGCGGCGACCTGAAACCAGTGATCGTTCGGGTCGGTAAGGATGGTGGGAACAAACTTGGGGGCGGCTCGCATCGGCAACCAGATGTCCGCTGTGCCGCTTTGACCGCGAAAATCAGGCGGCAGCACACCGACGATAGTGAACGCCTGTGTCTCCAATTCAATTGCCTTGCCGAGCACCTGCGGGTCGCCGCCGAAGCGGCGTTGCCAGAGGCCGTAGCCCAACAGCGCAGCCGTGCCCGCGTCTTCCGCCGTGAAAGAACGCCCCACGATGGTATTCACACCGAGCAGTGGGAAGTAGCCGTCTGACACCATCTCCATCTGCAACCGCTCCGGTGCATCCGTTCCGGTCAGGTTGTAAGGGCTTTGATTAAAGCCCGCGACCGCGGCAAAACTCTGGTTCTGGTCGCGCAACATCTCAAAGCGCGGGTGTGACCAGAGCGAAGGCAACATTCCTTTCGTCGGATCAGGCTGCACCCTGAACACCTTCACCAATTGCTCGGGCTGCCGATATGGCAACGGACGCAACAAGAGGGCACTGACAACGCTGAAAATCGCGGTGTTCGCGCCGATGCCCAGGCTGAGCGTGAGCACGGCAATCAAACTGAAGCCCGGCTTCTTCAATAACATTCGCGTACCGAAGCGTAAGTCTTGCCACAAATCGGCGATCATATTTGTCCTCCGATTGGTTCCGAGCACAATGGGTTCGGGCGCGACCTGCCACTCCACGCGCCGCAGTTCCCGCGCAAAGATTTCACTGCCGCTCAATTCGGCGAGCGTTTGTTGCGAGGCTTCCGCTTCCGTCGCACCGCCCGCCAACAACTCCGCATAACAGTCATCGAGATGCTGAGAGAGTTCTTCAATGATGGCGGCTTCGCGCGTTGGCTCGAGTCTCAAGCTCGCCAGCCGCCGTCTGATTTCTGGTTTCCAGTCAGGCATTTTCCGGCCCCGTCACACGGTTGATCGCCGCGACGAACGACTCCAAATGCCAGCTGCGCCGCCAGCACCTTCCGGCCGTCGCGCGTCAATTTGTAATAGCGCCGCCGCCGCTGCCCGGCCTTCTCCACCCACTGGCCTTCGACCCAGCCACGTTTTTCCAGCCGGTAGAGCAGCGGATAAAGCGAGGCGGCGTTAAACTTGAGCACGCCGTCCGAGCGCGCCTCGATCAGTTTGCGCACTTCGTAACCGTGGCGCTGACGGGACTCTAGGAGCGAGAGAATAAGCAACTCGGCGCTCCCCTTCTTTAACTCGCGGTCGAGCTTCACAGAATCTATAAGTGACATAAACACATATTACGTAACAGGCTATAACGTGTCAAAGGAATTTCTTTATGTCAGAGGAAAGCGAGAAATCAGAGCTAAGGTGAGAAAAGCTGATTGGCCGGAGGTGGTCGTGATGCGCAAGTTGGAGGGGAACGTTTGTGTAATGTTGAGAGGGCCGAGATAGCAATGTAGTATTCGGATAGTTGAGAGCCGAACACGCCGTGCCCGGTGATCGTCGCATCAACCGCGAAATCTAACAATGGCATCAACCGGACGCGAACCCAGCATGGCTTTCATTCTTCGAGATTACAGTGCGCTGATTAATCGCAGCGTTAGGCACGCAAACAATTGAGTTTCGGCGTAAGGAAATAATCACATGCCAAAGATACTTCAGAATCATTATGTACTTGCCGCCCATGACACAGAAAAGCTATCCCAATTTTTCATGGCGCTCGGGTTCAAAGTGATTTCGGAACCGTCCGGTTGGGTCTTCGTTGAAAAAGACAATTGTATGGTCATGATCGGAGAGTGTCGGGATGCCGCACTGGCCAGCGAGTTGGGAGATCACAGTTACTTCGGCTACCTGCGCGTAGATGATGCCGACAGCTATTATCAGGATTTAGCCGCCCAGGGAGTCAAGATAATGTCATCGCTCACGAGCCAGCCTTGGGGGATGCGTGAGTTTGGGGTGGCGTCACCCGAGGGGCACCGGATAACGATCGGTCAATGGGTTGGTGAGTGAGGGTGGCTGGTCGGTTCGAGTGAGAGATGTTTATTGGAGGACAGGGCAAATCGGAAAGAAAGCTCCACGCGGCGCGGCGTTGCTGCATGTTCTCGGCAGAATTGTTCTCTTCTCGGCATTTTCTAAAGCGACGCATCACAGCACCTCTTTATTGCTCGCGCGCCTTGTAACGTTTT
>JBBJMB010000340.1:0-3628 GCA_037719755.1 Pyrinomonadaceae bacterium
GACGGCAAGTTGGTGCGCGTTCCTATTCCGCCGCTGACCGAAGAGCGTCGGCGTGTGATGGCCAAGCAAGTTAACGATGTGGCGGAGGATAATCGCACGGCCGTGCGTAACGTGAGACGTGATGCCAACGACCGCCTTAAAAAACTCCTTAAAGACAAATCCATCTCGGAAGACGCAGAGCGCGACGGACTCGAAGAGATTCAAAAGCTGACGAACAATTTTATCGCTAAGATTGATGAGTTGGCCAAAACCAAAGAGCAGGAATTGCTCAACGTTTGAGTTGCAGCACTGAGGTATTAAAAAGTAAAGGCCCGGAGCAGTCCAGGCCTTTTTCATTGCTATGTCGTTCGACCGATCCAAGCTTCTTTAGAAACTGAATCGCAATTGTAACTGAATCTGCCGGCTTCCCGAGTTGCCACCCCCACCGCCGCCAAAACCACTGGCAGTTCTCGTTGATTGATCAAAGAAACTTGAACTGAGGTTGCCATTTGGAGTCGCGAAGTTTGGGTGATTAAGTAAATTATTTACGCGCACCGACGCCGTCAAGTTATAGCGGTTTTCAGACGACCCGCCGCCACCACCAAAGGGGCCACCACCGCCACCACCGAAGGGGCCACCTCCACCGCCGCGTCGGCCACCGCCTCCACCACCGCCAGGCCCACCTGCTCCGCCTGCAGCCGAACCGTCAGCTTTCGCGCCAAAACCAAACGTTCTACTGACATTCAAATTAACTCCGAAGAAGTTGGGACCCTGGCCGAAATTGCGCGGAATGGTTTCCTGGCCAGGCTCGGGGTTTGGATCCAGCAGTCCGTAACGCGTCTCCACGACACCTAATTTATTTGGATCCGTGGCGAAGGCCGGACGGTCATTGAAAACCGAGTCGCGGTTATTATCGACACCGGTGAAGATATTAAAAGGCTGGCCTGAATTCGCAACGATGAACGGATTTAACTGAACTTTCCACGGCATCGTGAACGATCCGAAGAGAAAGAAGCGATGGCGCTGGTCAAACGAAGCGCGTCCGTATTCCGCGTCTAAATCGTATGGATTGGCAGGCGCTGATGCTCCACCCCCACCGCCGAATTGACCGAAGCCGCCATCTGCGTTGCCGCGAGCGCGATTAAGAGTATAGAAAGCACTAACGGAGATTTTCTGGCTTAAGCGAGAGCGCGTGCCGAAAATTAACTGATTTTGGTTGACGATACCGTTTGACTCATACTCAAGCACATCCCCTATAGGGCCAAGCGGCCGATAGCCGGAAGGGCTGTCAGCTGTGATTGAGCCGGGCACTGGCGCATTAATGTTTCTCAAACGAAGCGTGTGAAGCGAGCGTTGGGTAATGAAGGTTGTGAAGACCGTGATGCCCCTCGGCAATTGTTTCTCAACGCTGAACACTCCCTGCATGGTATAGGGCGCTTGCAGCGTCGGGTCGATGCGCCTCGTAGCCTGCGGTTGCGCAAACGAGTTGAGAGTTTCGATTGTAGGGACGTTCGGGTATAAATCGAGAATAGGATTGCCGACGGCTCCTTCGCGTACAAAGAAGAGCTGCTGCGCGAGGCCGTTAAAGCGCGTCGCTTGCAGCGTGTAGTTTTCACTAAAGCGATCATAGAAGATGCCGAATCCGGCGCGAATTACCAAGTTTTGTGGCTGACCGAAACCGGCTGCGCCGCCCGCGGGCGCGCCGCCGCTCTTTACGCCGGGCGACCACGCGAGGCCGATGCGCGGAGCGAAGTTAAATTTACTGTCGATATTCGACTGAGTTTCATAGCGCAACCCTCCGCTTAGCGTGAGGTCGGGTCGCACACGCCAATCGTCTTGCACAAACCCGCCAAAGTCTACCTGACTGATTTTCGATTCCGGATCGCCGCCTGAAATCGAGAATTGCGCTGCGCCGCCGCCCAGCGCGCGAATCTCCGCTGCCGAAAGACCGCGCTGTTGAAAAAGGAGCGTCCGGCGATAGCGCTCAATGCTGGTGATGGTCACCGGATCGGCGCCAACAATCGGTTGATTGTCAGCATCGAGCGGCACTGCGCGCCCGCCGGTAAAGGTGTAGGTACCTCCGAAGTTATTGACGGAACTGTCATTCAAATTTATGCCGCGCACGCGACCGCCGAACTTGATGGTGTGTTTGCCCTCAGCCCAAGTGGCGTAATTTTGCAACTCCCATCGATTTTGACGGTCCGAAGAAATTCCAACCTGCGAGCCGCCGCCGGAAAATGCATCCAGCACATTGATAGACGGCACCGAGTTATCGCCGTTCTGCTCGCTGCCATCACGTCGGAACTGAAAACGCGTCTCGTTGATTACTTTCGGACTAAGCACGGCGGTCTCAGTAATCTGGAAAGAGTGCTCGTTGTTGGAAGCATCGTAAGCTCGCGAAAGGAGCGTAAATTCGCTGTTACCGAGAACATCCTGCTGCTTGTTCTGCTCATAGCCGTAGCGCGCGACCAAAGTGTTATTTTGATTTATCTGGTGATCGAAGCGAACGCTCAAGTCCGTGCTGCGAACAGGCTGCACCACCGCCAATCTGAAGTCACTAGGGTTGAAGTTGGAATCCAGAGTCGTGGCATTGATAAAGACGTTGTTGTCAGCGTCGCGCTTATCGAAGTCGAAGAAAAAAGAGCTTTTCTTTTTAATGATCGGCCCACTCACGTTGCCGCCATAAAAGCGCTGTTGGAAGGGTGCGCGGTTCGGCACAAATGGGTTACGCGCGTTAAGGCTTTCGTCCTGAAAGTTAAAGAACGCCTGGCCGCGAAATTTGTCTGTACCGGGCCTGGTGAGAATCTCAATGCGACCGAAGCCGGGACGGTCGTACTCGGCGGCGAACGGGTTTTGGTTGATGCGGATTTCGCGGATTGACTCGCGAGGTGGTAAACGCCCGCCGGTAAAGCCGTCTATGTAGACCTGACCGCCATCCGGGCCTGCCGATGGCCCGGCGAGGGCTTGCAGCGCGGACGCCAAATCATCCGGATCCTCGGGCAGCGCTTCTAGATCGCTGCCTCGCAGCACGAGCGCTCCGGCGTTATTCTCAGGCGCCGTGCTGATCGGAGTCTCCGCCGCCACGGTCACTTCCTCTTGCGCGAGCGCGACGCTCAGTTTGATGTCCAAAGGCTCGCGTCGACCCGGCGCCACATCGACCGCTGTGGCTTGAAAGGGAGCGAACCCGGCGGCTGTGACAATTACGGAGTAGGCTCCGGGTACGAGGCCGGCGAGCGCGTAGAGACCGTCATTGTTTGTCGTCGCCGTTTTTTGCGTGCCGCTTTGATCGGTGGCGACCACGGTGGCTCCGGCAATGGTTCCTCCGAATTCATCGGTGACTAAGCCGCGGAGAATGCCGGTTCCCTGTTGTGCTAATACATTTCCTGAGAAGCAGAGAGTAAGAGTTACCAAAAGGAGAAGAGTCCTTTTAGTGATTTCAATAAATAAGTGCATGTTGATTGCTTTCATCACAGATTAGGTAGGAGAATTGAATTAAAGTGTCAAATGAAGCGAGCAAGAGCCGGCGGCTTCGCTGTGCGCTTTCCGGCTCCTGCTCATTGTCAGGTTATGGAAGGCCGATGCCAATATCTAAGCCGGGAAGGTTGCCGCCCGGGCCGGCGGCCACACCTGAGCCGCGCGGAGCGCTTTG
>JBBJMB010000341.1:0-3620 GCA_037719755.1 Pyrinomonadaceae bacterium
AGGAACACGAATACGATGTCGCCGTGGTGGGCGGCGGACATAACGGTTTGGTTTGCGCGTGCTACCTCGCGCGCTCAGGGATGAAGGTCGTGGTGCTCGAACGCCGTCACATCGTCGGCGGCGCGGTGTGCACGCAAGACGATTTGATTCCGGGCTACAAAATCGACGTCGGGTCGAGCGCCCACATTATGATCCATCTCACGCCGGTGGTGGCCGAGTTGGAACTGGAAAAGTATGGGCTGGAATATCTCGACTGCGATCCGTTCGCTTTTGCGCCGCTGGCGGGCACAAACGACGCGATTTACTTTTGGCGCGACGTGGAGCGCACCTGCGAGTCGATTGCGCGCGTTTCGCCAAAGGATGCTGTGGCTTACCGCCGTTTTGTGCGCGAATGGGGCGAGCTGAACGAGGGCGTCTTTGAAGCTTTTCTGAAACCGCCGACGGCCTTAAACCTGGGTCGCCACATGATCTTTCGCCGCTCGAAAGAAAAGGGCAGCCCCGTCGAGATGACGCGCAAGCTGTTTACCAGTTACGGCGCGCTGGCGCGCGAGACGTTTGAGCATGAGGGTCTGCGGTCGGCGCTGGTATGGCTGCGCAATCGGGCCCGCCGCCGAGCGCAGGCGACCGGAGATTTCTCGGTTGGCATTCGATGATTCACCGTAGCGGCGTGCAGCGGCCGCGCGGCGGCTGAACGCGCTCACGCAAGCGCTGGCGCGTTGCCTGGAGGCGCACGGCGAAGTCAGGCTTTCGGCCGAAGTGGAAAAGATCGAATTTCGGGGGTCGTGAAGGCCGTGCGGCTGCAAGGCGGCGACCGGTTGACCATCGCCGCGTGGTTTCGGCGCGCACGTCATGACCATTTCTGAAGCTGATCGACGCGCAGGATCTGCCCGGCGATTGGCGAAGTCGGTCGCGTGCGCATCGGAAACCGGCTTCGGCATGGTTGTGCGTTGCGCCGTTTCGAACTGCCGACCCGGCCGCTCCCTCCGGGGAATTGAGCGCCGATTGCCATCGCGGTCTGCAATTGCTTTGTCCGTCAACCAAATATCTGGATGCGCTTACGCGGGCCACCTGCACGGCGTGCCTGAGCGGCCCGCCGCGCTGGCGATGACCTTTTCCGCCGTCGATGCGACGCTCGCACCAGGGCGCCACACGCTTTATTTGAGGGCAGTATTACCCGTGATTGGCAAGCGGCCTCATTGGGACGCCATCGCGGAGAAGCCGACAAGTTGATCGACGTGGTGAATATACGCCCAACGTGCCTCGATGGACGCTTGTTCAAACGCCGCTTGATTGAAAGACGCTTAGGACTTTTGCGCGGCAACGTGATGCGTCGAGATGGACTTCGACCAGATGTTCATCCACCGGCCGCTGCCCGAGCTCTCCTACCGCACGCCGATCAAAACCTTTACCGACGGCGCCCCACATCCGGGCGGAGGCGTTTTCGGCCTCGGGGCGCAACACCGCTCAGGTCGTGCCGCGACGCGGGCGGACTCTCTGGTTGATCAACTAAGCTGAAAGGGCTTTCTGGTCTTAGGAATTCTTGTGTTTCTGTATTAGGTGAGACTGACAACACAGAGAAACACAGAGAAAAGACACAGAGAGAGACGCAGAGGAAGATGAAAGTTTGTCACCCCTGGTTGTGAAGTGGTCGCGGATGCGTGTAAGTTAACGCTGGAAATCAGAATCAATGAAGGAGTTTATCAACGTGTCGAAAGTGACGCTCAGTGTGGCCGACATTTTCCGCCGGGCGCAGGTGGTGCGGCGAGAAAATCCGCAACTTTCTTACAAAGATTTGAAGGCTCGTCTGGTTGACGAATTCAAGCTGGCTGACTTTCCTTCAGTCCACAACTTAACTTTCCCCGAACAAGATGCGCGCGCGCCGCAAGAGGACTGGTCGGCCGGTCTGCCGCTTGTGATGCGCGGCATTCAAATGAAAGATTGGCGCGAAGTCATCAACGGCGTGGCCCTTAGTCTTGAGCAGACCGAAAACTATGATCGCGCTCGCGGCGCGGGGGGTTAGCACGACCACACCGTCGGCATCCGCGACCCGCTTGCGAAAGGCGTCAGCAAATGGATGCCTGAGAATTGATGTCGATTGCCGAAAAATCTACTAAGAAGTAACGAAGCGAGAGAGGTATGAGTTTTCTGAGCGGTATTTTAAAAGATCCCGATTACCAGCGCAGCGATCCGCGCCCGCCCGAGGAAGTGGCGGAAGCTGATGTGATTATCAGTCCGGACACGCGGCGCGACCAGCGTCTGCCTCCCGGTCAAACGCGCACCCGCAAGTGGCCCGTGCTTGATGCGCACGGCACGCCGAACGTAAATCCGGTTACTTGGAGTTTCGGCATAGACGGTCTGGTCGAGCGACCCATCAAGTGGTCGCTCGACGAATTTATGAGCTTGCCGGCAATCAAGGTCTACGCGGATTTTCACTGCGTGACGCGCTGGTCTCGGTTGGATAACGTGTGGAGCGGAGTTTCCACGCGCGAGCTCGCCCGCATCGCCGGAATCAAGCCGGAGGCCAAATACGTGCTCGCCTCGGCTTATGATCGCAATTGGACCACCAACCTTCCTGCACATTTTCCGCGGAAGACTCGTTAGTCGCCCGGTCGCACGATGGCGTCGACCCGCCCGATCATGGCGGCCTGGGTTTGATTGTGCTGCGCTTTACGCCTGGAAGTCGGGAAATGGGTAAGGTTTGAGCTTCCTCGCCGAAGATTCCGCCGGCTACTGGGAAAAAGGCGGCTACCACATGCGCGGCGTTCCCTGGAACGGCCGCGACGGCGAACGCTTCCGCGGGCAAGATTAGCGAAGCGGGCGAAGCCGGGCATTCAGCTTTTCTTGGCCCGCCGCTGCGATTGTTTGGTCAGCTCTTTCCGCGCGGGCAAAACAAGTTCCAGCTTCCAATTCGGTACAGCGTACTCATCCGCGTCCTTGATTAACAACCACTGGCGTGCGCGCTTCTCCATCTTCACGAGCGCGAAGCCTCCGCGCAGCTGTGCCCGACAGCTTGCGTCGCATCCGTGTGAAACAGCACTTCGTGTTCGTGTGCGATACGCCCAATGTCTGGTTCAAATGCGCGAAAGGATGAGGCCACAGTGCAGGTCAGCACCCGAGCATTAAAATGAATATCTGATCGGACAGTACGGCAAGTATTTCTTGAGTCCGGCGGCGAAGCGGTCGAGCTCGCGCCGGCGCATCTGGTAATCATAGACGACGAGGCCGGGCGCGGTCTTCTTTGGCACCTGCATTTCAGGCGCCCAGAGGAAATCCTCGCCGCGAGGGTTCCATTGCAAATTGACGTTGTGCAGTTCCTCTGAGTGTGTCAGAAAAAAGGCTTCGCACATCAACTGCTCTTTGGCCTCGGGCGAAAGCACGTCGTCAATCTCGCGCCAAAGCTCGGCCCAGTCGCGACGCCATTGGTCGCCGCCGTAAATGATGATCGGTGAGAAATTGAGATGCACCTCGTAGCCGGCGGCCACCAGGCCGTTCACTGAGCGGATGCGCTCGCTGACGGGGCTGGTGCCGACATCCACGAAGCGCGCGATCTGCTGCGGCATCACCGAGTAGCGGATGCGCGTTTTTCTTTTGGGCTCAAGCGCGAGCCAGTATTCGTCGTT
>JBBJMB010000063.1:0-14162 GCA_037719755.1 Pyrinomonadaceae bacterium
TGAAGCTTGTCGGCAGATGTTAGCCGCTCCTACCTGACACTCTGAACAGATACCCTGTCACCCGTCACTTGTCACCTGTCACTTTTGAGTAAATGAGAGAGTGACGCGAGAGGAATCAAGTAGTCACGGTAAATTTATGCCACAGCTATTTTTTGATTGCTTTCCAAGTGCCGGTGGCTGTGGGGCTGCCCATCGGGCCAAGAGCCCACTTGCCGGAGAAGCCGGCTGCGTCGTCGAGAACGCCTTCCATCATGATTTCGTCGCTGCTCTCGGGTGAGGTGTAGCTGGCGTTCATCTTGCTTCCATCGAAGGAAAGCGTTTTGAAGTCAACTGAGTAGCCGTCGCCTTGATCCGGTGTGACGCTCAGCCGTCCGCTCTCTTTGCCGTCGGCGGCCGTCGAGAAGCTCATCTCAAACTTGCCCGTGCCGTCGCCCTCAAAAGTGCCGGCCCATGTTCCCTCGATTTTCTTTGAAGCGTTTGGGGACGGCTGTTGCTGCTCTGTCGTCTGCGCGCGTAGCGCAGACGAAGAGGAGCCAACGCCGATGGTGAAGACGAGCATTAATCCGAATGAGAAAATGCGATGCATGAAATTGCTCCTTAAAGGGTGTGAGAAACGTTTGAAGAGGCCATACCTTGTGCGCCCTTCGCTAAAAACCCTATGACGGCCAAGCATATTTGCTTATCTGATTTCTTCGCGCTCCCAATGGTCGCCCATGGCGCGGCGGCCCACAGCTTTGCCTGCTCCTTCACTGACCACGCGCGTCAGATCTTCGCGTTCGAGCATCGATTCGTTTAGTTTGACTCCGAGGCCCGGACCTTTCGGCAAATCAAAGGCACCGTCGGCGCCGGGCTGCGGCGTGTAATCGGTCATCACGCCGAAGTAGGTGCGGTAAAATGCCCGCACAGATTCGGCGTAATATAGATTCGGGATGTGGGCGCCGAGGTGCATGCAGGCGGCGTGGCAAACGGGGCCGGCGACGTTGTGCAGCACAAGCGGCACGCCGAAGGCCTCGGCCATGTTGGCGATTTTGCGCGTTTCGCCGATGCCGCCGGTCTAGAGCGGGTCCGTCATGATGATCTGCGCGGCGTGCTTCTCCAACCACTCGCGCAATTGCCAGCGCGTCATTAAAAGCTCAGAGCCGACGATGGGGATGCTTGTGCGGCGCGACACTTCGCGAATCTCATCGACGTAGGTCGCCGGCAGCACGTCCTCCAAAAACAGAATGTCATACGGCTCAAGCGCGCGGGCGATGCGCTCGACGCTCGCCCGGTTCCAGCGAAAGTGGCATTCAATGCCGATCTCCATCGCCGCGCCCACCGCGTCGCGCACGGAGCGCACCGCTCCCAGCCCCGCTCGATCTGGGCGGGCGCGATGCGCTGGCCCTGGCTACGCTCGCTGAAGCGATCAAACGGCCAAATCTTCATCGCGCCGATGCCGTCGGCCAAAAGGCTTTCGGCCAAGCGCCCCGCGTGCGCTCCGTCATTTTCGCTCCACGCGCGGTAGTCATTAACCTCACCGAAGCCGATGCACGTGTTGTAGGTCGGAACGCGCTCGCGCACGCGGCCGCCGAGCAGATGGTAAAGAGGCGCGCCGTAGTGCTTGCCTGCGATATCCCAAAGGGCGATCTCCACAGCGGAGAGGGCGCGCAGTTCGGCGCCGGCGTAGCCGTGGTACATGATGTTGTCGAACGCGAAACGCCACAGACCCTCGATCTCAAGCGGATCTTGGCCGAGCATCAGAGGCGCAATGGTGCCGTGCAGCGCGCCCTTCGCACCGTGCACTTTGTCAACCGTTTCGCCGAGGCCGATCAGTCCACTGTCGGTATGCACGCGCACCATCAGCAAACGCGGATAAGCGGCCCACTGTAGCGACTCAATGGCAGTGATCTTCATCGGTGAGAAATCTCTCTCTCTGCGTCTCTCTGTGTCTTCTCTCTGTGTCTCTCTGCGTTTAAGTAGATCACACTTAAACGCAGAGAGACACAGAGAGAAGACACAGAGAGACGCAGAGAGAGGACATCGGATTCGGGATTACTCTTCCTCTTCGCCCCTGATGCGGCCTTCGGCGCGCGCCTGTTCGACGATCTTTTGCGCGAGTTGGCCGGGCACCGGGTCGTAGTGAGAAAATTCCATGTGATAAGTGCCGCGCGCGCCGGTGATGGAATTAAGCGTCGATTGATAATTGAGCATTTCGGCCATCGGAACTTGAGCTTTAATGACTTGCTGCTTGCCGCTCACTTCCATGCCCTGCAGGCGCCCGCGCCGCGAGTTGAGGTCGCCCATAATCTCGCCGCTGCACTCTTGCGGCGCCACCACTTCAACGTGCATCACCGGCTCAAGCAGCGTCGGCTTAACTTTTTCGATGGCCGCGCGCAGAGCTTTGCGGCCCGCCGCGCGAAACGAATGCTCGTCGGAATCGACCGCGTGGTAGGACCCATCAATGAGCACGGCCTTGAAGTCGACCAGCGGGTAACCGGCGATGGCGCCCATCGAAGAGGCTTCGATGATGCCTTTCTCGATGGCGGGCCGAAACTGCTGCGGCACCGAACCGCCGAAAATCTTGTCCTCGAATTGAAAGCCGCTGCCGCGCGGCAACGGCTCGAAGACGACTTTGCAATCGCCGAATTGTCCGCGCCCGCCGGTTTGCTTTTTGTGGCGGCCTTGAACTTCGGCGCGCTGCGTAATGGTTTCTTTGTAGGGCACCTTCGGCGGGTGCAGCGCGACTTCTACGCCGTAACGTTTCTTGAGTTTCTCGACCACCGTTTCGACGTGCAACTGGCCCGAACCCGACAGCAGAAACTCTTTGGTTTGCGCGTCGCGCGTGAAGTGCAGGGCCAAATCTTCTTCCAGGATTTTGTGCAGCGCGACGCTGATCTTTTCTTCGTCGTGGCGCGACTTGGGCTCAATTGCAAAAGCGATCGCCGCCTCCGGGTATGCGACCTTCTCGTAAACGATGGGCGCCGCCTTATCACACCAGGTATCGCCGGTTTGCGTGTCTCTGAGCTTCACGCAGGCGATGATGTCGCCGGCGTGCACTTCCTCGATTTTGTCGAGCTGTTTGCCTTGCATGCTGTGCAGCGCGCCGAGCTTCTCTTGTTCGCCGCGCGTTGAGTTAAGCACGCTCGCGTCGGGCTTGACGTGGCCGCTGATGATCTTAATCACGTTGATGCGGCCGGCGAACGGATCGGCGACGGTGCGAAAGACGTAACCTGAGAACGCTTCCGCGGAATCGTAACGGCGCGCGATACTACTTTCGCCGTCGGCGTCCGGGGAAGGGCGGCCATACTCGGCCTCGTGCGCGTCCGGGGCCGGCACGTAATCGATCATGCCGTCGAGCAGCGCCGAGAGGCCGACGAGCGTCGCGCTCGATGCGGCGAAGACCGGGCAGAGACGACCGTTCGCGATGGCTTTGGAAATGTGCGGCAACAAATCGCTGTCGTCGAGCGTGCCGTTCTCAAAGTATTTTTCCATCAGCGCGTCGTCCGATTCGGCAATCGTTTAAATTAATTTATCGCGCTCTTTGTTCACCACATCCAGACCATCCGGCGGAATCTCAACCGAGCGCGGCCGGCCTTCCCCATCAAACTCGTATGCTTTCATGCGCACCACGTCGACCACACCGCGGAAGTTTTGCTCGCGTCCGATGGGCAGCGTGAAGGCGACGATGGCGCGGCTAAAAGTGCGCCGCGCGCCGTCAATCGCCGCGCCGAAGTCGGCGCGCTCTTTATCAAGCTTGTTGACGACCATAATCCGCGGGCGGATAAACTCGTTGGCATACGCCCAAGTTTTTTCCGTCTGCACCTCGATGCCGTTGACGCCGTCCACCACCACGAGCGCGCAATCGGCGGCGCGCAGCGCCGGCCGCGCGTGCGCCACAAAGGCCGCATAGCCCGGCGTGTCGATCAAGTTGATTTTGGTGTCGCGGTGCACGAGGTGGGCGAGCGCGGTGTTGAGCGTGACTTTGCGGGCGATCGCATCTTCGTCGTAATCGGTCACTGTTGTGCCGTCGTCCACGTGCCCCCAGCGCGGCGTCGCGCCGGCGACGTAGAGCAGGGAACTAATCAATTGAGTTTTCCCGGCATCACCATGTCCGATGACGGCCAGATTGCGTATCGAGTTAGTGGGGTATGCTTTCATGGCTTGTTAAAGATCTCCCTTATCGAAGGCTTTTTGATCCGGCGCGCGAGATGGGACGGCGCTCCCCGCTTTGCTATAAAGGGGAAGAAAAAGGTGCTTCGGGCGCTCCAGGTAAGCAGGTAATTTAGCAGGGGCCGCGAGGCGAAAGCAAGCGGTTAAAAAGGCTTCCTCTGGCAGCCAGGTTTGTGACGATTGATTCTTCCCTCTGTGTCTCTCTGTGTCTTTTCTCCGTGTTTCTCTGTGTTTAGGTCGGTCATACTTAAACACAGAGAAACACGGAGAAAAGACACAGAGAGACACAGAGAAAGAGATTAACCCGCAAGATTCGAGTTATATTATAGCGTTGCCGGTTGATGGTACGTTGATTCGCTGCAACGTTGTGTTGTATCGTCGCACACAGGAACGTGCGCGGCGAATTTCGCGGCTTCCGGGGGTGTGGCAGTTGGTAACGAACAAAACAAAGTATGCGATTGAAGCATATACGGACGGAAGCTGCCCTTTGTGTCGGTGGGTGCGCGCGCGCGTCGATTGGCTGGATCGCGACGGGCGAATCTTGTGGCTTGATTATCATGACCCGCTGGTGCGCGCCGAGCGCGGCGTGCCCTTTACGCCGGTTGAGATGGGCGACGAAATGTATGTCCGGCGTTTGAGCGATCACGGGTGGGCCAAGGGGTTTGACGCATGGCTTGAAATTCTCCGGGTTTTACCCATGTTTTGGAAGTTTGTGGGGCGCGTCCTGCGTCTGCGGCCTCTCAGCGCGCTGGGCCCGTATGTTTACCGCTGGGTCGCCGCACATCGCTACACGCTCTTCGGAGTTCCTCCGCCGTGCGACGCGAGCGGCGTCTGCTCTCTTTCGCATGAAGCCAGGTGAATTTGCTTCGCGCTCACTTGGAACCCAATTTTGCGGCGCCCTTCCCGTAACCTGACGATTAAAAGGCGTCGCCCGCATTCATCATCAAACGAGGCCGCCGCCTTACTTTTCCTGAAGTCATGAAAACAAATAAAGGTCGCGACTACTGCCTGATCCTGGAGGGCACGTACCTTACTCAATCGGAAGCCGAACACGCCCTGCGTGACCCGTTCATCGAAGACTGGGTTGAGGAAACGGGACGCTTCCGCACCCACAATCTGGGCGAAATTGAGGTCGCTCAGGGTGTGGCCCTCGGCTCGCTGGACATCGTGATGATCGAAGACGGTCTCTTCGAGATCACCAGCAACAACCCCGACCGGCCGCTCACCGAGTACAAAGCCAAGGGCGTGGCCGAGGCGCTCAGGCGACATGACATGTTTGATGACGTACGCCTGGAACAGCTCGGCGACGACGACGTCGTGGTTGATACCGCCTGAGTCTCTTACTGCGTGCGCCTCGGGATCGCGTTGTCATCAATTGTTGCAAAATCGCTTTGCCCCTGCTAAATAAGCCCCCACCATCATTTAATCGCTGCGACGCTGGTCGGCGTCGAGCTTGCCCAACCATGCTCCGCAGCGTAGAATCTCGCATTTGTGTCAGATGAAATACTTCAAACGTTTGTGCAGGGCAAAGTGCTGGTGGTCGTCGGCGATATCACCGTGCAAAAAGTGGACGGCGTGGTCAACGCCGCAAACGCGACGCTGCTCGGCGGCGGCGGCGTTGACGGAGCGATTCATCGCCGCGGCGGCGCCGAGATCTTGGCCGAGTGTCAGGAACTGCGCCGCACCGTGTTTCCCCATGGCTTGCCCACCGGCGAGGCAATCGCGACCACCGGCGGCCTTTTGCCGGCCCGCTACGTTATTCACACGGTCGGGCCCATCTGGGGCCAACACGCAGGTCGCGAAGCGGAATTGCTCGCCGCCTGCTACCGCAATTCACTGGCGCAGGCCGCGCAACTGAAACTTGCTGCGGTGGCCTTTCCGTCGATCTCGACGGGAGCTTACGGTTATCCACGCGAAGCCGCCGCCGTTGTTGTCTCACAAACCGTTAAAGATTTCCTCGCGCGCGCCGATGACGAACCAAGCGAAGTGCGGTTGGTTTTTTTTACGCCCGGCGATGCGCAAGTCTTTTTGAGGAATCACAAGTTCACAACGCAATCATGAAACAGGTGGATAATGAGTCAAATATTTGATGAAGTTGGACAGGTGGAGCGACGGCAGGATGAGCGACGCCTGCTTCCGAAGCCTTTGCGCGCGCTTGAGAAATTGTCTTGGAACTACTGGTGGTATTGGGCGCCGGACGGCGCGCAGGTCTTCCGCGATCTCGACCCGGATACGTGGGACCGCTACGAAAACAACGCGCGCTTGTTGCTCAGAGAGACCAGCGATTTCCGCCTCGCTCAGGTGGCCACCGATCCGGTGTACATCGCGCGCGTCGGCAAGCTGCAGGCCGACTTTGAGAGCTACATGAGCGCGGAAGCGCAAACCTGGGCCGCCGATAACTTGAAACAGCTCACGCACGAAAATCCGATCGCTTATTTTTGCGCGGAATTCGGCGTGCATCACTCGTTGCCGCTTTATTCCGGAGGGCTCGGCATTTTGGCGGGCGACCACTTGAAGTCGGCCAGCGACCTCGGCCTTCCGCTGGTCGCCATCGGCCTGATGTATCGCTACGGTTATTTTCGCCAGCGCCTCACGCGTGAAGGATGGCAGCAAGAGCTGTACGGCGAAAACAGCCCGCAGAATCTGCCGATCAAGCTGGTGCGCGACGGTGGCGGCGCGCCCCTGTTGATTGAGATCGAGATGCGCGGGCGCACCGTACGCGCGCAGGCCTGGCAGGCCACCGTCGGGCGCATCAAGCTTTATCTGCTGGATACAAACATCCCTGAGAATGATGAAACTGACCGCTGGGTCACAGGGCACCTCTACGGCGGCGATCGCGAGACGCGCGTCGTGCAGGAAATGCTGCTCGGCATCGGCGGCGTGCGCCTGTTGCGTCGGCTGGGTATCGCGCCGTCCGTTTATCACCTCAACGAAGGCCACTCGGCCTTTCTCACGCTTGAGCTGACGCGAGAATTGATCGCGCAAAATCAGGAATTAAATTTCGCGGAAGCCTCGCGGCGCGTGCGCAAGCTGTGCGTCTTTACCACGCACACGCCGATCGCCGCGGGTAACGACGAGTTTGACCCGGGCTTAATTGAGGCGTGCTTCGGACGCTATCGCGAAGGCTTGGGCCTGTCATTGGAAGAGTTTTTAACCTTGGGCAGCGTGACCGGCGATGAACCGGAGAGAGTGTTCGGGCTGACGCCGCTGGCCATCAAAATGTGCCGTTCGACGAACGGAGTGAGCGTCAAGCACGGCGAAGTGTCGCGCCTGCTGTGGCGCGAGATGTGGCCGGAGCGCGCAAGCGAAGAGATACCGATCACGTCGGTGACGAACGGCGTGCACGTCACGACCTGGATCTCTTCGCTTTTGCGCGCGCTCTACGAAGAGCATATCGGCCTGAACTGGACCGAGTTGCTGCACGATCCGAAATCTTGGTCCGCCGCCCTGTCCAAAATCTCTGATGCGGAGCTGTGGAACGCTCATCAATTGCTCAAACAGCGATTGGTCGCCTACATTCGCTATCGCCTCTACTATTCGCGATTGTTGCGCGGCGAAAGCATGGAAGCGGCCGAGTCTTCGCGCAGTTTATTCGACGCTGACGTGCTGACCATCGGGTTCGCGCGCCGCGTCGCCGCCTACAAGCGCTGGGATCTGCTGCTTGAGGACACGGAGCGGTTGATGCGCATCATCGACGACGAAAAGCGACCCGTGCAATTCGTTTTGCGGGCAAAGCGCATCCGCAGGATGCCGGCGCGAAGGTGATTCTGCAAAGAGTGACGCAGTGGCGCAACGACCCGAAGGTGGCGCGCCGCGTGGTTTTTCTGGAAGACTACGATCAAGAAGTCGCGCGCCAGTTAGTGCAAGCCGTTGACGTGTGGATGAACGTGCCCAGGCGTCCTTTGGAAGCGTCCGGCACGAGCGGACAAAAGGTGGCCTTAAACGGCGGCCTCAATCTCTCTATTCTCGACGGCTGGTGGATCGAGGGCTACGACGGCACGAACGGTTGGGCTGTGGGCGACCCGACGGCCGACACCGTCACGGAGGACGCGGACGCGCGCGACGCCGAGTCGCTGTACAACGTGCTCGAATCAGAGGTGGTGCCGTTTTACTACGACCGCAATGAGGCCGGCCTTCCGCACCGCTGGCTCGCGATGATGAGGCGCTCCATCGAAACGCTGACGCCGCTTTTCAGCAGCGATCGCATGGTGCAGGAGTATGCGGAGAGAATCTACACGCGCGCGCGAGACAAATAAGCGATGCGCGCCGCGTCGGAAGTCAGAAGGATGAACGATGAACGCGGAAGGCCAAGCCCGTGACCTGCTCATTTCTGTCTTTCCTTCATCGTTCATCCTTCTGACTTCTGACTTCCGAAAGTCGTTGACAAGCGGCAAGGAGCTTTGTAGTCTGTCGGCCATCCGCGTCCTTGTCGCTCCAAAAAATATCGGAGACTCTCAATGGAAGAAGACGGCTACAGCATTCAAAAACTGTTGACACTGAGGAAAGTGACCCGCGCCGTTTCCGATACGCTTCGGGCGCAGATGAAGGAGCATCTGTCAACGCTGGCTCCGCTCTTGAGGCCAAAGGCTGTGCTCGGCGATTACATCCAAAGCAGCGCCAAAGAATCAGCGCGCGGCGGCGAAAAAGCTTTCCGCGAATTGCAAAGCTTGTATGAGGCGCTCGCTCCCGCCAAGCCCTTCAATCTCACCAAAGACTTAAGCGTGCCACTGGGGATCGCCAGCTCGACGCTGGAGATGGCGCCGATGGAGTACTCGCACACGGCCAAAACCGAGCGCGAGACGAAAGCCGTCAACATCACTTCGCCGCTCAAGTGGGCGCTCAATTACTCGGGTTTCTCGCTCGGTCGCTTCAGGGAATTGCTTGCCGACCGCAATCGCAAAAGCGATGACGTACGCGAATTCTTAATTCACTACCTGGTGCTGCACGCCGTCGTGAGCAATCAATCCGGCGTCACATCTCTGCTCGAAGCTCTTCATTTCCCCATCACCACCGGGCAACTGCCCGGCTTCGGCGATTTGCCGGTGACCTATATTTCCTCGTCCATCTCCACCATGCGGCCGCCCGATGAAGTGATCATCGAGAGCACAGAAATCTCAGGCAGCGACGCGTTTGAAGAAGTCATCAACCTCGAAGACATCTCAACCATGCGCGACCCACTTAAAGAGCGGCTCTCCGAACTGGTGAAAAGCTTCGGCCCTGATCTGCTGCCTAACTAAAATCTCGTCATCAGTAGAAACCAGTCAGGATGGATGACCTCTGCCTTTGCGCCTCCTCTGCGTCTTGTCTTTGCGCACTTTGCGTTTTAGTAACACTTACCTCAACGCAAAACGTCGCAAAGACAAGACACAAAGGAAGCGCAACACGAATCAACGAATAGCACCGAATCTGTTTCTGTACTCGTCAGAATTCAAGAATCCGTTGATCATCGTGCGGAAGTCATTTGGATTAGCGTTAAGATATTCTAGCCAATCGCTGAAGCCCGGCTCTTCAGGCGTTCGTCTCAGGTACCCGATATACTGCATGTGGACGAAGGCTTCGTTATAAAACCTTGCCGAAACCTCCGGACTTTCCACAATCTCCCGCAACACCTGCGCTCTCGTTTTCACGCCGTTGTTCAGGTCAGCCACATACTGGGCTTTGTTACCCAACGTGACACCGCCACCGACCCTCTGCTCTAAACCATTGACGTAATCTTGATGCGAAAGCGAATCCGGATTCGCAGCTTTATACTCAGGTCTCTCCACCCAAGCAGCGGCGAAAGCGTTCTGCTTCGCAATTCTTTCGTCTCCGGTCAGCCCCGTGACCCGCGCCATGTCGGGGATGATATCTGCGTATAGTGGCCTCTCTCCGAGCGTAACGGCGTAGTAGCGGTAAACGAAGTAACCCTTCACCCTAAACTCATCCGAGCCGAAGAACGAAGCGGAAACCGCGATCCGATCGCAAGTCGTGTCGCCGGGCGCACAATTTTCGAGCACCCTCTTCCAGGCTTCAAGACCATCCGGCTCAGGTTCCCGAGAAAGGAAATCCAAGTAATGCATCCTGATGAAGTACGGGATCGTGTCAATGGGGTTTCCCTCTGATGTTCCGGCAATCTCGACGATGGTCACCGTTGTCGTGGGTCGATAACCCAGCCCGGCCCCGGCTGCATTGGAAAGTGAGAAGTTGAAATCCAAACTGCCTCTGGGATGCCGGTTGATGATGATGGGGACGGCTACGGTCTTTGCAACCTCGCCGGGAGCAAACTGGAGAGTGCCGAGAGTGGTCAAGTAATCACACCTGGCGGACGCTTGCCCTGTTCCTGTTACGGCCGCACAGTTTTGATCAGCCGGATACTGGTCTGAAGTTGTGTAGTCGACCGTTGCCGGCAAGGAGATATCGCCCGTGCGCTGGACTGTGACAACAGCCGAGACCGGATTAACCGGATCTCTGGCAACGCTGTATGAAGCCTCGCTTAGTTGAAAGGTGCTCAAAGGTACGGGCGTGGTGGTGGTGATGGCGGCGACGTTAAGATTACTGAACACCGCTTTGCCGGGCTCCGCGACCGGAGCGGACGTGCCGGCGCTGAGCTCAACAGCCACGGGAGATCCGTTTGGAGTCCCTGATTTAGGTACGGCAGCTTGTGTCGTCCAGGCATTACTTCCATCGCTAGTTAAGAACGCAACATGCGATTCCGTCTCAGCCATGGCCAGGTCCTTTATGTCAGCTAAAGGTATTGGGTTGCCGATATTTGTAGGCTGTTGACTGGCACCTGTTATTTGTTGTATCTGCAAAACTTTGTTGCCGGCCGGAGTTTCCGCGCTTGACTTGGCGTACCCCTTAGCCGCGGCTGCCGCCGCCGCGCCGGGACCTTCTGTGATAACAAAGCGGTACCAATTGTTTTTGTCACTGCCCACGCTAAAGATGGTCTCGCTATCCCCGGAGGCCGCTTGATCCAATCGAACACTGATGATCTTATTTTCGAGATCGACCGCCTTTGTCGAAACAAACCCGCCGTAATGCTCGCCCTCGGCGTTTTGCTGCGGCGTAATCTCCACCTGATTCATCTCAGGTAAAGCTACCGCCCCAACTCTCTTGTCGAAAACAGGCTTGCTTTGTGTGAGCAGACCCTGAGTGACATCCTTGCTGTTACTGAGCGAAAGACTCTCCGAGCTTTGCCCAGGTATGGCGGTGAAGTTTGCTGCAGTCTGGTTACCGCTCAAGTTATTGAATTCATGAGATTCAGGTGAAAAGGTGTAATTAGCATTTGAAGGCGTTACCTTGTAGTCGCCGTGCAGCGATAGGTTTGAAAACTGGTAAGAGCCATCATTACCTGTGCGCGTAACCACTGTGGATGGGCCGCTCAAAGTTACCGAAATGTTAGGGACGCCTTGACCGCTGGCATCGCTCACTACACGCTTATTCGCCGGGTCTCCACGATGGCTAGGTTGTGATTGCCGCCCGCGGAAATGGAAACCGCGCCAGTTAATCCGCTTACCCTTACCGGGGTAAAACTAGGAGTTTGTTCGCCATTGCCCAGTTGACCGAGGTCGTTGCGCCCCCAAGCCCAGACGGTGCCGTCGTTTTTGAGCGCCAGGCTGTGATCCTCGCCCGCCGCGATAGCTCGCACGTTGCTCAACCCGGACACTTGCACGGGTATGGAATGTGGAGTGATGGAGCCATCACCTAGTTGGCCGGAGCTGTTGCGGCCCCAAGCCCAGACGGTGCCGTCGTTTTTGAGCGCCAAGCTGTGACCGCCGCCCGCCGAGATGGCCTGCGTCGCTCAAGCCGGACACCTGTGCGGGCGTGATAACTCCATTTTGAACTCCGGGGAGAGTATTTTTGTCGTCGCCCAGGCCCAGTTGACCGAAATCGTTGCGGCCCCAAGCCCAGACGGTGCCGTCGTTTTTGAGCGCCAAGCTGTGGTGGAATCCAGCCGTGATTTTCCCAATTCCGGTTAGCGCCGCTACTTGGTGCGGCACACGCAAACTACCTTCTTCGGAGCGAGGATACTGCGTAACACCCAAAGCGTTATAGTTATTATTTCCCCAGGCCCAGACCGTGCCATCATTTTTGAGCGCTAAGCTGTGGTTCCCCGCCGAGACAGCACCTACGTCGTCCAGATTTTGGACCGGCACCGGGCTTTGTCTATTATCTCTGGTGCCGTCACCGAGCGCGCCATCACTATTTTTGCCCCAACCAACAACTGTATTATCGTTCTTTAGCGCTAGATTATGTTTAAAGCCTGCCGCGATGGCCGTAATATTACTCAGAGTATTATCCAGCCCGCCGACTTGAACTGGCGTGATACTTCTGTATCTTTGTCCCCCGACCAGGTTCGGGTTGCCTAACTGGCTGTCCTGGTTGTTTCCCCACGATAAGACTGTGTTGTTACGCGTACGCGAGATACTGTGGTTTTCTCCTGCACCAGCAACAGCTAACACTCCGACAAGACTGCTGACCTGTGCAGCTACCGTGCTCTTCCCCCCACGTGTGTTGTAACCTAACTTATAATCTGAGTTTGATCCCCAGGCCCACACAATATTTTGATTCTCAGTCACTTCCTCGCTGAAATTTAGCAGCCCTCCGATGAAGTTCACTGACTCGTTCGGTCCCAAATTGGTAATCTCTCTAGTTCTGGGTTCGAAGTCATAGTTTTCAGCCGACGGAGATACTCTGTATACAGGGCCTTGCGGTTTACTAAACGAATACTGACCGTTTATATCGGTCTGAACTGACTCTTGCTCTTGCCCGTAAGCTAGAGTGACGGTCGTGCCGCTTAAAGGATGGCTGTTTCTATCCTGAACCACACCACTGATGTTGATCGTAGAACCTTCCACCGCGACAAAATTGATCTGAACATTTCCACTGAAGCCGGAGACGCTGCTACTGGCTGGAGAAAAAGTTATGCCCGGAGTCGTCGGAGTAACATTATAAGAACCATTTCCTACAGCTGTTCCAAAAGCATAATAACCCTGGGAGTTAGTTGTGGCTTCTTCTATGAAATTTCCAGCAATGTCTAATGCGACTTTGGTGTCTCTTCGGCCTTCGCCGACCAATGAAGTGACCCTTCCCGTAATGTTATCCGGTTTGATTGCCAAGCTATGTAAATCAGATGCTGCAATAGCTGTTACTCCAAGAAGCTCAGGTACCTGTACTGGTTCGCTGCGATCACCACCACCAGCAATACCCAGCTGATTAACATTATTTTTCCCCCAAGCCCAAACTGTGCCGTCGCTTTTGAGCGCCAAACTATGCTCCCCGCCCGCCGAGATGGCTTGCACGACGCTCAGGCCGGACACTTGCACAGGTGTGGAACGTGCCGCCTCATCTGAGCCATCGCCCAGCTGGCGGGAGGCGTTGCGCCCCCAAGCCCAGACCGTGCCGTCATTTTTGAGCGCCAAGCTGTGATCCTCGCCCGCCGAGATGGCCTGCACGTCGCTCAAGCCGGACACCTGCGCGGGCGTGGAGCGTCCAGATATAGTTGTGGAGCCACCGCCCAGCTGGCCGGAGCTGTTGCGGCCCCAAGCCCAGACGGTGCCGTCGTTTTTGAGCGCCAAGCTGTGACCTTCGCCCGCCGAGATGGCCTGCACGTCGCTCAAGCCGGACACTTGCACAGGTGTGGAACGTGCCGCCTCATCTGAGCCATCGCCCAGCTGGCGGGAGGCGTTGCGCCCCCAAGCCCAGACCGTGCCGTCGTTCTTTAGCGCTAGGTTGTAGTTATTCCCCGCATCAATCGATTGCACTTCAACTAAAAAATCACCCTGCTGTGTTGATGCGACTACTTGCGTAGGAACATCTGTATCGCTTGAAAACCCAACACCTAGTTGTTTGTTATTGTTATTTCCCCAAGCCCAGACCGTGCCGTCATTTTTGAGCGCCAAGCTGTGAGCCTCTCCGGCGGACACAGCTTCCACACTATCAAGATCATTTCCAGTAGCATCTTTTTTTACCTTTACGGGAAAATTGCGTTGGTCGTTATCAGGAGGAGTTGTACCCAAAGCTGTACCCAGCTG
>JBBJMB010000342.1:0-3616 GCA_037719755.1 Pyrinomonadaceae bacterium
GAGTTACTGATAAGCATCTAAAACGAAATCATCAACTTATTTTTGGACAAACCCTTAGACGTTAAGGGCGGTTCCAATGTCGTTAATGATTTCCACTTCGCTTCCGCTAATCTGTGTGCCGCCGAAGCCGAAGAGGCCGCCCTCTTTGGCGGCCGAAGCGACCCGGTGGGCCACGCCTAACACCCATCTCTTGTACTCATCCGCGTCTTTTGCGTCGACTTTGGTCTGCAACAGTCCGGCCGCTGCCCGGCAGGTATCGAGCGCTTTTTCTTTGATTTCATCGACGGAAAGCTTTTCCGTTGGCCCCCGTTGCTCATCTTCGGCGTTGGCGGTGATATCTGTGACAACTGCGCTTAGCAAAGAATTTTTAGCCGCACTTTGGCCGCCTTCGATGATGGCATCAGCCACCGCGGACATTTCCTGGATGAAGCCTTCCTCGCGGCTCGGGGCAGCCCCGGCGACCGCGTAGCTCACCAACATGGGAGCCTTCAGCAAGCTTTGCCACTCCTCGGACGTAAATTTGTCTTTCATATTCATCGCTCGAAAACTCCTCACACTCTTATTTGATGGGGCGGCTGCCTGCTCATCTTGTTGGCTCACCGTTCGACCGCGCGTCCGATGCAATAGAGATTCCGTGCGGCTTGAGCTTATTCGCTTAAACCCGTTATTAAGCTGCCCGCCGATTATAGTGACCTGACCTTGTCGTAAATGTCCTCGATTTTCATCACACAATCTATCGCCTCTACCGTCACAATTTCATCTACGCCGTGCACTTCAGAATACAGCCAGAACTTTCCGTCTTCTTGTTTGACATACTTTTCAGCTCGCGAAGCGTCCTGCGCTATTAAAACGTATACTTGAAAGGATACGATGCTTCGATACTGCTCGAATTTCCTTCCTCGATCATACGCTTCTGTCGAATCGGACAAAACTTCAATGATCGCCAACGGATTAAGCAAAACATCCTGTTTATCATCAACAAACTTTTCTTCGCCGCAAGTGACTACTAGATCCGGATAAGTATAAAGCCCCGTGGCTGGAATCTTTACTCGTAAATCATTTGCATAAACATTGCAAGGACGCTGGCGGAGTTGATTGTCCAGCAACGTTACTACATTTGTGACAATGCGATTGTGCGTGCGACTAGCGCCAGCCATCGCAAACATCTCACCATCATAGAATTCACTCTTGAATTCTGCTTGCCGTTCAAGCGCTAGATATTCTTCCTCAGTCAGTAATGTCTTTGGATTTGACGACATCGAACAAGCTCCGCCGGAAAATTTAACCCTTTCAGATTATTAACCGGATCATGAGCCGAAGCAACCTCACTCCCGGCTCACAAGCAGCGGCTCAGGTGGCTGCTTTATTCACCTCCCGACAAGGAGGCGTGCGGAAGAATCGTTGAGGGGATGGGCTCCAGAAACCGCGAAACGACGGGCAGGAAGTCGCCTTCCGAGCCGCGATAGACACTGAGCGGATAAACGAAATAAAGATGCCGCTTCGCCCGCGTCGTGGCGACATACAGTAGCCGCCTTTCTTCCTCCAGATCCTCTGACTCATCGGAGGAGCGAGACGAAGGGAACCAGCCGTCCGTCATCCAGATGACGAACAAAGCCTCCCACTCCAAGCCTTTCGCCGAATGCACGGTCGAGAGCGTCACGTCGCCGCCGCCACTCTCCTTGTTCGATTGGGCCGCGTCCGACGGGTCGAGCGCCACGTCCGAGAGCAATTCCGCTGAGCTTTTATATCGCTTCGCAATGACCTGCATGTGTTCGAGATCTCGCCCGCGGCGCGGGTGATCATCGTATCTGGCTTGCAAAATAGGCCGATAAAAACGCAGCACGGTTGAGAGCTGCACGCTCGGTGATTTTTGCCCGACGAGGCTGCCCAGTAAGCGTGCCAGCCTACTTAATTGTTCTTGGTAGCTGGCGCGCGCCGGAAATTGATGCAGCTTCTTAAAGAGACTTTCTTTTGCCCGCGCCGCCCTGAACTCTTTTCGCTCAACGCCGAGATGATCGAGTATCTGATTGACCGTCTGGTCGCCGACGTGGTCGATCAGTTTGAGGGCGCGGAACCACGAAAGCGTGTCCGAAGGATTGACGACGATGCGCAAGAAGGCGAGCGCGTCTTTGATATGAGCCGATTCGGCAAACTTGATGCCACCGAATTTGCGAAAGGGAATTCCGTGCTTGCCCAGTTCTATTTCCAAGTCGAACGAGTGAGAGCTGGCGCGAAACAGCACACCGATCTCGCTCGTCGGCACGCCCTCGTCGCGCAACTCTGCGATACGCTCGGCGACGAAACGCGACTGCTCGTTTTCATCGCGCGCGCTGACGGCGACGGGCGGCGGGCCTTCCTGCACGCGCGAGAAAAGACGCTTCGCGTAGCCTTCTTTGACTTCGGAGATAATCGCGTTGGCTACGTCGAGGATCGGTTGAGTGCTCCGGAAGTTCTCTTCCAGTTTGATCACCTCGGCGGCGGGAAAGAGTTCGGGAAACTCCATCATG
This sequence comes from Pyrinomonadaceae bacterium, assembly GCA_037719755.1. Taxonomy (GTDB): domain Bacteria; phylum Acidobacteriota; class Blastocatellia; order Pyrinomonadales; family Pyrinomonadaceae; genus JBBJMB01. The sequence goes on from JBBJMB010000342.1 coordinate 2,508, forward strand.
TTTTTGCAGCTCGCTCCGCGAAACGAGTAGATTGATTGGCATTCGTCGCCGACAACCGCCACGTTGTCATGCGTCGCCGCCATCAGCCGCACGATCTGCGCTTGCAGCTTATTCGTGTCCTGATACTCGTCCACCATCGTGTAGCGGTATTGCTCCGAGAGCCGCTCGCGCAATTCCGCGCTCGCTTGCAGGGCTTCACGCAGCCGCACCAGCAAATCGTCGGAGGTGAGCATGTGGCGCGCGCGCTTGAACTGTTCGAAAGCGCTGAACAACTCTTCGAGGCCGGGGCGCTCGTCGATAAATTGCGAATAGCTCTGGTCAAGCACCTCTTTCATCGAATTGACCTTGTTGACCATCATGCTGAAGATCGCGCAGATGGTGCGCTTGCGCGGAAAGCGCCGGTCTTTGGTGAGGTGCAGCTGCCGGCGCAGCAGATCAATCAGGTCTTCAGTGTCGCTTCCGTCGAGCACCGTGAAGTTGCGCTCAACGCCCGCCAGCTCAAAGTGCTTGCGTAAGACGGAGTGACTCAGGCTGTAAAAGTGCCGCCCGAAACTCTCTGGCAGCGCACGTCGGAGAGCGCCGCCGCGCGCGCCAGCATGCTCGTTGCCGCCCGCCGTAAAGGTGAGCAGCAGCACCGCTTCGGGCCGCACGCCCGTCTCAACCAAACGCGCGACGCGATAAACCAGCGTCCGCGTTTTTCCCGTGCCCGCCCCGGCGACGATCAAAAGCGGGCCCGTCGTCGTCGTCACGGCTTTGAATTGGGCTTCGTTCAGTTCTTTCTCGTAATCTATGCCGGCCGAGCGCGGCGGCGGCGCGCCGCGTTTCAAGATGAGCTTGGTTTTAGTCTGAGGCGTGACGGCCTGACCCAGCTCGAGATCGCGCTTAAAGGCTTTCAGTTCCGCCGCAAACACTTCCATCGTTTGATAGCGATACTTTGGTGCCTGGGCCAAAGCTTTGGCGAGGATGCGCTGCAGCTCCGGCGGCAGTCGAGATTTAAGCGCGTCGCGCAGCCTCGGCTCTTCGTGCAGGATGGAGTGCATCGTGTCAATCTGGTTTTTACCCGCGAAAGGACACGTGCCCGTCAGCATCTCGCAGACAACCATCCCGAA
>JBBJMB010000343.1:0-3590 GCA_037719755.1 Pyrinomonadaceae bacterium
GTTGCGCCGCCCCAGGCGTTGCGCACCGACGGCGCGTGAGGGCCCGCGTAAGTGTAGCTCCAGACGGGGTATTTTTTATGCGGATCGAAATCGGGAGGCTTGATCATCATCGCCTCCATAGGGAAGCCGTCGCGCGTTTTGACTTGCAGAAAGTCTACGGCTCCGAGCCCGTAATCTTTTAATTCCTCGGCGCGATTTTCGAGAATTGTGCGCACCGGCGAGTTGTCCGCGCGGTGCAACTGAATGCGGACCGGCGTCTTTGCGTCGCTTGCGGAGTCGATAAAGTAGTTGGCCTTCGGGCTCATCAGGATGCGGTGCCCGCCCGCGGCCTGCGTGATCCGTGAAAGATTCGTGCCGTCAAAACCCACGCGGTAAAGATTCTCTGCGATGTGGCTGTGCTGTGTGCCGTTGAAGTAAATACGCTTCTGCGCTTCATCGACGCGTGCGATTGAGCGCGCTTCCCATTTGCCGTCGGTGATTTGCCGAATCAATTGGCCGTTCGCCGAGTAGTGATAAAGATGCATCCAGCCGGTGCGCTCGCTGCGCCAGATGAATGACCCATCCGACAACCACTCGGGGTTGTCGATCACCTCCACCCACGCCGGCGAGGTTTCGCGAAACATCGTCGCCGAACGCGAATCAGCGCGATCAGCGTAATTCAAATCAAGGTACGTTTGCTCGCGGTTTTGCGCCTGATATACCACGCGCCGGCTGTCAGGCGTCCACGACACGCGCACAATCAACAAATCAACGGGCTCGTACTTCGCGGTGTCAACCCAGCGAGTCTGCGCCGCGTCGCCGGCGACGCCGACGATGCCGAGTTTGACCGTCGGATTTGGATCGCCCGGCAGCGGATACGGCGTATCTTCAACAATCTGCCGCTGCGGAATGTGATCGACCACGGCGAAGTTGCGCACCGACGCTTCGTTCAGTTGCAGGTAAGCGATGCTCGCGCCGTCGGGGCTCCACCAATAGCCTTTCGTGTTGCCGCGCCCGTAAAGCTCCTCTTCATAAATCCAATCAAGGCGAGCGTTCAGCAAACGCTCGCCGCCATCCGTGGTGAGCGCGCGTTCCCGATGCGTGGCCAGTTCGATGACGTAAAGATTATTGCCGCGCACAAAGCTCACCGTGCGTCCGTCGGGGCTAAACTCCTCGTCGCTTTCAATTGCCGGCGTCGCCGTCAAACGCTTGGCCGATTGATTGCCGAGGTCGTAGTAAAGCAGATCGCCGCCGTGGTTAATCAAAAGCGCATTCTCAGCCGGGTTCAACCGGTAGGCCGCGAGATGCGCCAGCCGTTTGGCTTCTTCCCCCTGCACGCCAGCGCCCGCGACAAGCGCCGACTCCATTCGCGCGGCATCAAAAAGCGGAGCGCCCGCGCCCGTCGCGGCGTTCACTTTGTAAGGCTGAACGAGCTTTGTGCGTGCATCCTCCCGGCTCTCCAGGTAATGCTCACCGTCTTTTAACCAGCGCAACTCAGGCGCGCCCGCGCCAAGCAGCTTCAGCCGCTTGACCGGATCATAAATGTCGTCAAGCGTGAGCTGCTTACCTTGAGCGGAAGCGGGAACAACGTTCAAAAGAAGCAAAAAAAACGTGAGGGCGAACAGTCTCAATGAATTCATTCACTTTTCCTTATAAAGAGAGAGTGACAAGTGACGGGTGACAGGTGACAAGATAAAGCACGCTCTTTCTTGTTACTTGTCACTTGTCACTTGTCACTTGTCACTTTCCGCAGTCACTCTCTGCCGTCACTTTTACGCGACTCCGCTTTCGTGCAGCTCCAGGGTGCCGCGATCCGCGTCGAGCGTGGCGCGCACGCCGAGCGGAAGCGTGAGTTGATCGTTCGTGTGGCCGATGGTTAATCCTGAGAGGACGGGCACGCGCAAATCGCCGAGAATATTATCGAGCACTTCGCCGAGCGAGTAGGGCAAGACCATTGAAGGCTTGTAGTCGCGCGGCCCGCAGTCTTCACATGCGCCGAAGATGAGGCCGGCGATGTTCGCGAGTTTGCCGGCGAGTCGCAGTTGCGTGAGCATGCGGTCGATGCTGTAAGGCTCTTCGTCCACGTCTTCGAGAAAAGCAAACGTCCGCGCGTCTCGATCTCGTAGGGCGTGCCGAGCGTGGCGGTGACGAGCGTGAGATTGCCGCCGATCAATGGTCCGGTGGCTGTGCCGCCGCGAATCGTGCGTAGCGCGTATGCGGGCCTGAGCGCGTTGCTGTCAGGAGGATTGCCGAGCTTTCCGGGCGGTCGCGCGTCGAAGAGCGCTTGTTGGAAATGGCGCGCGGTGTATTCGGGAAAGCTTGAGAGTACAATTGGCCCGTGAAAGGTCACGAGCCTTGCGTGCTTGTGAATGGCGAGGTGCAGCGCGGTGATGTCGCTGTAGCCGACGAATACTTTCGGATGGCGGCGAATCAAGTCGTAGTCAATGCGGTCAAGCAGTGCGCCGCGCCGTAGCCGCCGCGCACGCAGAAGATGCCGCGCACCTCGGGGTCGCGAAACGCGGCGTGCAAATCATCGACGCGCTCTGTCACAGATGCGCGGTAATCGCCCATGCGCCGGCTCGCACGCTCGCCCATCTTCGGGCGCAAATTGAAGTGAGCGAGCGTGCGCCCGATCAGCGCGAGCCGGTCCGGATCGGAAACGTAAGTCGCGGGCGTAATCACGCCCACCGCATCGCCGGCCCGGAGAGCCGGTGGTTTAAACAACTCGCCAATTGCAGCTTGAGATGAGCCGCGCGCACGTAGTGCATGCGTTCCCGCAAGCAACGCGCCGGAAGCCCCCAGCAGGGAGCGGCGGGTAAGCATCTTCGGTTCAGACATCAAGCTAGTTTAGCCGCTTGGGCGGCCAACTGCCAAAGCTCGCGGTTTGCCCGTGCAATCGAGTGATACATATATCGCGCCAAGTGAGCGGAAGAGCAGCCAAACCAAGATGCGCGCTAACTGAGTGCAGTGTTTCCTAATGCTTCTTGAGCAACGTCACGGCTGCCGGAGATTGCTTTCGCCTCTGGGTGAGATCGATTGTTTGCTTGAATAATTGTGCACGCTCCTAACTTTCTTTAAAAGAAACTCCGCATGTTGAGATCCCCCTTCCGTGATGTGGACGCTGCGGCGCTCGGCGGCGTAGCCCTCCAGCTTAGTGACGAGATAGAGATCCCCGGCGGGCAAATTTTCGACCTCAAAAAGGCCGTGCTCTGTGGCTCGGATGTGCCTCAGCGTGATGCCGTTTTTGTCTCGTACGGTGAGGCCGATTTCGGCGGCTAGAGCCGCGACGTCTTCGCAACGCTCATGTAATTTCCCTGCACCGTGAGTTTCAGCCCATCCAGGGCCGCGCAACCGCCCGTGTCAAAGATCCCATCGCCGTCAGCGTCCGCGCGTGCGGCGACCGCTTGATTAATTTGAAATCCTCCATAGATGTTGAAGCCGCACGGCGAGAATTGATCGACGTGGTAGCTATCGCCGTGCGGCGGAACGGCGTCGTTCCAGTAATAAGAGTCGATGAACGGGTAATTGTTTTTTGGAAGCGGGTAGGAGACGAAAGGGTTAGGGAAGTTAAGGTAGGACCTGAATGCACGGCTAAGAACGTGAAAACTGCC
>JBBJMB010000344.1:0-3560 GCA_037719755.1 Pyrinomonadaceae bacterium
TAGATGATTGGAGAAACACATGCGCGAAGAGATACAAGCACACCAGGCGCCGCAGCCGAAAGGGCCGTACTCGCAGGCCATCCTCTGCAGCGGAAAACAAATTTACCTTGCGGGTCAAGGCCCGGTCGATCCGCAGACCGGAGATTTCGTCGGAAACACCTTTGAGGAGCAGGCTGAGCGCACATTCGAGAATTTGCGATTAGTCGCGCAAGCCGCCGGCGCGAGTTTCAAGGATTTCGTCAAAGTCAATGTCTATCTGAACGATATGGGGAACTTCCCCAAATTAAATGAGATTTACCGACGCTTTTTTAGCGAGCCTTACCCGGCTCGCACGACGGTGCATTCCGCGCTTGTGGGCATGATGATCGAAGTGGATGGTGTGGCCGTGTTGCCCGATTAATTTTATAAGCTGGGAGATCGGATTTACGGCGTGCGCGGTGAAAGTGTCGCAACCATCCGGGCTGCTGTCGCCGGCGTAGGGAAAATTAAATTACCGAGCGGCCGCCGCCGCCGAGTTCATCAGCGGAAAGACTCTTCGTTTGATTCCGACGATTGTTGACTTGGGTCGGCTTTTCGTACTCGGTAATAGTAAAAAGGCAGTCCGAGCGCGATCAGCGCCAGACCTACGAAAGAGCGGCCCGGTGTGGTCAAAACCGTATTGATGATCAGCCACAGCGAAACCAACACGAAGAGCGCGGGCACAACCGGGTAACCCCAGGTGCGATATGAAGGCTGCATTGCGGGGTGCCTCCGGCGAAAAATAAAGACCGACGCTGTGACGAGCGCGAAGAAAATCCAGTTGGCGAAAATGACGTAATCGGTCAACGTATCGTAGGAGCCGGAGAGAGTCAGGATCCCGGCCCACACGGCCTGCGCGACGAGGGCTCTCAAAGGGATGCGTGTGCGCGGAGAGAGGCGCGCCAGACTCTTGATAAAAAGCCCGTCGCGGGCCATCGCAAAGGGCACGCGCGAACAAGTCATCGTCGAAATATGCAGTGCGCCGACCGTGGACACGAGCAACGCGGCCGCCACCAGGCTGACGGCGATTGGTCCTAAAAACCTGCTCACCACCGCTGTCGCAACCGATGACGAGGCTGAGACGTTTGCGACCTCAGTCGGCGTCAACACGTAGAAGTAGGAAATGTTGACGAAGATGTAAAGCGCGCAGACCGTGGCGAGGCCGCCGATCAAAGCCAGAGGAATGTTGCGTTGCGGATCTCTCACTTCGCCCGCAACGTATGTCATCTCGTTCCACCCGTTGTAGGCCCAGAGCGCGCCAAGCATCGCGGCGGCAAACCCCGCGCTCCCGACGCGCGCCGCCGGCTCCACGCCCTCACACATTCCGCCAGCGTCTATGAGCGCCAGATGCAGCCAATCGCCAGGGGCGAAGAAAAGCGCGCCGAGGCCAATCGCGACGATGATCGCCACCTTCAGCGCAGTGAGCGCGGCGGCCAGCTTTCCGCCAAACGAGACGGCGGCGCAGTTGATCAGCGTCACCACGGCCAGGGCGGTGAGCGCCACCGCCTGCAAACCGCCGAACGCCAGTTGCAAGCCCAAAAAATCCATTTTGAAATACGAGTAATTGAGCGCGCCGCCCGTGAGCACATTGAGAAAGATGGCGAAGCCGACGGCGAGGGCGGCGAGCGAACCGGCGCTCGCGACGAAAAGCGCATCCAGCCATACAGAAACCCCATCAACTTGCCGTAGGCCTCGCGCATCATCACGTATTCGCCTCCGGCGCGCGGCCACATCGCCGCCAATTCGGCGTAAGTTAACGCGCCCGCGAGCGACAGCAACCGGAGACGACCCAAACGGCGATGACTTTGCCCGGCGTGCCGACATTACAAGTCATCACGCGCGCTTTCAGAAAAACACCCGTCCCGATCACGTTGCCGATGACAATTGAGATTGTGGCAATCAAACCGAGGCTGCGGACGAGCGTCGTATTAACAGGAAGCGGTGAAGTCATAACGTTTGCGGAAGCCGTCAAGCATTGTGCGCGGTCACGATATTTTGTTAATCAGACAAAGATGGACGCCGCTTTGCGCCTTGAAACGATTGCTTTGTTATAATGCACCCGGTCGCAAAAGCGATAGCATATCCCGCCCGGTTTCTTGAATATTTGACATTAACAACAAGCGGCAAGCGCGCGCCGCGAAACCGGACCGCCCGTTTACCTTTCCGCATCGCGAAGGAAGAATTGAAGTGACAAAATTGAGCACGCGCGTTTTCAAACACATCAAGAGACCAATCCTCTGTTTGCTTTTGCTCTGCCTCGTTTGTTTTCTCACCCGGCAGGTTCCTTTTGCCGCCCGCGCAGAAATTTATGATGTGGTGATTTTGCGCGGCAGAGTGATTGATCCCGAGTCGGGGCTCGACGCCACGCGTAACATCGGCGTTTCCGGAGGCAAGATCAAGAACATCACCGCCTCTCAGTTGCGCGGGCGCACAACGATTGACGCGCGCGGACTGATCGTCTCGCCGGGCTTCATAGACCTTCATCAGCACGGTCAAGATCAAGAGAATTATCTTTTTAAAGCGATGGACGGCGTCACCACGGCCTTAGAATTGGAGGTCGGCACAAGTGATGTAGACCGCTGGTACGCCGAGCGCGAAGGCCGGGCGCAAATCAACTACGGCGTCAGCGTAGGCCATCTTCCGGCGCGCATGACTGTGATGCGCGATCCGGGAACTTTTCTTCCGCGCGGCGATGCGGCGCGCCTGCCCGCTTCGGATGAACAAATCGCGGCCATGAAAACACTCATCGAAAAAGGATTGCGGCGCGGCGCGCTCGGCGTCGGATTCGGCATTCAATACATCCCGCCGGCTTCGCACTGGGAAATTTTGGAGATGTTTCGCGCGGCCGCACAATTTAAGGCTGCATGTTTCGTGCACATGCGCAATGCCGGAACGAAAGAGCCGGCGAGCAGCATTCAGGCTTTGCAAGAAGTCATCTCGGCCAGCGCCGTGACGGGCGCACCGCTTCACGTCGTGCACATTCAAAGCACCGGCGGGCCGGCCACTCCGAAACTGCTTACGATTATCGGCGAAGCGCGGTCGCAAGGCCTCGATGTGACAACCGAATGCTACCCTTATGTCGCCGGCATGACCGACATTAAATCCGCTATTTTCGATGAAGGCTGGCAGGAAATTTTCAACATCAGTTATCAAGATTTGCAATGGGCCGCGACCGGCGAGCGATTGACGAAAGAAAGTTTCGAGCGCTACAGAAAGACCGGCGGTTACATCGCCATCTTCTCAAACACCGACGCCATTGTTAATCAAGCGATCACGAGCCCGCTCACCATCATCGCCAGCGACGGCATTTTGGAAAACGGCAAAGGACATCCGCGCACCGCCGGCACTTACACGCGGGTCTTAGGACACTACGTTAGGGAAAAGAAAACCTTGACGCTGATGGAAGCGCTCCGCAAGATGACAATTATGCCTGCGCGTCGTTTAGAGCGACGCGTCCCCGCGATGAAGAACAAAGGTCGCATCCGTCTCGGAGCAGACGCCGATCTGGCCATCTTTGACGCGGAGCGGGTGACGGATAAATC
>JBBJMB010000345.1:0-3543 GCA_037719755.1 Pyrinomonadaceae bacterium
AACCGATCCTTTAATTGATCGTTTTTTGACTTCGATGTCGCCTTCCGGCGATTTGTCGCTGCTCTACATCGGCCAGCAACTTTACGGCGTAGTTAATGTGATCGTCGACAAGGCAATGGCTGCGCCGATGGTGCCGCTTTTGGCGATGCAGGCGCAAATCAACGATTGGCAACTTTTCCGCCGCACTTATCGCCGGCGCTTGGCGGTTGTGGGCGGTTTGACAATCGCCGGCTATCTTGCGCTAGTGGTTGGCGGTGAGTTAGTTTTAAGTTTTTTGATCGGTCACGGCGGTATCAGCGCCCAAAACGTACGCTCGCTATGGTGGATTATGGTGGCGCTGGGCGGCTTTTTTGTGAGCGGCGCGATGGGACAAATTTCGGCGACGACGTTCTACGCGATGGGCGACACGCGAACGCCGACGCGCATGTCCGTTGTGACATACAGCGTCTACGTGCCGATGAAGATCATCGCCTTTCTTCGCTTCGGCTTGCCCGGCCTGGCCGTGGTCACAAGCATCTACTTCATGCTCAATCTGGCGCTGCAAATTTTGCTACTGGAGCGCTTCGTGTTGCCCGCTCACGCTCAGCGAAAGGTAACTTAGTTGTTGAACCCTCGGCGCCCCTTTGCGTCTTCACTTGGTGGTTCTTTGCGTTTAAGTAAGCCCGCAAAGAACCCAAGTGAAGGCGAAATGGAACGTATTTTGCCATTAATGGATGAGAAAAAAGTTTCTCTGGAAGATCGTGCGTGCCCGTTGGGGTGTGCGCCCGACGATGAATTATTGTTTAGCGGTCGCGACCGTTTGCACGATCTGCCTGGAATTTTTCAAGTTGTTAAATGCCGCGCCTGCGGTTTGATGCGCACCAATCCGCGCCCGACGCCGGAGACGATCGGCTTTTACTACCCGGAAAATTACGGTCCTTACCAATCAACGCGCGTCGACGAGAATCGCAACAATCATCAACGTTCACCCTTGAAGCGCACGCTCAGGAAATTATTCAAGAGAATTTTTCAACTTAACATCGAGCGATTGCCCGCGCCCCCAACCGCACGCGACAAGCGTTTATTGAAATAGGCTGCGCGTCGGGCGCTTTTCGCACCGCATGGCCGGCGAAGGGTGGCAAGTTTCCGGCGTCGAATTTTCCGAGGAGGCTGCTGGCAGAGCGCGCGCTTTGGGCTACCCGGTTCACGCCGGTTCGCTTGAAACCGCTCCCGCTCCGGCCTCTTCCGCTGAGCGTTATGATTTAATTGCGGGCTGGATGGTGCTCGAGCATCTGCACGATCCGGTGTGCGCGTTGCGCCAACTGCATGGTTGGGCGAAGCCCGGCGCGCGGCTCGCGCTCTCGGTTCCGAACGCGAACTCTCTCGAGTTTTCCGTTTTCCAAGACGCTTGGTTTGCGCTCCAACTCCCCAACCATTTGTTTCACTTCACGCCGCGCACGATAAGCGCGGTGCTTGAAGCGGGCGGCTGGCGCATCGACAAGCTTTTTCACCAGCGCGAGATCAGCAATCTGGTGGCCAGCATCGGCTATGCGATGAAGGATCGCCATTGGTTTCCGGGGCTCGCGAACAGTTTGATCGCTTACCCGTGGAGCAACGGACACCTGTATGTGATTTATCACCCGCTCGCTTGTCTTTTGAGCGCGTGTGGACAAACCGGACGCATGACAGTGTGGGCCAAGCGCAAAGAAGATGATTAAAAGAAGATGATTAAAGTCGCCGCCCTCACCACAGGCAAACACGACCCGGCCAGCCGGTTTCGCGTGCGACAGTTCATCAAACCGTTGGCGCAACTCGGCGTTCAAGTCACAGAGCATTACCCGCTCATCAATAAATACAGATTCAGGCAACTGCCGCCTTTGGCTCTACTGATGCGCGTGCCGGGCCTGGCGGCCGCGCGCGCGCGCGACGTCACTTGGTTCGGGCGCGAAATGGTTTCGGGTAAATTCACTTTGGAGCGCTTCGCCGGCGCAAAGCGCGTCTTCGATGTCGATGATGCGATCTGGCTCTACAACGATTCATCCTTTTCCGAAAGAATCGCCAATGTCTGTGACGGCGTGATTGCCGGCAACAGATTTCTCGCCGAGCATTATGAGCGATGTGGCGCGCGTCGCACGTGGATCGTGCCCACTTCAATCGACACGGAATTGTGGACGCCGGCGGCAAAGGAGCGGCGAGCTCGCCGCCGCCGATGGACGATTGGTTGGAGCGGCATCTGGTCGAATTTGAGATACGTTTACGCCATCGAAGAACCGCTCGCCGATTTTTTAGCCGAGTGCCCGGAAAGCGAGCTTTTAATTGTGTGCGATCGCCGGCCTGTATTCAAACGGATTCCGGCGGCGAGTTGGCGCTACGCCGCGTGGTCGCCGGAAAAAGAAATTGATTTCGTGCGCGAAATGGACGTAGGCTTGATGCCGCTCGCCGATACGCCGTGGGAGCGGGGGAAATGCGCCTTCAAAATGCTTTCCTACATGGCAATCGGCTTGCCCGTCGTCGTCAGCCCCGTCGGCGTCAACCGAGAAGTTTTAGCGCGCGACGCGGTGGGTTTGGGGGCCGCGACGATGGACGCTTGGTACCGCGCTCTGCGACACCTTTTCGATCACCGGGACGCGGCCGCGCGGATGGGCGAGGCGGGAAGAAAAGTCGTGGAATCGCATTACTCCGTACGCCGCAGCGCCCATGCGCTCGCGCGGATATTTCAACAAGTCGCCGGCGATACCGGGTAAGATTCCGCGGAGTGGGGGGTAATGGTGAGCGTGGGTTAAGCTGATTTGCACAATCCGTTCAACATTTTACACAAAAGTCTCAGCTATGCACTTCGTAACCGGAATTTATAATGACGTGTGACTTAAGACGCATCTACGGCGAGTTGGCCGCTCAACTCCCCACATCTCTCGACGGTAATAGTTGCCTCAACCTCTCGTCGCCGAACCTCCCGGTCCCGCCGCCGCACCTTGCATCTGATCAGCTGTATGTTCTGAGAGGCACGCATATCTACGATTACTCATACAGAGTCGACTCGCTCTATTTCTTCGCTCATAAAGAGACGTACAGCTGCCTGGGGCTGCTCACTCTGGCGGTCGTCTTGCATTCACAACCTTCTGAGGTCGTCGTTGAATTGACCCACCCCGCATCCGAGATAAAGAATTTGATAGTCGGGTATGATTACAGAGAGTTAGAGTCGCTCCCTGGCGGTTATCACACCCGTCCCTACGGATTCGTATATTTCCCGAGGGAAACAAGAAAGCATCCATTCAACGAAACCACCGCACCACGTGATCTCCCTTGTTTCGGCTTGACGAATATGAAGGATGACGCGATCACGGAAGAAGATCGGCGGAATCGGGATACCGTCAGAAGCTTCGGGAATGATGAAGGTACTGCGTTATTCGCCGAACTTCTCCTTAACGTAGGGCAACCTCAAAACCGCGTAGACGAGTATCAGCTTGAAGGAGAAGGCGGGTTTCGCGGGGTCGGTGAACACAGCGCTGAGGTAAGCTTGTTTCTACCAGGCCATTTAAATTGGGATGATGATAAATGGTAAAC
>JBBJMB010000346.1:0-3524 GCA_037719755.1 Pyrinomonadaceae bacterium
TTCTTTCTTGTCACTTGTCACTTGTCACTTGTCACTCCTAAAGTCACTTGTCACTCCTCGAAGTCACTTGTCACTCCTTTAGTACGCTTCGCTCATAAATTGCTGCGCGTTGTTTTTGTCGAAGAAGCGATCATCAAGGATGATCTTGGCGGGGATTTGCTCGCCGCGGAAAAACTTTTCGAGCGTGTCGAAAGCCAGCGGCCCGAATCGCGGATTGGATTCCACGCTGATGTTCATTTCGCCGCGCGCGATTGACTCCAGGGCGGCGCGCTCGCCGTCGACGGAGACGATCAACACGTCTTTGCCAGGATTCATCCCGGCGCTCTTTAAAGCCTGGATGGCGCCGAGGGCCATCTCATCGTTGTGCGCGTAAACGACGGTGATCTCTTTGCCTTTCGATTGAATGATGTTTTCCATCACCTTTTGGCCGGCCGCGCGCGAAAAGTCGCCGGTTTGCGAAGCGATGATTTTCATCTCGGGGTGCGACCTGATCGCTTCCATAAAACCTTGCGAGCGGTCGCGCGCGACCGAAGAGCCGGCCGTGCCGGTGAGCTCGACGATTCCCGCTCGGCCGTTCGACTCTTTGGTCAGCCACTCGGCGGCGCGCCTTCCCTGTTCGATAAAGTTTGAGCCAAGAAAGGTGACGTAATCTTGCCCCGACTCGCCGGCCGCCTCGCGGTCGATTAAAAACACGGGGATCTTGGCTTCCCTCGCCGCCTGCAACGCCGGCGCCAGTCCCTCGAATTCGCGCGGTGCGAGAAAGATGGCGCTCACGCCGCGCGCCACTACATCCTCGCCGTCTGAGACTTGTTTTGAAGTCTGGCCCTGCGCATCGGTGACCACCAGCTCGAAGCGATCGCCGCGCTTCGCGGCCTCTTGGCGAATGCTATTCGTTTCCGCGATCCGCCAGGGATTGTTGTTTTCCATTTGCGAGAAACCGACCACAGCCTTGCCGCCAGCCGGGCGGGCGCGAGAGTCGGAGCTCCCCGCCGTGCTCCCCTCATCCGTTTTCGCGCAGCTCGTGAAGGCCATCGCCAGGCAGAGAGTTGCGAGCGCGGCGAAGATTATGATCCTTGTCCGCTCCAACATAATTTTCATTTTTACCATTTCCCAAACGCCTCCCGACCCTGAGATGAATGCCACAAAGCGACGGCCAAAACAATCGTTGACGTAAGCGATTAACCGGAGGCTTTTAGCACTCCTCATAGTTTCTGTCAACGACCATACAGGAAGAGGGAATGAAAATTAGAGGCTGGCGCGCGAAAATTCTTGACACGTCTTGCGAAGCTCGCGTAATTAAGCTATATGGCAGCCACACCGAGGAAGTGATTGCTGTCAGTACCGCCTGCTTCAGCTGGGCGGGTTGTTGCGTCGCCAAAACCCGCCCAGCTGAAGCAGGCGGTACTGACCAGAGCCTGTCGCCAAGTCGGCATCTTGGTGTGCGCGGCATATGGAAAGCAATTTTCATCACGTTTCTCGCCGATGCTCACTATGCCTTCGCTCAATTCGATTTCAGCCATGATCACCGGCGCGGCGAGCGGCATCGGCTTGGCGACGGCACAACTGCTTTACGAGCGCGGAGCGTCAATCGCGCTCGTTGACATCGATCAAGACTTGGGCCGTCAGGCGCTCACAAGCCTCGGCGCCGATGCTCACCATCATCGGGCCGCATTCTTTTGCGCGGATCTCTCGCAGCCCGAAGAGGCGGAGGCGGTGGTGCATCTTGCGGCGCAAAAGCTCGGGCGATTAAATGCGCTCATCAACAGTGCGGGCGTTCAGCGCTATGGCAACGCCGAGGAAACTTCTCTGGAGCTGTGGCAGCAAGTGCTGGCCGTTAATCTGACCGCGGCTTTTCTCACGGCCCGCGCCGCAGTACCTTATTTCCGCCAACACCCCGGCGGCGGCGCGATCGTCAACGTCGGCTCGGTACAGTCGCATGCGGCTCAAAGAGGGGCCGTGGCCTATGTCACCAGCAAGCACGCGCTGCTCGGGCTGACGCGCGCGATGGCTGTGGATTACGCGCACGAGCGCATTCGCGTCAACTGCGTGTGCCCGGGTACAATCGATACGCCGATGTTTCGGGCGACCGCGGCGATGGCGCCCGACCCGGCATCAATTGTTGAGGCTTGCGAGCGGATGCACCCGCCGGGCGCATCGCCGAACCGCGAGAAAGTGGCGGAAACAATCGCCTTTCTCGTGAGCGATGCCGCCTCTTTCATCACGGGCACGGCCATCGATGTCGACGGCGGGTTGCTCGCCTTGATCGGCGGCTCGCCCAAAGAATCAACCAAATAAGAGCGTGGTCTCACGGACGTGTTCCGGTGTGGGCAAACGGGCCCGGCTCTGCCTGCGGTCAGTTCAGATGGTGTTCCAAGATCAAGGATGGGGCGCAGTGCGGCAGTGTTGCCGGCGCCGAATCGTCGGCGCATTTGTGACTGACTTGCCTGTTGTGAGCCTTCAAGCATAGTAGCGGATTTACGAGCAGCCTCCGGACATCCGTGCGCGCCGGTTATGTCGAGCGTGAGGCCGCATGAGCCATACCATCTGACTATCAGGAAGGTGATTGAATAAGAAGCGGTGAATCTATTGGCGCATGATTGAGCCGATGCTGGACCATAACCCTAGCTTAGAAGGAGGAGACAATGGCGAAAGTGGTGTGCGTGCTCTACGACGATCCCGTCGAAGGATATCCGCAGTCTTACGCCCGTGAGAGCGTTCCCATTCTGGAACGCTATCCGGACGGGCAGACGGTACCGACTCCGCAGGCAATCGATTTCACGCCAGGCGAGCTGCTGGGCAGTGTTTCCGGGGAACTCGGGCTGCGCAAATTCGTCGAGGGGTTGGGCCATACGCTGGTCGTGACCTCCGATAAGGACGGCGCACTCGGTTCTTGAACGGGAACTGCCAGACGCGGAAATCGTCATCTCCCAACCGTTCTGGCCGGCCTACCTGACGGCCGCGCGCATCGCCAAGGCGCCCCAGCTGAAGCTGAGCATCACGGCGGGGATCGGTTCGGACCATGTCGATCTTCAGGCCGCGATGGAGCGGGGCCTCACGGTCGTCGAAATCACCTACAGCAATAGCATCAGCGTCTCCGAACACGTCGTGATGATGATCCTCTCGCTGGTCCGCAATTACATCCCGTCATACCAGTGGGTGGTCAAGAAAGGCTGGAACATCGCCGACTGCGTCGCGCGCTCTTATGACCTGGAAGGAATGGCCGTCGGGACGGTGGCCGCCGGGCGCATCGGATTGGCCGTACTGAAGCGACTCAAGCCATTCGATGTCCAGCTGCACTATACGGACCGGCACCGGCTGCCGGAGGCGGTCGAGCAGGAACTAGGCCTGACCTACCACCCCACCGTCGAGTCTCTGGTGCGCGTGTGCGACGTGATGACGATCAACTGCCCGCTGCATCCAGAGACCGAGCACATGTTCGACGACGCGCTCATCGCCGAAATGAAGCGCGGCGCGTACCTCGTGAATACGGCGCGCGGCAAGATCTGCGACCGCGATGCCATTGC
>JBBJMB010000347.1:0-3513 GCA_037719755.1 Pyrinomonadaceae bacterium
AACCGCAGACCCCTACCGTGTCAAGGTAGTGCTCTACCCCTGAGCTACGCGCCTACAATGAGAATTTACCGCTCTCAACCGGAGTCGGAACGAACGGCTAAAGTAGCAAACGAGTCAAACGCATGTCAAGCGAGACGTGAAGGTTAAGGCACGCTCAACCGCCCGCTTCCCTCTGCGCTTCTTTGCGTCTTTTCTCTGTGTTTCTCTCTCGTTTAGGTATCACTCACTTAAACGAGAGAGAAACGCAAAGAGCAGGATCATCCGATTTTACTCGCGAGCGCCGAGGCGCGCTCCCACTCTTCGTAAAGAGTGCGCACACGCTCTTCGGCCGCGCGGTATTGGTCGTTCAGTGTGGCCAAACGATTTTTGTCTCTGGCGACTTCCGATCGGGAAAGCTCTGCGGAGATTGCCGCAAGGAGAGCTTCAGCCTCGCCTACTTCGGCTTCGATACCGTCGGCATCTCTTCTTTGCGTTTTCTTCGCCGCGCCTTTGGGCTGCTTTTTGGCACTCGGATTACGCGGCGCTATTGGTTCAGCGGGAACTGTAATCGTCGGAGGCGCGCTCGTCACAATTCGCTTGGATTCTTCCCTTTGAAGAATTTTCCAATCGTGATATTCGGTATAGTCGCCGTCGAAGTGCTCGGCGAGGGCGCGCCCATCCGGGCGAGAATCTGCGTACACGCGGTCGAGAAAGTAGCGGTCGTGGCTGATCGTGAGGATGGTTCCCTCGTAAGCGGCAAGCGCCTCTTCGAGCGCTTCGCGCGAAGGAATGTCCAAATGGTTGGTCGGCTCGTCGAGCACTAAAACGTTGACCCGCGAGTAAATCAACTTGGCCAGCGCCAATCGTCCCTTTTCGCCGCCCGAAAGATCGGCGACGTGTTTGTAAACGTCATCGCCGGTGAACAGAAACCTGGCGAGAAATGAGCGCAACTCGCCGGCCGTGGCGCTCGCCGGAGCGACGCGCCGCAACTCCATAATGATTTCATTACGCACATCAAGATCGTCCAACTGCTGAGCGTAATACCCGATCTGCACGTTTGAGCCCCAGCGAACCTCGCCGCCCAGGGCCGGAAGATTTCCCAGGAGCGTCTTTAAGAACGTGGTTTTGCCGGCGCCGTTCGGGCCGATAATTCCCAAGCACTCTCCACGGCGCAACGTGAAAGTGATGTTTTCGGCAAGCGTGTGGTTGGGGTAGCCGATGGTGGCTTCTTCGACCGTCAGCACGTGAACGCCGGCCCGCTCGACGCCCTTTAGTTTGAAATCGCCTTTGCGATTGGTCGGGTCTCACTCCGTCCACTCGCTCAAGGCGCTCAAGCATATTGCGACGAGATTTCGCCAGCTTGGTCTTCTGGCCCGCGAGGTTGCGGCGGATAAAGTCCTCGGTCTTGGCGATTAATTGCTGCTGGTTCTCGTAGGCTCGCTGCTGAATCTCGCGACGCTCTTCGCGCTCAATGAGAAAGTCCGAGTAATTGCCGTTGTAGCTGACCGCGCGTCCGAACTCGACTTCAATGATGCGCCGGCAGGTGCGGTCGAGAAAGTAGCGGTCGTGGCTGATGATCACGTAGGCCGATGAGTACGTCGCGAGAAACTCTTCCAGCCATTCAATGGCGGCCGTATCCAGATGATTGGTCGGCTCATCAAGCAGCAGCACATCGGGCTCGGCCAAAGCAACCAGACCAGCCCCAAGCGGGTTTTTGGCCGCGGAAGCTTTGGTTTCCTGAAACCAGGTTTCGGTCAAGCCTAACCCTGCAAAATCGCCTCGGCCTTGGCGCCGTACTCAAAGCCGCCTTCGCGCTCGAATTGATGCTGTAAATCGCTGTAGCGCTCAAGCACAGAGTCCAGATGATCGCCCGCCTCGGCCATGCGATGCTCAAGGGCGCGCATTTCGTGCTCGATCTGCTGCAGATGCCCGAATGCGGCCAGCGCGGCTTCGTGCACCGTGGTGCCCACTTCAAAGTGAACGTGCTGCTCAAGCAGTCCCAGGCGCAAACCGCGCGCGCGCACAACGTCGCCGCGCTCAGGCTCTTCCTCGCCCGTGATCAAGCGAAAAATCGTGGTTTTGCCGGCGCCGTTGCGGCCAACCAACCCGACATGTTCGCCGGGATTGATTTGCAGCGAAGCGCCGCGCAAAACATCCTGCGCGCCATAGAATTTATGAACTTCTGAAAGACGAAAGAGCATACGCGAAGCACAATTATTTTGAGATGCTGTGTGAGCCCTGAAAGGGAGCGATTTAATAGCCGGCGGCCACGCCACCGGTCAGCCATGCATAAAGTTTCCGACCCTGAAGGGGTCGCATTTGAATCCGACCCTTTCATGGCCATGGCATTGAATTAAGAAAATGCCACGCTGGGAGCGCAGGCATCTGGCCTGCCAACCGGGCCGCATGGCGCGTCCGGTGTTTGCACTGGCTTGCCCTGGCAGGCCAAGGCCTGCGCTCCCAGCGCCACTAATGCCATTGTCTTTCAGGTCGAAATCTCTCACCGTGTGGCGTTCGGTGGGCGGCGGCCGGCGAAACGCCCCCAGGGAGCTTTTTCAAACTGCTTCTTAATTGCCCGGCGCGGCGTTCGTTTGGGTCGGCGCTGCGGAAGAGCTAGAGGTGGCCGCCGCCGCATTGCTGTTACCGGCGGCGGGAGCGGTCGCCGCCGCCGGTCCGCCGGTTTGCGCGGGCCGAAGGCCGCTTAAGTTGCTGGGACTGTTCAGCATGTTGAGGGCCAAATTATTTTCAATTTTGGCTTCGTTAATGGCGACGCCGAGCAGCGCGGCGTTCAACATTTGGCGGTGTTGATTGAGCAGAATCTCTTTCACTTGATCGCGGACATTGGGACTCTCAAGCGTTAAGTTTTCGTTCTGCAATTGACGAGAAGTGAGCTTGAAGATGTACCAATTGTTGTTGGAAAACTTGAGCGGCGGCGTGATATCGCCGGCCTGCATGGAGGTGAAAAACCTGTCCACCAGTTCGGGCGGAAAGCCGGTCTGCTTGAGCTGGTCTTCGGTCGCGAAACCGATGTCGCCGCCGCGAATGTTGCTCGGGTCTTCGCTCTTTTCGCGGGCCACCGTGGCGAAGTCGGCGCCGCTCTTTAAGCGCTGGTAGATAATGTCGATTTTTGATTTCGCTTCGGATTCGTTCTTCGCGTCTTCGCTGAGACGGTTGTCGCGGGTCGACGACGATGTCGGCGAGGCCGACGCCGCGGGCGTTAACAAAGGAAGCTTTGTTGGTGCTGTAGTAATCGTCAACTTCTTTGTCGCTGATGCTGATTTTTCCGACCACCTTTTCCTGCAACTTCCGCACGGCGATCTCCTTGCGGATCAATTCGCGCAGCGTCTGGTCGGTTTGATTGCTGTCGCGCAGAAAGCGGGCATACTCCTCGTCGGTCATGCGGCTTTGTTGCTTGCGAGTGGCGATTTCGCGCGTGATTTCATCCTCGTTTGGTGTCAGCTTCTCTTTTTCAGCGCGCTGAAAAAGGACCTCTTGTTGTACCAATCCATCGACAACTTGCATGCGCGTGGCTGC
>JBBJMB010000348.1:0-3503 GCA_037719755.1 Pyrinomonadaceae bacterium
GCCTTCGTGCAGCAAAATGCCGAGGCCGATCGCGGACTTCACGGATCCGCTAAAGGACGTGCCCGCTTCGGTCACGCCGAGGTGCAGCGGATAGTCAACCTGCGACGCGAGCAAGCGGTAAGCGCCCACCGTGCGACGCACGTCAGACGCTTTCAGAGAAATGGCGATGTCGTGAAAATCAAGCTCTTCCAGAATGCGTATGTGGCGCAGAGCCGATTCGACCATCGCCTCGGGCGTCGCCGTGCCGTACTTCACCAGCAGATCTTTTTCCAGCGAGCCGCCGTTGACGCCAATGCGAATCGGTACTTTTTGCGCGGCCGCGGCGCGCACCACTTCGCGCACGCGCTCGTGCGCGCCGATGTTGCCGGGATTAAGGCGCAGCTTGTCTATGCCGGCGTCCAAAGCCATCAGCGCCAATTTGTAATGAAAGTGGATGTCGGCCACCAGCGGCACGTGGGGCACGCGGCGGCGGATTTCTTTGAGCGCAACGGCGGCCTCTTTGTTCGGCACGGCGACGCGCACGATCTCGCAGCCCGCGCGCATCATCGCCTCGATTTGCGCCACTGTGCCGTCGACATCGGCAGTGTCGGTTTTCGTCATCGACTGCACGGCGACGGGCGCGCCCGCGCCGATCTGCACGTCTTTAACTTTGATCGCCCTTGATTTTCGCATAATTGGAACTTGGCTTTTGCTAAAACCTTTACTTGGCTTCCGGGGCGGGCGATGTCTTCGCCGGCTGGCTCGCTTCGGGAGTGCTCCGCCAGCGCAGCGATGCTTCTTTAATCAAGTCGTTGGTAATCACAAAGCCCATCAGCAACAGCAGCGCGACGAAGCCGGCTTGCTGAATGCGCTCGCGCATCTGCATGGAAAGCTTAATGCCCACCCAGCCGAGCAATCCTTCGACGAGGACCATAAAAATCATGCCGCCGTCGAGCACCGGGATCGGCAGCAAGTTGAAGACGCCAAGGTTCAGGCTGAGGAACCCGAGCAGCACAAACACGCCTTCCCAGCCGGCTGTGGTCGCGGCCACAGATGAAGCGCGGGCGATGCCGATGGGCCCCGAGAAGGTGTCGCGCGCCGACCTCTCGACGCTCAAAACTTGCCCCACAGCCTTGCCCGTTAAACGCACAACCTCAAGGTTGGCTTTCACGGCATACCTGAGGGCGGCGATTGGCCCGACGCTTTGCATCGGCAGCACTTCCATCAAGCGCACGCCGAGTCCGCGCACGCCTTCGGACAACTGCCCCGGCGTCGCCGCCGTTTCGCGGCGCTCGCCGTTTCGCTCGTAAACCACTTGCAGCGGCAACTGCTTGCTTTCTCGGATCAGTTGTCTGGTTTGTTCGGAGCTGGCGACGGCTTCGCCTTTTATTTAGAGATTGCGGTCTTTTGCTTGCAGGCCGGCCTGCGCGGCGGGCGTGCTTGGCTCAATTTCTTCGCTGATGATGATTTTCGCGTCGCCGAAGTCCGGCCGGAAATCCAGTTCTCCGAGGGAATCGGTGCCCTCTACGCGCTTCGTCGGCTTGATGCTCAAAGGGATGCGCTGATTGTCGCGCTCGACCACCACGGGCAGCGGCTGTTCGGGAGAAAGCAAGGCGTCTCCGCGAATGCGGTCCCAGGTGGGATTGTCGACGCCGTTAAAGGAAACGATGCGGTCGCCGGGTCGCAGGCCCGCCGCGGCGGATGTGCCGCCTTCGCGCAATTGGCTGACCACGGGCGTCGGCGGCGTGGGCATGCCCATCAACAGCGCGCTCACAAACGGCACCGCCAGCGCGGTTAAAATATTCATCGTCGGTCCGGCCAAGCCGACGGCGACTTTTTGCCAGCGCGGACGCAAATCAAATCTTTCGTGATCGGGAACGTTTTCCGCTCCCGAACCTTCAATGGGCGAGTTTGATTCGTCGCCGCCCATTTTGACGTAGCCGCCAAGCGGAATCGCGCTCAAACGGTAATCTGTTGTGCCCCACCGCCGTCCGAAGATGCGTGGGCCGAAACCAACCGAGAACGTCTCGACGCGTATGCCCAATAGCTTCGCCACAATAAAGTGGCCGAACTCGTGCAAAACGACGGCCGTGCCGAGAATAAAGATGAAGGCCAGAATGCTGATCAAATAGAAGTTCATATTTTCCAGTGATTCTTCACGAAAAGTCTTTGAATGCCGCCGTTTAGAGGCCCGGATCGGCGAGCCGGTTGCACCGACTGCGAGTGGAAGTTTACGCTCGGCGCCGTGCGAGCGTCAAACAACATTAAGAGGCCGGCGCTTTTGTGGGGCATTAAGTGGAAAGCGGCGTGAGGGATTCGATTTCGCCGAGGGCCGCGACGCGCGCTGCGCGGTCGGCCCCGAGAATCACCGCCAGGTCATCCGCTTGGCGTATTTGATGAGCATCCATCACGCGCTCGATCACATCGGGGATGTCCGTCAAACGAATCTTTTCCCCAAGAAATGCCTTGACCGCTTCTTCGTTCGCGGCGTTCATCGCGGCGGGCAGCGTGCCGCCCGCGCGAAGGGCCCGGTAAGCTAACCGGAGGGCTGGAAATTTTTCCGCGTCAGGCGCTTCAAAATTAAGCGCGGTGAAACTCGTCAGATCGAGCGAAGGAAGCGGCGAGCGGCAACGGTCCGGGTAAGTGAGGGCGTATTGGATGGCGTGGCGCATGTCCGTGACGCCGAGTTGCGCGATCACGGAGCCGTCGATTAATTCGATCATCGAGTGAACGATTGATTCCGGGTGCACGACGATCTCAATCGCTGCGGGGTCGAAGCCGAAAAGCCAGTGCGCTTCGATCACCTCTAATCCTTTGTTCATCAGCGTGGCCGAGTCGATGGTGACTTTGGCGCCCATGTTCCAGGTCGGATGCCGCATCGCTTCGGCGACGCTCGCTTGCTCCATCGCCCGTTTATCCTTGGTGCGAAAAGGGCCGCCCGAGGCGGTGAGCACCAAGCGCCGCACTTCACAGCGCTTTTCACCTCTCAGGCACTGGTGCAGCGCGTTGTGCTCGGAATCAACCGGCAAAATCTCGGCCCCGGATTCGCGCGCGGCTTTGCATTACAGCGCCGGCCATCACCAGCGTTTCTTTGTTGGCCAGCGCCACCCGCTTGCCCGCTTCAAGCGCGCGCAACGTTGGCACCAAGCCCACCGCGCCGACCGTCGCGCTCACCACACAAGCGGCCGCCTCGTGCGTCGCGACTTCCACCAAACCAAGCTCACCGCACACGATGCGCGGCGGCGGCGCATTGAGCCCGTGCACCGCGCGCGCCAGCTCTTCGCCGCTCGCCTCCGTCTCAACAGAGACAACCTCGGGACGGTAGCGCGCGATTTGCTCGGCCAATTCTTTCACGTTGCGCCGCGCTCCGATGGCGACCACACGAAACCGCTCGCTTAAACAATCAACGACCCGCAACGTGTTGCGGCCAATCGAGCCGGTCGAACCCAAAATGGCGATGCCTTGCATAAGGGGGGGACAGCTCAGAAGTGAGGATCTCACTAACCTCTCTATCTCAACTCAAT
>JBBJMB010000064.1:0-13855 GCA_037719755.1 Pyrinomonadaceae bacterium
CATCCTTCCAAACGCGAGCTTCGCGGTGAGCGAGCGAAAGATGCCGCTGCCGTCCAGTGAGCCGAGCAAATCTTCGCAGGCCCGTTCGGGGTGGGGCATCAGTCCGAGCACGTTTCTTTCGCGATTGCAGATTCCCGCGATTGAGTCGCGCGAACCGTTCGGATTTGCCCGGTCGGTGAGCCCCCCCGATTCGTCGCAATAGCGAAATACAATGCGGTCTTCGCGGCGCAGCTCGTCGAGCGTTTCGTCGCCGCACACGTAATTGCCTTCCGCGTGCGCGATGGGCAGTTGAAGCACGGTTCCGCTTGAGAGTTGTGAAGTAAAAGCCGTGGCTGAAGTTTCCACGCGCACACGCACGTGGCGGCAGATGAAGTGCAAGTCGCGGTTACGAATCAAGGCTCCGGGCAGCAGGCCCGCTTCGCACAGAATCTGAAAGCCGTTGCAGATGCCGAGCACAAAGCGCCCGCTGGCGGCGAAGGCTTTGACGGCGCTCATCACCGGCGAAAAACGGGCTAGGGCGCCGGCGCGCAGATAATCTCCGTAAGAAAAGCCGCCCGGCACAATCACCGCGTCGTACGAATTGAGGCTTATCTCGCGGTGCCAGATAAAGTCGACCGGTTGCCCCACATGCTTGGAAATCACATGATACGCATCATGATCGCAGTTAGAGCCGGGAAAAACGATTACTCCGAATTTCAAGGTTCTATCTCCACGCGAAAATCTTCAATCACCGGGTTGGCGAGCACTTCGCGCGCCATTTGTTCGGCTGTGGCGTGCGCCTCTTGTTGATCCAGGCTCGGGTCAAGCGCGATCTCGAAATACTTGCCCTGGCGCACATCTGCGATGCCGCGATAGCCGATCAACTCTACGCTGTGATGAATGGCTTTGCCTTGCGGATCGAGCACGCTCGGCTTGAAGGTGACGTAAACTTTAGCTTTCACTTTGATTGCCTGCTCTCCGGATCGTCCCTGAAAATCTTGCGCAGGGACGTTTCATTGCTATAAGATGACCGCGCTTGACCCGTGTTTCGGAACCAAAGCAAAGACGCGCGTGAGAGAACGTCCTCGCCATCAACCACGCTCTTTTTACAGATTTACGATTCATCGCAACTGAAGACGCTTCACTATAAAACACTTTTTCGCGCAGAGGAGAAATACCGCCATGCAAAATCCACAAGGTTTCGGTTCGGCCTCACCACCGCCACCGCCATACGGAGCGCCGTCGGGCCCGTCAAGCACAGGCTTACAACCTAACGTCGCCGCGTTGCTCGCATATGTTTTAACTTGGCTCACCGGACTGGTTTTCTTTCTCATTGAAAAACAAAGTCCGTTTGTTCGCTTCCACGCGATGCAATCGATTCTGTTGGGCGTCGCAGTCATCGTCTTTCAAATCGGGTTAACTATCGTGAGCGTCATCCTCAGCCAGATTATCGGCGTTCTCGGCAGCCTCGTGGGCTTGCTTGGCTTCGTGGTGCTGCTCGGGTTCCTCGTCATCTGGGTTTTGTGCATGGTCAAATCATACCAGGGCCAGATGTTCAAGCTGCCGATTATCGGCGACATGGCGGAAAAGTTCGCCGCCAAGTAAGTCGCCCTTTTTGTGAAAGCACCCGGCGCCGCGTTTTTATTCGCTGACCTCATCACGAAAAACGCGCGCGTAAATCGCGTCAACGTTTCGCAAATACGTTGGCAGCGCAAAGACGCGCGCGATTTCTTCTCGCGTCAGGTGTTGGCTGATGTCCGCGTCGGCCAACACTTGCTCGCGGAAATCTCCGCCCTCGTCCCACACTTTCATGGCGCTACGCTGCACCCATTCGTAAGCCGTTTCGCGCGCGACGCCTGCGCCCGCGAGCGCGAGCAGCAGTTGCCCGCTGAAAACGAGCCCGCGCGTCGCTCCCAAATTTTCCAGCATCCGCTCAGGGTAAACCACCAGCCCATCAAGCAGCGCAGCCGCTTTTTCCAGCATATAGTCGACGGCGATGGACGCGTCGGGCAGCACCACGCGCGCGGCCGAAGAGTGTGAGATATCGCGCTCGTGCCACAGCGCAATTGATTCGAGGCCTGTCACCGAGTAGCCGCGCACAACGCGCGCCAAGCCGCACAAGCGCTCCGAAAGAATCGGATTGCGTTTGTGCGGCATCGCGCTCGACCCTTTTTGGCCGCGCTTGAATTTTTCCGCCGCCTCTCTCACCTCCGTGCGCTGCCAGTGGCGCACCTGCAGCGCGAATTTATCCAGCGACGAGGCGATCACCGCGAGCGTGCAAAGATATTCGGCGTAGCGATCGCGCTGAATGATCTGCGTGGACACAAGGGCCGCGCGCAAGTTGAGCCGGCGGCAGACACGCTCTTCGACCATGGGGTCGAGATGCGCAAAGGCTCCCACGGCGCCGCTGATTTTGCCAACGGCGATGGTGCGGCGCGCGGCGCACAGTCGCCCTCGATTGCGCCGCATTTCGTCGTACCATAGCGCAAAAGTCAAGCCGAAGGATGTCGGCTCGGCGTGGATGCCGTGGGTGCGCCCGATCTGCGGCGTTTCTTTAAATTCCTCGGCGCGTCGCTTCAGCACATCCAGCAAGGCGTCAATTTTACCCAGCAGTAAATCGCAGGCATCGCGCAGCAGCAAGGCGTTGGCCGTGTCAACCACATCCGAAGATGTGAGACCGTAGTGAACGAAACGGGCGGCCTCGCCAATTGACTCGGCGAGATTGGTGGTAAAGGCGATCAAGTCGTGATCCGTAGTCAGCTCAATCTCATTGATTCTCGCCACTGAGAAGCGCGCGCGCGCTTTGATTTGCGCGAGGGCGTCGGAGGGGATCGTGCCCATCTCGGCGTGCACTTCGCAGACGGCTAGCTCCACGTCCAGCCACTTCTGGAACTTGTTCTCCTCAGACCAAACGGCGCCCATTTCGGGTAGCGTATAACGTGCAATCATGAGTTTAAAAAAGTGACAAGTGACGAGTGACAAGTGACTGCGGGAAGTGACGAGTGACAAGTGACAAGTGACAAGATGAAAACCAAATTCTTCCAGCTCACTGTTTTCTTATCTCCCTCTTACTTGTCACTTGTCACTTGTCACTCGTCACTTCCCGCGGTCACTTGTCACTCGTCACTTCCCGCAGTCACTTGTCACTTGTCACTCTAATTCGATCCAGGGGGTCGGCTCTTTGGGGTCTGAGAGCACGATTTCCGTGAAGGCGGTTTGGAAAAGCGGCGCGCGTTCGCGAAGCGCCGTCTCGGCCGTGATTTTGGCGAGAAACGGATTGTTGGCGCGCTGCGAAAGGTGGGCCAGCACGATGTGCGAAGCCGTTCCGTCGAAGCCGTCGCGCAGCCACTCGGCGACATCCTCATTCGAGAGATGGCCGGTGCGCGAAAGGATGCGCTGTTTGAGTTCCCACGAGTAAACATCGCAGGCTCGCAGCATGTCGCGGCTGTGATTCGATTCCAGCACAATGGCCGCGCAATTGCGCAAACGCTCGCGCACCAGGGTGGTGATGTGCCCCAGGTCCATCACCGTCGCGATGCGCACGCCGGCACACTCGGCCGTGAAACCGAAGTTATCGGCCGCATCGTGCGGCACCGTGAACGGGTGAAAATCTATGTCGCCGATGCGAAAGTCGTGGCTGGAAGTGATCTCTACGCTTCTGTTGCAGAGCGCGTCGGCGCGCCGGCGCGGCTCTTCAGCTGAGACGCGCTCGCGCTCGCCGATGTAGGCCGCGCGCGTTTCTCCTGAGATGTAGACCGGACAGCTCAGACTTTTCAGCAACACGCGCAAACCGCCGACGTGGTCGCCGTGCTCGTGGGTCACAATCACGCCGTCGAGCCGGGCCAGGTCCTCGCCGAGCAGCACCAGGCGGCGGACGATTTCACGCGCGCTCATTCCGGCATCGACCAACACGCGCGTCGAGCCCGAAGAGATGAGCACGGAATTCCCTGTGGAACCGCTGCCAAGTACGGTGAAACGAATCATGCCCTTATCGCGGCCGGTCAGGATCGCTTCGGACGCTAAACAGCCCGCTTGGCCGCTTCTTCAGATTTCCAAACGCGCCCGATCGACGCCGAATCCGTTGAGATCTCCGAGCGCCCCCACGCCGAGCGACTCGGTCGTAAAGCAGGCGCGCGCGATGCGCTGCAAATCATCGGGCGTGACCTGTTCGATGCGACGGATCACATATTCCGGATCAATGCGACGACCGTGAATGATTTCTTGACGGGCGAGCGCCGAGGCGCGCGCGCCGCTCGACTCAAGGCCCAAAAGAATCGACGAGATCGCTTGGTCTTTGACCAAGCGCAATTCTTCGGCGTCCACGGATTCGCGCACTACGCGGCGCAGCTCAGCGAGCGAAAGTTCGAGCACATCATCAAGCTGATCGGGCGAAGTGCCGGCGTACAGTTGAAACACGCCGATGTCGGTGAAAGGCGAAGCCGCCGCTCCGACCGAGTAAGCCAAGCCGCGCTCTTCGCGAACCGACTGCCACAGCCGACTCGAAGTGCCGCCTCCGAGCACAGAGACAAGCAAGCTGGCCGCATAACGATCGTCGCTTTTAGCCGAAGGCCAGGGCGCAGAAAGAATCAAATGGGCCTGTTCCAGCTCCTTTTTGCGCTGAATCATGATCGGGGAGGCCAAACGCGGAGCTTCTTCAGGCTGTTGCGCTTCGTTCGCGCTCGCAAAATCGGCGAAAGCTTTTTCCGCCAAGCGCACTAAGGCATCGTGCTCAAGATTTCCGGCGGCGGCAATCACCAAGTTGCGCGGTTGGTAGGCGCGGGCGTGAAAGGCGGCGGTCGTGCGGGCATCAAAGTTCGAGACCGTGTCGGCGGTGCCTTCGATGGGGCGCCCCAGCGCGTGGCCCGGAAAGCAGGCGGCGGAGTAAATCTCCGCCAGAAACTCGTCCGGCGTATCCTCCACCATCTTCATTTCTTCGATGATTACTTTTTGCTCGCGCTCCAAATCTTCCTCGTCAAACCGAGGAAAGGCGAGCAAGTCCGCGAGCAAATCGAAGGCTTGCGGCAGCGCGTGATCCACGACCTTCATTGTGAAGCCGGTTAGCTCATGCGAAGTGTAGGCGTCGAAATGACCGCCGAGCCGGTCAGACTCAACGGCGATGTCGAGAGCCGAGCGCCGCCGGGTTCCCTTAAAGACGGCGTGCTCGATAAAGTGGCACATGCCGTTTAAGGGCCCAGCTTCATGTCGCGATCCGCTTCTGACCCAGATGCCGACGGTCACGGAGCGCAACCCCGGCATAAACTCCGTCAGAACGATCGCTCCGTTATCGAGCGTAGTTGATTTAATGTGCTCAATCATTATTAACAGTCAAAACCGTGAGCTTTTGCCGCAAGAAAGATTTGCCATACAAACACCGATCGGCGAAAGCCAGGCATCGTAACACGGCGGCAAAAGCCGGGCAAATTCGCGGCCGAAAGCCAAAGGTTTATTCCTCTTCCCTTCGCGTCTCTTCGCGTCTTTCTCTTTGCGTTTCTTTGCGGTTAAGTACCTCTCACTTAACCGCAAAGAAACGCAAAGAGAAAGACGCGAAGAGACGCGAAGGGGAGCCGCGCGCCGGCCGCACGCTTGACACTGTTGACGAAACTAACGGAAAATAACGGCGTTACCGATCTAGGCCGAATCAACTTGCTTGTGGAAGACTCGCTTTTGCGCAAACGTTGATCCGGGTATTACAAAACGGAAAGCAACCGCAAGTTCATCAAGAACCTCTAAAACTATTTAGTCAGACCTCGCTTGTCGTCGGGCTTTTTCTCAGCGCTCGGCACAGTAAAATCGTTTCCGAGGTGTTCGTTGGAGGTCCCGCCGGAATGCCGATTTTTTTTCGCAAAAGCCTGGCGCTGGTTTTCTTTCTTCTGTTTTTAGCGCTCGCCCGAGAAACAAACGTCGCTGCGGCGCCGGGAGCGCCGGCTTCATCCGATCGCGAGCGGCCTGCCGCTACGGGCTCAATTATGGGCACGGTTTTCGACCAAAGCGGCAAACCGCTGGCCGGAGCCTTAATTGTGATTCTGCGCCAAGGCGCGGCGGAAATCCTGAGACAAGCGCGCACCGGCGCCGACGGTCGCTTCAAAGCGCGCCTGGCCGCCGGAAGTTACTCACTGCGCGCGGCGGCTGAGGGATTCAACACAGCTGCTTTTGAAGCCGTTCAGATCACACCTTCCTCAGAACTTATCTACCGTTTCAATCTGGAACCGATGGGCTCTGGCCGCACAACTCCTGAGCGACGCATAGATCGCGACGAAACGAAGTGGCGACTGCGCGCCGCGCAAAGTCGCCGCTCAATTTTTCAAATCAGCGAAGGGCAAAATGAAATCGCCGCCGCCATCGCGGGCGACGACACAAACGATCAAGTTGTGCTCGCCAAGACCGCGGAGCAACCCGAAGAACCGGCGCCGCACCGCGCCGGGCGGCTTCGCCCGCAAGGCGTCGTTGAAACTTACGCGATCACGTCCGCTCATCCGCTCGGCGATTCTTTCTCCGGCGTCGGCTTAAACTTCGCGTTCTCTCAACCTTGAACGACAGCGTGAATTTGATTTTGGCCGGGCAAACCGGGTCCATCAGGGCTGCGGCGCAACGCTTTGAGGCGCTGGCGCGCTTGCGCTTAGGCAACCGGCATCGCGTGAGCCTGGGCGCCGGAGTGGCGCAGCTCGGCGGACGAATCATCAGTGACGACCGGCATCGCTTCGCGGGAGGAAGCCTCGGGCAAGTGTCGTTCAGTGTGACGGATGAGTGGGTTGCGCGCGAGGGCGTGATTGTGGTCCTCGGGATGGATTATTCGCGTTTTACGGGCGCGGGCGGTGGCGATGCGCTCAGCCCCCGCCTCGGCTTGCAGTATGACATTGATTCACGCACGCGCGTGCGCGCGGCTTATGCGCCGGCGGGCGGTGAGCGTGTGCAAAGCGCGGCGCAGTTTGAAGACGGCCAAGTTGTTTTTCGTGAGGCGCGCCTTCAACCAATTGTTTATGCGCAGGGACAAGCTTTGATGGAGCAAAGCCGTCGCTTGGAGATGGGCATCGAACGCGAGCTTGATATGAATTCAAGTCTCGAAGCGACCGCCTTTTTCGACACCACGGAAAATCGCGGCGTCGGTCTTTTGAGCGCTCCGATCTCGGCTTTCGCCGGCGACGCCGATGCCGACATGACGCGAGTGGCTCAGCAACAAGGCGCGGCGCGCGGACTGCGCGTGCTTTATTCGCGCCGTTTGAATTCGACGCTTAAGGCTTCGGCCGGATACTCGTTTGGGCGCGGCCAAGAGCTTTCCGCGGCCGGCGCGACTGATCCCGCGACGTTGTGGGCGAACGGCTTTTTCAAACGGCGGCGGCGCAGTTAGAGGCCACACTTTCGCCGGGAACGCGCGTGCGCACCATCTTTCGCTTTTCGCCGGGCGCCACGGTTTTCGCCATCGATCCTTTCGCCGGCAGGCTTGCGGTTTATGATCCATCGCTCAGCTTTTACGTAACTCAGGAGTTGCCCGCCTTCGGTTTGCCCGTGCGAGTCGAAGCCGTGCTTGATGCGCGCAATCTGCTTGACGCGCAGGCGGGCGCGGTTGACGACGGCGAGACAGCGCTTTTGGTTGGCACGACTCGTCGCTCGGTGCGCGGTGGTATTTCGCTGAGATTTTAAATTCCGCTCGGGCAGAGCGGCTACTATATGGCAGCCACACCAAGATACCGGCTCGTGAGACGGACAGGTCAGTACCGCCTGCTTCAGCTGGGCGGGTCATAACGTCGCCAGCACCCGCCCAGCTGAAGCAGGCGGTACTGACACGCTCCACTTCCTCGGTGTGCGCGGCATATAGCAGGTAATCAGTTCGGGCGTCCGAGATTGTCGTCGGACGCTCACACAACCCTTCTCCGAAATCTTGAATGCCTCCAAAATCTTGGATTAAAACGATTTCGAGAGAACACACAATCAATTAGCACCTGACGCCTCAATCCTCCGTGTAACTCCTCACGCCGTAAGATGATACGCCTGACAACGAACGCCGCCGCCGCCGCCCTTTGAGGTTTCCAGCGGCTAACCTTAGCTGGAACATATTTTGCATCGCCGGAACGTGGTTTAGTGTGCCATCAATCTTTTTGGTAAGCGCTTAAAATTTCTCTTGTGAAGAATAGTGTGCTAACGACGCGTGCGTGGGTGCTGCTGATTGTGGCGGCGCTGCTCGTCGTGGGAGGCGCCCTCAACTTCGCGCAGCGCTCGGTCATACCGCGCCGCCAACTGATGGGATCGAGTGGAGCACCACGGCTGACGACCAAAACTCACAATCAACCGGAGTCATCGCGCGCTCGGTTACCCCCAATTCCGCCGGACAGCGCGCGGGCATTTTGCCCGGCGACCGTTTGATCGCGATCAGCGCCGATGCGATGAGCTATGAGCAGATCGGCGCGGCAGTTGATGTTCCAATCTATCTTGAAGAAGCGGGCGTCGGCGGACATCTTTCTTACTTCATCGAGCGACCTTCCTTCCCGGTTGAAACGCGCTTTTACTACGCAGATTTGTTCAACCTTCAGGCCATCCCCAGCTTGTCCACTCACGACCGTACCATCACGCTGATCGGCGTGGTTTACCTTTGCGTCGGACTTTTTGTGCTTTTCAAGCAAGGCGGCAGCGGTCCCTTCACGATCCACTTCGCGACGCTGTGCGTGGTGGCCTTCGTGCTTCATTTCTACAAACCTGTCGGCGCTTACGAAGACCTGGATTTGGCAGTCGCGTTTTTGGATGACGCCGCGTTGGCGCTGCTCGGCCCGCTTTTTGTCCACTTTTGCGCGCTGTACCCGCACAGTCGACGACAGATGTCCGGCGGGCGGCGCTGGCTGCTGACCGCGCTGCTCTACTCGCCAAGCGCCGCGTTTCTCATTCTGAGCGCCATTAACAGTTTTGTGCGCCCCTCGGCGATTAGTTTTTCAGAGAACTTTATCGGCTGGCTTTACCGCGCGGAGTTTCTGCTTTTTGCGGCCTCACTCGTCGCCGGGAGCGCGCTCATCATTCGCCGCTTTTTGAGCAGCGAAGTGACCATCGTTCGCCAACAGTTGAAGTGGGTCGTGTGGGGTTCGGCGGTCGCCATCGTTCCGTTCACGCTGCTTTACTCGATCCGCTATGTGCTGGGCGTCGACGCGGCGGCGAGCAGTCTCGGTTCTTCGCTCGAACGCTGGTTGACGAATCTGGCGGTGGTGCCGCTGGTGCTGATTCCGCTCACCTTCGGCAACTCTGTGGTGCGCTACCGCTTGATGGATGTCGATATGGTCGTGCGGCGCACCGCGGTGTACGCGCTGACCACGCTGGCGATTGCGCTGATGCTGGGTCTGACGGTGTACACGGGCGGCATTTATGCGATCGGCCAGGATGAGGAAGGCGTTTTAACTCAGCACGATCACGCCGCGGGTGATTGTGGGCGTTTCGATGGCCATCATTGTGATGACGGCCGCGCCGCTGAAGAATTACCTGCAGGTGCGCATCGACCGCATTTTCTACGGAGAGCGCTATGATTTGCGCAACGGGCTGTTGGATTTCGGGCGCACCATCTCGGCGACCACGGCCCTTGACCCGCTGTTGGATTCGCTGATCTCCCGCTTGCAAAAAGTTTTGGGCGTAGAGCGGATCGCAATTTTTGTGGAAGACGAGCGGGCGGCGGCCGGCTACAGAG
Source organism: Pyrinomonadaceae bacterium (assembly GCA_037719755.1). Lineage (GTDB taxonomy): Bacteria > Acidobacteriota > Blastocatellia > Pyrinomonadales > Pyrinomonadaceae > JBBJMB01. Next base: position 9,638 of record JBBJMB010000064.1, read on the forward strand.
TGGCGCGCGCCGCACATATTTCTTCGTCGCTGATTGTTCCGCCGGATTTTCGCGAAATGATTCGCGCGCGCTCCGCCGAGACGGGCGTGGTGCGCGCCGATGATTTGGATCTCGACCCGGAGCTTTCCACTTTGTGCGCCGGGCGCTTCACTACTACGTGCCGTGCGTGGTGCGCGGCCGCATGATCGCGGTCATCGGGCTTGGCCGTTCGGCGAAGGCGGATTGCTGTCGACGGAAGATTTGGAGATTTTGCGTACCGTGGCGGGCTACGTCGCGGTGGCCATCGAGAACACGCTGCTTTATCAGGAGCAGCGCCGCGCGGGCGAAATGGCGGTGCTCAAAGAATTCAACGAATCAATCGTCGAGTCAATCAACATCGGGCTGCTCGCCGTTGACATCGAGGGCTGCGTGACGCGCTGCAACTCAGCGCTCGAAGAAATGCTTGGCATCGCGCGCGACGGCGGCGCTTAACCGCAAGGTTGAGGAATTGTTCGCCGACGACTTCGGCGAAACGCTGCAACAAGTGCTCGGCGAGAAAAGCTGATTAACCGAGCTGCGCCACATCTACAAGCTGCACACCGCGACGCGCGCCGGCCGAACTTTGGTTCTAAACATCTCGCTCGCGCCGCTTCGGGCCGACGATTTGATCGGCCACACGCAGGCCTTGGTGGTCGTTGAAGACGTGACGGCGCGCGCGCGTTTGGAAGAGCAGTTGCAGCAGCGAGAGAAGCTTTCCTCAATCGGCTTGCTGGCCGCCGGCGTGGCGCACGAGATCAACACGCCGCTCACGGGCGTCTCGTCCTACACGCAAATGCTGCTCGGCATGATTAGCGATTCCGACCCGAAGCACGCCCTTTTGCAAAAGGTGCGGCGGCAAACCGACCGCGCCTCAGATATCGTCAACAATTTGCTCAATTTTTCGCGCGCCGGCAGCGCCGCCGAGTTCGGCGATGTGGATGTGAGCCGCGTGCTCGACGCGACGTTGCAACTGCTCGAACCTCAATTGCGCCGCGGCCACATAGAGATTTTGTGCTCTTATGACGCCGGATTTCCGTTCGTTCTCGGAAACGCCAGTAAGCTGCAACAAGTCTTCACCAATCTTATTTTGAACGCGCGCGATGCGATCCCCGAGAGCGGTCGCATCGCCATCCGCACGCTTAACAAAAACAACGACGACGATGACGCTCTCATCATTGAGATCGCAGACAGCGGCATCGGCATCACGCCGGAAAATCTGGCGAAGATCTATGATCCGTTCTTTACCACCAAAGGCATAGGGCGCGGCACAGGCCTCGGGCTGGCCGTTAGCTACGGCATCGTGCAGGAACACTCCGGCCATATTTCAGTCGAAAGCACGCCCGGAAAAGGCACCGCCTTCCGCATCACGCTCCCCACGGCCCGGGCTCACGCACGGCTGCGCGCCGCCAGCGACTGAATGCTAAGCTAAAAGTGCAAAAAGGGCTTATCTGCTCGCCGCTCACGGCCCGCCTTCTTTCTGTGGTAAGTTTTCTTTTTACCAGAATCGGCTCGGAAGTCAGAACGCCGTAACGATGAACGATGAAGAACAGACAGAAATGAGTATGTCTTGGCTTTGACTTCCGCGTTCATCGTTCTGCGTTCATCGTTGTCTTTTACCTGCGTGATTTATGGCGAAGAAGGGTTCAATTCTCATCGTTGACGATGAGGAGATTATGCGCGACGTGTTGGAGACGATTCTCTCGGCGGAGGGTCATCGTGTTGATCTGGCGAAGACGGGCGAGGAGGGCATTGAGGCTTACGCTCGTAAGTCTTACGACGTAGGGCTGCTCGACGTCTCGATGCCGGGCATGGGGGGCTTGCGCGCCCTCGAAGAGATTTTGAAAAGCGACCCCGAAGCGGTGGTCCTGATGATCACCGCTTACGCGACCTTTGATACGGCGATCGCCGCGTGGGAAAAAGGCGCTTTCGGATGCATCCGCAAGCCTTTTCAGAATGAAAAGATAGTCTCCATGATCGCCGCCGGCATCAAGCGACGGCGCAAAGAAGAAGAGCGGCAAATTCTGCGCCGAGCGATGAGCCGGGCGGTTGACCGCGGCGCCATCATCGGCCGCTCCGAAGCGATGCAAGTGGTTTTCAACCTCTAGCTATGGCGCCGGCGCGCTCAACCGTGCTCATTACGGGCGAATCGGGCACCGGCAAGGAATTGATTGCGAAAGCGATTCACGAGCAAAGCCCGCGCGCGGCGAAGCCTTTCGTCACCGTCAGCTCGCTCAATATTCCGTCGGAGCTGTTCGAGTCGGAACTGTTCGGCCACACGAAGGGCGCCTTTACCGGAGCCATCGCAGCGAAAAAGGGATTTTTCGAGATCGCCGACGGCGGCTCGATCTTCCTTGACGAAATCGGAGACTTGCCGCCGGAGACGCAGGCCCGCCTGCTGCGCGTCATTCAGGAGCGCGAGTTTACGCCGCTCGGCGACACCACCGCGCGCCGCGTGGATGTGCGCATCATTGCCGCGACCAACATCGACCTTAAAGAGGCGGTGCGGCAAAGACAACTTTCGCGAAGACCTTTACTATCGCCTCGCCGTGGTGCCGATTGAGTTGCCGCCGCTGCGCCGTCATGAGATGTGCTGCCGCTGGTGCAGCATTTCATCGGCCGCTTTAACGAAGAGAACGGCCGGCAATATCCGAGCAACTGGCGCCCGGCGTGCTGGCCGCCCTTGAAGCTTACCACTGGCCCGGCATGTGCGCGAATTGAGAACGTCGTTGAGCGCGCCGTGATCATCGCGCCCGGCGATGAGATTAGTCTTGAGTGTTTGCGCCCGGAGATTATCAATCAACAGGTTTACAGCCCGCCCGCGCGCGAAGGCTCCGGCGGCTTCGGCATGCCGGACTTCGACCGCGGCGTGAATTTCTACGACGAAGTGCGCCGCTTCGAGATAGACCTGATTCGCCGCGCCCTTGAGCAAACGAGCGGCCATCAATCACGTGCGGCCCGGCTGCTCGGAATGAACGCGACCACGCTCAATTCAAAAATCAAGACCTATAACATTCAATTGCGGCCGTGAAGCGCCGGCCGCAAAATCAAGCTGGACACGCGCGCGGGGCGTGTGACAGAATCCTGAGCATTCAAAATCATTTACTTTTGGAAAAATTATTGTGAAGGAGATTTTTTAAGGACACATGGAAGAGAACGAGCAAGAGACACCGCCGGCCGCTACTACGGCGGCGGCGGCGGCGGAAACAAACCAGCCGGCTGAGGAAATTACTTACCACGCAGTTGAGAAAGACGGACACGTGACGGCCATCTGGGAGATGCATGGGCCCGTCCATTTGCGCACTATTGATCCGCGATCCCGGCAAGGTCAGGAAATTCTGCGACTCTACACTGCCGAGCATCACGAAGAGGCGGGCGCGAGCGAAGCCACCGCCGGCTGAAAAGCGATGCGACGGTTTTCTTTTGGGGGCGGGGGCTTTGAAGTCTCAAGGCCCCCGTTTTCACTGTCAAGATGAAAATATTTTTGCCCGCCCGCGCTTCGCCAAAGGATGATTTTCTATGGCCGACCACAAGCAAGAAGACACTTCGCCGCTTTACGACGAGCGCCCCTGGGGCAATTTCACAGTGCTTGACCAGGGAGCAAATTACAAAGTAAAGCGCATCGAGGTGCTGCCCCAAAAGCGTCTGAGCTATCAAAAGCACGCTCAGCGCGCGGAGCACTGGATGGTCGTGCAGGGCACGGCCCGCGTCACACTCGAGGGCACAGAAATCACGGTGCCGACGGGCGAAACCGTCGACATCCCGCTTGGCGCGGCGCACCGCGTTGAAAATACCGAGCCTGAGAAACTCATCTTTATCGAAATCCAACGCGGCTCCTACCTCGGCGAAGACGACATCGTCCGCCTGCAAGACGACTTTGGAAGGATGAAGGCGGAAGGATGAAGGATGAAAGCTCAGGCGGGAAGAGCTTTTATTTCCCGGTAACTACTGCGGCGGGCCGCTTGAGCCTCTGCTCTGAGCAGGCGGTAGAGCAGTACCCACAGGCGTGAGAGCCTGTGGGGACGCGGCACGCCTTCCTTGTCCGATCCTGCTCCGAGCAGGCGGCAGAAAGATTTGATGCTGATCTTCTTGCGACTACCCACTCGCGCCCAACCACTTCTGTCGCCCGCTCGCGCGGGCTCGCTACAGCATAACCACAGGCCGAACGCCTGTGGCTAATACTCTCTCGCCTGCTCGAAGCAG
>JBBJMB010000349.1:0-3472 GCA_037719755.1 Pyrinomonadaceae bacterium
CGGCGTGATGCACGCCAGCTCTGGGACTCTGATCAAAGCCGAAGAGGCTTTCAGAAAAGCCGAGCAACTCGCTCCCGACGCCGGCTTCGGGCGCGTCGGTTTGGCCATCATCCTGATGAACAACGGCGCCGCCGATCAAATGATTCGCCTTTTGCGCGAACAAATTAAGCGCGATCCGTACGTTTCCGTCGTCAATCTCACCCTGGCCGAGGCGCTGCTTCAGAAGGGCAATTCGACAAATGATTTGCAAGAGGCCGAACGCTTGCTGCTGCGCGTCATAGAGCGCCACAGCGCTCATGCCGCGGCCCACTCGCTTTTGGGCAAAATCTATTTGCGCACGGGAAACACAAGCGGCGCCGAGCGCGCCCTGGAAACCACGATCCGCCTCGATTCTTCCGACCGCAGTGCGACTTACCAATTGATGACTCTCTACCAGCGTACGGGGCGCACGCGTGAGGCCGCCGCTTTGAAAGTGCGGATGCAAAAGCTGCTCGACGCCGAAAGCACAGGCGAAGCCGAACGCTACCGCTTGGTGCGCATGCCCGAAAGCCGCGCCGCGCAATAAGTAAGTAGCACAGGCTTTCCAGCCTGTGTGTTACTTGCGCCGCACACACAGGCTTTCCAGCCTGTGCTACCTTAAGAGCAAATAACTCAAAAGTGACAGGTGACAGGTGACAGGTGACAGGACAAGCAGGAAAGATGCGGTTTTCATCAGCGATTACGTTATTCACCAGCGCCGTGTCACGTGGCACCCGCACGATGTGGAGCGATCGCCACGAGCGTGCGTGATAGCGGGTGGAATGGCGCGCTGCCTAGTGCTTTCCTGTCACCCGTCACTTGTCACCTGTCACTTTTGAGAAATAAGGAATCGACATGCATCACAAGTATGGCGCCGCGTTTGGCGCTCTTGTAATAACTCTCGCGCTTTTTGCGGCGCCCGCACAAACGATGGCCCAAAACACGCGCGCCTCCTCCGCGCCCGCTCCAAATAAATCTTGGAGCCGGCAGCAGGGCGTCGTGGCCAACCACGCGAGCCCCGGCGTTATGCTTCATTCCGTGCCCGTCCGCGCCGTCCGACTCGGCTCAGGCTTTTGGGCGGCGCGCAGAGAGGCAAATCAAAAACGCAGTTTGCCGTCGCTGTTAATTTTGCTCGAAGAGCACGGAGTGGTGGATAACTTTCGCCGTCTTTCCGGTCGCAAGAAAGTCGAGCGCCGCGGGCCGCTTTACACTGATTCCGACCTTTACAAATGGATGGAAGCGGCGGCGTTTGTGCTGCAATCCGACGATGATCGGCCGTTGCGCTCTTCGTTGGAGAAAATGATTGACGAAGTGATCGCCGCGCAGGGCAAAGACGGCTACCTCAACACCTACTACGCCAAAGAGCGCGCCAAAGAGCGCTTCACAAATTTTCTTCACGGCCACGAGTTGTATTGCCTGGGACATTTGCTGCAGGCGGGCATCGCGTATTACCGAGCGACGGGCGAGCGGCGATTGCTTGACGCCGGCATGCGCTACGCCGATTACGCGAGCTCCGAGTTGGGCCCAGGCAAGCGGCCGGCCTTTGCCGGCCATCCCGAAATAGAAATGGCGCTCGTGGAGCTGTACCGCACCACCGGAGAGCGTCGCTACCTTGAATTGGCCAACTATCTTTTGAACGCCGAGCGCCCGCAACTCAAGCTCAAAGAGCGGGACATCACTTATACTTTTAGCGGCGTGCCGTTTGCCACGCGTGAAAAATTCGAGGGCCACTCGGTGCGCGCGATGTACGCAGCGAGCGGCGCCGCCGATTATTTCGCGGAGACGCGCGACGCCCCGCTGATGAACACGCTCGGACGTTTGTGGCGTGATCTGGTCACGCAAAAAATGTACATCACCGGCAGCGTCGGTTCGCGCGAAAACGGCGAAGCCTTCGGCGAACCTTACGAGTTGCCGAACGAGCAAGCCTACACGGAGACTTGCGCCGCCATCGGCAGCTACATGTGGAACTGGCGCATGCTGGCGATCACAGGCGAAGCGCGCTTCGCTTCCGTTGGCGAGCGGGCGCTGTATAACGGCGTACTTTCCGGCGTCGCGCTTTCAGGCGAAACTTATTTTTACCGTAATCCGCTCTCCGCCCTCGGGCGCACGGAGCGCAAACCCTGGTACTCTACGACCTGCTGCCCGCCCAACATTCAGCGAACGCTGGCGTCGTTGCCGGGTTACTTCTACAGCACGAGCGCCGCAGGTGTCTGGACGCATCTTTACCACAATTCGCAGCTTGATTGGCAATTGGAGGATGGGCGCAAGATTCGCGTCGCACAGCAAACCGATTACCCGTGGCAGAACACGGTCGAGTTCACCGTTTCACCCGCAACGGAGGCGCGCTTTAGTCTTTTCTTCGCATCCCGGAGTGGTCCGAGCGCACCCGCGTGAGCGTCAATAATGGAAGCGAGCAGGAAATCAAGCAACCCGGCAGCTATTTCGAGTTGCAAAGGCTTTGGCAACCGGGCGATAAAGTACGCCTGGCGTTTGACATGCGGGTGCGGCTGATCGAAGCGAACCCGCGCGTGCGTGAAAATTACGGACGCATCGCCATCGAGCGCGGGCCGCTCGTGTATTGTCTTGAGGCGCCGCCCGGCGAGAAGCTTTCGCCGTTCGATGTCTCACTACTTGTGGACGAGAATCCGGCGGATGACTTCACGCCCGAGTTTCGCCCGGAGCTGCTGGGCGGCGTCACTGTAATTCGCGCCGCCGCCGTGGCCGCCGCGGCGCCGCACGCTCAAGAGCCGCTGTATCGCGAGCTGAACCGGCGAGACCAGACAACCGGCAAACAAATTGAGGTCATGTTCATCCCTTACTACTCTTGGGCCAATCGCGGCCCCTCCGAGATGGAAGTCTGGCTGCCCTGGAGACGTAAGGGAAAGTAGTGGTCAAACAATCTCAGCTCAAGACTTATGCTCTTGCTCCTTTGCGTCTTCTCTTTGCGCGCTTTGCGTTTAAGTAAATCCGACTTAAACGCAAAGCGCGCAAAGAGAAGACGCAAAGTAGATCAAGTTGAAAGAGAATTTTAGGAGAGATCAATGAAAATCATCACCGGCCTCTTGCTTACCTGCATTCTCATCGGACCACTTCAAAGTACGGCGGCGGCGCAAAACCAAAAATCAGAAACTCAGGCGTCGCCTGCGAGCGTAGTGAAGAATCGCCAACCCTTACAGCAAAATGCGTTTCATTTGCTGCCGCTCACAGCGATTAAGCCGCGCGGCTGGCTGCGCCGTCAGTTGCAGATTCAAGCCGCGGGTTTGAGCGGCCATCTGGATGAGATCTGGCCCGACGTGGGATCGAATAGCGCTTGGCTGGGCGGCACCGGAGAAGGCTGGGAGCGCGGGCCTTACTACGCGGACGGATTGATTCCTCTCGCTTATCTGCTGGATGATCCGCAGCTGATCGCCAAATCCAAAAAGTGGGTCAACTGGACGCTTGAGAATCAAAGACC
>JBBJMB010000350.1:0-3465 GCA_037719755.1 Pyrinomonadaceae bacterium
CCAACAGCACCTCGTTGGCGAAGGCCGTTTCTTGCGCTCGTTCATTGAAAACAGAAAGGCGGCCTTGCCTTCGATCATCCTCTGGGGGGCGCCGGGCACAGGTAAAACGACGCTCGCGCGCTTGCTCGCCGAACAAACCGACGCCCGCTTTGTTGCGCTCTCGGCCGTTTTCTCCGGCGTCAAGGATCTGCGCGCCGCGATCACCGAGGCGCGCGACGAACGGCGGCGCGGCCTTCATCGCACAGTGCTTTTCGTAGACGAAATCCACCGTTTCAATAAATCGCAGCAAGACGCGCTGCTGCCCGCCGTCGAAGACGGCACCGTCACGCTGATCGGCGCGACCACCGAGAATCCTTCTTTTGAAGTAAACGCCGCGCTGCTTTCGCGTTGCCGCGTGCTGACGCTCGAACCGCTGGACGAGCGCGACATCCAAGAGATTTTGCGGCGCGCCTTGGCCGACGCGGAGCGCGGCCTCGCGCAATTTCAACTACATCGCGATGATCTTGGCGCACTACCGCGGCCGCCGGCGACGCCCGCGGTGCTGGCCGCCCTGGAGGCCGCCGTGCTCTCCGCCGAGCCGGATGCGTCAGGCGCGAGGCGCATCACATCCGAGATCATCGCGGAAGCTGTTGGCCGCGCGCGTTTCGCCTACGACAAAGGCGGCGAGGAGCACTACAACCTGGCCTCGGCGCTGATCAAGTCTCTGCGCAATTCGGACGAGAACGCGGCGCTCTACTGGCTGGCGCGCTTGATCGAAGGCGGAGCGGACCCCGTTTTCATCTCGCGGCGCCTGTGCATACTCGCTTCGGAAGACGTCGGGCTCGCCGATCCGCAAGCCATTTTGCAGGCGGCGGCGGCCGCTGAGATCACGCGTTTGATTGGCCTGCCGGAAGCGCTCTATCCGCTTTCGCAAGCAACGATTTACCTGGCTCGCGCACCCAAATCCAACCTTATCAAAAGAGCATATTTCGCTGCCGCAGCGGACGCCGCCGAGACGGCGCGCGAGCCTGTGCCGCTTCATCTGCGCAACGCCGTGACGCCGCTGATGAAGCAGCTCGGCTACGGACGAAATTATCGCTATGTGCACGATGAACCGTCGGCCCGCGAGGAGATGTCATGTCTTCCCGCAAAACTTCAAGACCGAAATTATTTTGAGGTAAGTGACGCAAAGGACGAGCATGAGAAGCGAAGCAGTTAAAGAGATTTTGATGAACAAAACTGACCGCGAGCTGGCTTTTCTTTATGACCTTTATGTGGCCCCCGATTGGAGCGAAAGGTTCGCGGAGCTGATTAACGAGCACGTGAAGATGCCGGCCAAAGAAGGACGCGCGCTTTACGTGGGCGCCGCCACCGGCAGCCACGTGATGCTGCTGCATGAGCGCAGCAGCGGACAACTGACGATCACCGGAGTTGACGAAAGCGCAGACCGCGTCCGCATCGCACGTGCCAAGGCCACGGCGGCCAAAAGAGGCGCGGAGCTGCAATTTCAAACGTCGAGATTAGACGTGCTCGACTACCCGGATAACACGTTCGCTCTGGTGGTGGGCGACGCGACCATGATTGAGCCCGAGCGGCTGCCTGACGTACTGGCTGAGATGAGTCGCGTCGCGGCTCGCGGCGCCACAGTCGCCCTTAACATCGTGAGCGCTTCAAGCTTTGGAGAGTTCTTTTCGATTTACTGGGAGGCCCTGCACAGCGCGGAGCTGGATGAGCACGCGTACGAAGTACCGTCGCTCATTAATGAGTTGCCGACTGTCTCGCAAGTCGAGGAAATGGCCGCCGGCGCGGGGCTCAAAACAATTGAGTCGTGGACCAGCCTGGAAGAGTTTCATTTTCCTTCGGGCGAGGAGTTTTTGCAGGCGCCGCTTGTGTCAGATTTCCTGCTCAATCGCTGGTTCGATATGGTGCTGCCCGCTGATGACGAACACTCGCGAACGCAGGTTGAAGAGCAAATCGTGAAGCTGATTGACGAGGAGCGTGCTGATCTGGATTTTGTGCTTTCGATTAAAGCGACGCTTGTTGCGGGGCGCAAAGCGTAACGGGTTGGAGCTCTTCACTAAATCCGAGTCATGAGTGGGTCTGCGATTGCAAGCTTTCCCTGCGACTCTTTGCGTCTTTTCTTTGTGTTTCTTTGCGTTTAAGTCAGTCATCCTTAAACGCAAAGAACCGCAAAGAAAAGACGCAAAGAGTCGCAGAGAAATTCAAGGGTCGCAAGTTTCCTCTCGATGAAAGGAAACCGGCGACCCTTCGAATTTTTCTCGTGCGCTTGTGACGCCTTAAGTGCGGGGCCGATTGAGAGTGGCCTTGTTAGAGGAGGCGAGACGATCTTCTTCGAGCGTCGAAGCGGCGCGCAAGCTTTCGCGACGGCGCGTTTCTTCCGCTTCTTCATCGTCATCCGAACCGTCGTCCATGCCGCGCTTAAATGACTTGATGCTTTTGCCAAGACCGCTTGCCAGCTGCGGCAGCCGGCTGCCTCCAAAGAGAAGCAGCAGAATGACTAAGATAATAAGCAGTTCCTGATAACCTAAACCGATCGCCAAAAAGTTCATGTCCACCTCCGCGCGGGCAATTGATCACCGATCCGCGCTCTTTCGAAAGAATAACCTTTGTGTTTGCCGTCTTCAGTAAAACAAATACTTGCGCCAAGTCTCATCAGCGCGACCGAGGTAACGCATAATCTGCCGGTTGACGTGTAAAGAGAATCCGCGCGGGCGCCGCTTCAGCCGCATGCTGGCTTCTTCCGGCGTGCGGCTCCCTTTGAGATGATTGCAGCGCTTGCAGCAGGCCACCAGATTATCCCACGTCGAATCACCTCCGCGCGAGCGGGGAAGCACGTGATCCAAGGTCAATTCGGATGGAGGCAAGTGCTTTCCGCAATACTGGCAAGTTGAATGATCGCGCAGCAGGATATTTTTACGCGAGAGCGACTGCCGCTCATAAGGGATGTGAATGTACTCCGTGAGCCTGATCACTGACGGAGCGCGAATAGAAAGATTCGCGGAGTGCAACACGTGGCCGTTCTGCTCTTCGATGCGCGCCACGCCCTTAAAAATCATAACGATCGCGCGCCGTTCAGTGCAAACATTGATCGGCTCGTAAGATGCGTTCAGGACTAAAACCCGTCCATTCATATTGCCCGTTGATATTACGCGAGCGCAAGCGTTGGTGTCAAAATCAGAGGTGAGATGCATTCCTCTCACCTTTATCTCAACCGATCTGTGGCGGCGACGAGCTCGCTGGTGATCCCGGGCTCGGTCGCGGAATGTCCGGCATCCGGCACCACGCGCAGCTCGGCCTCGGGCCAGGCGCGGTGGAGCGCCCATGCGCTCATCATCGGGCACACGATGTCGTACTGCCCCTGCACGATGACGGCCGGGATGTGCCGGATTCGGCCGACGTTTTCGAGCAGGTAATTGCCCGAGTCAAAAAAGCAATTGTTCACAAAGTAGTGACACTCGATGCGCG
>JBBJMB010000351.1:0-3451 GCA_037719755.1 Pyrinomonadaceae bacterium
ATCGGTAGACTTTCACCGCCGGCGATAGATGACGAAGAAGTTGCATGCCAGGAAGTCGTGGCTTTCTGCACGCACGTACCCGGCGCCGCGCATCCAGCCTTCCAAATCACTGAGCGTGTACTTCAGATGCTCATGATTCACCGGGTAGTCTGCCTTAAAGTCAATGACGGCGATGCGCCCGTCGGCGGTGAGGTGACGGCGCAAGTTCTTCAGGTAAGCAGGCTGGCTCTTGATGTGGTGCAGCGTGTCGATGATGACAATTAGATCGACCGGCTCCGGCAGGCGCGGATCGTCCTCAGCCGCCAGCACCGCGCGCACGTTGCCGAGTTTTCGCTCACGCGCCTGTTGTGCGAGGCAATCGACGAGGTCTTGGCGGATCTCCGCGGCGTAGACCACGCCGTTCACGCCAACTGCCTTCGCCAGCGGCCTGGTAAACAGTCCTGAGCCGGCGCCGATGTCAGCGACCTTGGCGTTTGGTTTGATCCCGAGCGTCTCGATCACCTTCCCGATTTGTAACTCGGAGACGCGCCGCTCGCCTTCCATGATTTTGAGATATTCAGCCAGTGGTCGGTCGGCACCAGTCTGTTGCTGCGGTTGTTGTACCAGAGGGATGAGAGAAAGCAGCAAGACAAACAATAAATTAACCATCGCCATAACTTCGGACCTCCCTGCTTTTGAAGACATCGATCCAACCCGTATTGTTTCGCAGAAAGCATAAGCGCGACACTGCATATATCTTTATCCACCGGACGGGTTAAGTGGGTGGCTTCAAATTTTAGCCAAGAATTGGTCTTTCATATAGTCAGGCAGACGGAATTGCGAAAAATGTCCGCAGGCGCGAAGAAGCGCTGAGCAGATTCCATTTTGCAGTGACCAAGAACAGGCTTGCAGGTAAGCGCGACAGGGCATTTGAGATAACGGGAAATTTATCAATTACTTTCTTGACACTTCCTCGCCATGAAGTCTTGCCAAAGCATTGCCAGCTTCGTCAGCTGAAATACTTAAATAACATCAGCTCGCCGTCTCTTTGCGTTTCAAATCAATTTTCGTAACACAACCACCTACTTATCCACTACATCCTGATCGGTGACCAAGCCATCAACGGTTAGGTGAACGAGCACATACCGCGCAGATTTGCTCGTCAGCATCTTGTAGTAGAGCACGCGCTTCACCTCCCCGCCGTGCCTTTTGATTCCTCGCCCACTTACATCCTCGGCCGCGACGAAGGACAGCGACCGCATCCCGGCAAAGGCCGGGCTCGAACGAGGGGCGAAGACCTTTCGCGCTCCGGGCGTGAGGCCCGCGACCTCCTCAACGGCTCTGCCGCCTGAGGCTATGGCCCTCAGCACCGCCTCTACCTTCCGCGTCAACGCCGGGTCTTGATCAAGCTGGGGCTCGAGTGAGCCAACGAGCGGCCCGATGCGTGGCACTTTTCTCTCTTTGCCGTCCTCTTTCCACATGAACCCGTTGACCCGGCCGAGAGCGTCTTTCACGAAGCTGATCCGTGCATCTCGTTCGGTGGAGTGAAACAAGGTGTCAGATTCCGCGACAAACTCCTCATCCGCCATGCCGTCAGCGAGCGTCAACAGTCGCCCGTTCGATGCGCCGAAGGTGAGCATATAGTTTTCGTAAAACTCATAACGGCCGGTGTAGGCCTTGAGCGCTTGCACCTCAACTTTTGTCGTCGGGCGATCCGGGCGAGTGTAAATTGGATAGTCCGACCAGCGGTACTCTCTGGCGATGGCCGCGAGAATGCGTGATCCCACCATGCGTGAGTTGTCGTTGGCGTTGATCATGATGACGGCGCCCTGTCCGATCTCGGCGTAGGCGATCAGTGCGGCGTCGAAGCCTTCGTCGCGCCCATTGTGGCCGAAGCGCAGCGTCTTTCCGCTGCCTTGCAGGAAAACACCTAACCCGCTATCCCATGTCTGTTCCCGGGTCAGCATCTGGCGAGTCATCTGTGAGGACAGCACCTTGTCAGATTTACCGGCCAGCGCGAGCTGCACATTGATGGCGAACGACGCCAGATCGGAAGCGGTCGTCCACAAGCCGGCCGCCGCCATCTCCGGGTAGATGTGCCACTTACCTTCAACCGCCGTCCTGTCCCGGTAGTACCCGGTTGCCGTCGCCTTCGCTTTGTCGGCGGGAAGTGGCTGTTCAAAAGTGCTGTTGTTCATGCCCAAGGGGCCCAGTACGGTCTCGCGCATCAACTGCGGGAAAGGCTGGCCCGTCACATCTTCCATCATCAGCTGCATCAAGGTGTAACCGCCGCCGGAGTATTTCCACTGGCTACCGGGAACCGCCTCCACGCGCACAGCGGCAGTGTTCGCAGGTTTCTCGCCGTTGAGTATTTGCACGAGCGTCGGCACAGGTTCGTTGACCGCATAGCCGGGGAAGCCGTGCACGCTGAGCCCGGCGCTGTGGCTGAGCAGGCGGCGGAGCGTGACCTTCTGCTCGTTAGTGAACTCGTTTTCAGGTACTTTCCAGGTCTTGAGTTTGAAATTGACATCCTCATCAAGCGACAGCCTACCTTGTTGTACGAGACGCAGGGCGCCGAGAGCCGCGAGCGGTTTACTGATCGACCCGGCCTGGAACAGCGTTGAAGCTGTGACGGGGGTTCGCCCGCCTTTTTCAGTTACGCCGTAGCCTTGCGCTTTCACGATCTTGCCGTCCTGGATGATGGCCAGGGAGAGGCTGGGGATTTGGCGTTGCTGGATTTGATCTGTGATGAATTCATCGAGTGTATCGGAGCGGGCGGAGGGGGAAAGAATTAGCAGCAGGCACAAAGTGAGAAAGTAGTGGGTCAGGCTTCGCATTGAGGTCTCCTAAAAATAAACTGTCAACGACTATAAAGTACCATTGGCAATCGGCATCAGTTAAGACTGACAACGACGACAACAACAGGTTGGTGAGAACAATTATTGTCTCGTGCCAAATTCACGCGATCTTCGCATTAACCATTTCCGATAAGTGCGTCTTTTCGGAAATAAAGTTTTTGGGCAGAATTCCGAGCATTTACATAGATAAATTCTTAAAAGTTGCCGCTATTTTCCTCATCTAATGAGGCGACCGCCAATCTCCATCGGTTGCGATTATCGCTCAAGCCTCATTCAGTCGAGGGGCAACTCGACGCGCGTGGCTCCGATCGTTTCCGCTAAACGCCCGACGGCCTCCGCCAGCGCTCGCCGTCGTGCGCGCGTCACCTTGATGCCCGGTTCCCAGAAAACTCGCTTGATTTCCAGCACGCCGCGCGCACGGTGAAACTTCGGGTCCACTCGTCCGACCAATTGATCGCCTTCCAAAATAGGCAGCACGTAGTAGCCGTATTGACGCCCGGCCTCGGGCACGAATGCTTCAAAACGATAATCGAAATTGAATAAGCGAAGGGCGCGCCCCCGGTCACGCAGCACCGGATCGAACGGACACAGCAGACGCATGCGCGCCGGTGCCT
>JBBJMB010000352.1:0-3435 GCA_037719755.1 Pyrinomonadaceae bacterium
GCTGATTATGCTTGATGAAATCGACAAAGTGGGCGCCGATTTTCGCGGCGATCCGTCTTCGGCGCTGCTCGAAGTGCTCGACCCGGAACAAAACAGTTCGTTTCGCGACAACTACTTGAACGTCACGTTTGATCTCTCGAACGTGATGTTTATGACGACAGCCAACGTACTGGATACCATTCAACCGGCCCTCAGAGACCGCATGGAAGTGATCAGCCTTTCCGGCTACACCGAAGAGGAAAAGCAGGAAATCGCGCGCCGCCACTTGCTCGCCAAGCAGATGGATGAAAACGGCATCACCGCGAAACACGTGCAGATGAGCAAATCGGCTCTCGTCGCGATTATTCAGCAGTACACGCACGAAGCCGGCCTCAGACAATTGGAACGTGAAATGGGAAAAATCTGCCGCAAAGTGGCGCGCCGCGTCGCCGAAGGCAACGACGCGATGGTGCGCGTGACCAATAAAAATCTGTCCGAGTTTCTCGGCGCGGCGAAAATCATTCCGGATGAAATTTTGAAGCGCGATCAGATCGGCGTCGCGACCGGCCTCGCCTGGACGGCTGTGGGCGGCGACGTGCTGTTCATCGAGGCGTTGCGCGTCAAGGGCAAAGGAACGCTGGTGCTGACCGGGCAGTTGGGGAAGTGATGCGCGAGTCGGCGCAGGCGGCGTTCCTACGCCAAAGCGCGAGCCAAGGAACTGGGCGTGGCGGACGAGGATTTCGCTACCTACGATCTTCACATACACATTCGGAAGGAGCCATTCCGAAGGACGGCCCTTCGGCCGGCATTACACTGGCGACAGCCATGGTTTCCGTGCTTTCGCAGCGCGCGGTCAGAAAAGATGTGGCGATGACGGGCGAAATCACGCTGCGCGGAAATGTGCTGCCCGTTGGCGGCATTAAAGAAAAAGTGCTCGCGGCCCGCCGCGCCCGCGTGCGCACCATCATCGTTCCGCAGCAGAACCGCCGCGATATCGACGAAGTCCCGAAAGAGCTTTTTAAAGACATTCGCTTCGTGTTTGTGGAGCACGTACGGCAAGTCTTTGAAGAAGCGTTGCGCGGCAAGGCGCCTGTGCTCGCGGTTCCGCCGGCGCCGCGGCCGGCGCGACTGCCTCAAGTCGCGCGAAGCAGCGCTAAATTAAGCTTTCGGGTTTCGTGAGCGCTAATGCAAGCGATTAATTCTCGCTTCGCCGGCGCAACCTACCCTCGCTGCGCGGCATCAGGAATAAGGCTCGCAAGCAGTGAACGCGGAAAAAGCGCATGCCCCCAGTGCTGCTTCGCCGATTTGTTTTGCAGTGGTTCGTAAAAATTGACACCGGATTGGCAAATGTGCTAACGTTTCCGACTGCAAATATAACTCTGTGTTGTGTTTACAGAGTTCGCTGCTCTTACACATGAATGTGAGCGACTGAAAGCGCCACCGTTCCGCGCAGATTTTTAGGAAAACATCGCGGTGGCGGCCTTTGCTGTAGACGCTGTTAGAGGAGTAAGAACGACTGATGATAATTGCTTTTCCCCGCACACTCGCCCGCGCAGCATTCCTTCTTGTTGCTCTGACGGCTCCAATTGTCAGCTTGCGCGCTCAGCAGGCTTCATCCGCTTCTTCGTTGCGCGCGACCCCAAACGAGGTCGAGCGGGCTGATGCGCGAGTGACGCAGATCATCACCAAAGCGGAAAATCATTTCAAACAGGGTCGGGCTAATCTCACCGACAATCGACGCGAACAGGCGCGCGACGAATTTGATCGTGCGGTTGACGCAGTGCTTGAATCGGGCCTTGATGTGCGCGCCAATCCAAGACTGCAAACTTTCTATTTGGAATTAGTCGAAAATATTTATCGGCTTGAAGTGCCCGCTCCGTTGCAACAGCCGGCCGCGGCGACGCCAGCGCTTGTTGCCAGCGTCAACGCTTCCGCGAGCGATGTGCCGGCGCCGCAGCTGATCGCGCAGGTTGGGTTCCGAGAACAGAAGTTTGAGCCTTCGCCGCTTGATGAGTTGAGCCGCTTGACGCTCACTGAAGATGAAAAGAAGGTTACGCCGGGAGAAGCCGCTGACCTTGAGCTGGCCAAAAGCGCGATCAACTTTCCGTTTCAGAGCAACGCTTTGATCCAGCACTTTATTAATTACTATCAGGGCCGCGGCCGCACCACGATGGAAAACGGTTTGCGTCGCGCCGGCCGCTATATGTCAATGGCGCGGAGGATTTTTCGCGAAGAAGGCGTGCCCGAGGATCTCGTCTGGCTGGGCCAAGTGGAAAGCGCCTGGAGGCCAATCGCCGTTTCGCACATGGGCGCCGCAGGTTTGTGGCAGTTTATGCCTTATACGGGCGCCGACTACGGTTTACGCCAGACCGCTTGGATCGATGAGCGCAACAGTTTCGAGAAAGCCACTAAAGCTTCAGCGCGTTATTTGAAAACCTTAGCGAGGTATTACAACGGCAATTGGGAATTGGCCATTGGCGCCTACAATACCGGTCCGGGCAATATCGACCGCGGGATTCGGCGCTCCGGCGCAGCCAATTTTTGGGAAGTTTATCCGTACATCGCGCAGGAAACCAGAAATTACGTGCCGAATATTCTGGCGACAATATTGATCGCCAAGAATCCTGAAAAATACGGCTTTAGAAACATCAAACCTGAACCGGCGCTTGCCTACGATCAAGTCTTCGTTCCCAACGCGACGAGTTTGCAGTTAATCGCCGAAGCGAGCGACACGAGCGTCGATTTTCTTCGCAGCATTAACCCCGAACTGCGCCGCGAGGTGACTCCGCGCGGAGAGTCGCACGTGATCCGCGTGCCTCCGGGCAAGGGCAAGCAGCTCACCGCAGTGCTCAAGCGTGTTCCCTTGGATCGCCGCGAAACTGCGCGCGTGCTGGCCGCCGCTCCCGGCGAAAGTTTGCAGCAGATCGCCAGCCGTACCGGAGTTGATCTTGGCCAGCTTCAGCAGTGGAACGCGGGCGTTAATTTAAACGCCGGTGGCAAAGTGGTGTTGCCGCGTGGCAGTGCGCGCAATGTCGCTTTAGTGCGTGCTAAGCCGAACGCTTCGGCGGGCACTTCTGCTGGGAGCGGATCAGCTGTGAAAAAGCTGATACGGGTGCGAGCGCAAAATGGCGATACCGTGGCGCGCGTCGCCTCTCGCTACAGCGCATCGCCCGACGAGGTGGCCAGATTGAACAACATTACTAAGAGCGCTCCTTTGCGCGCCGGACAGGTTGTGATGGTGCCTTCTTCTCGATAACCAAATAACCAAAACAAAGCCGAGGTTGGCGGGTGAGCTTTCAACCGTCCCTCGGCTTTTCACTTTTTAATCAAGACATCTCCTCCCCTTATGCTTTTCCGCACGCAGTCCGCGGCGGTCTACGGAATCGACGCCGACCTGGTGGACATAGAAATGTGAATCAGTAGTTGAAAACGGGCTTGCTAAATCAACGACTTGCA
>JBBJMB010000065.1:0-13710 GCA_037719755.1 Pyrinomonadaceae bacterium
CGCACCTATGGCAGCTTCGCTTCGAATGCGCCGCTCACGGATGGCACATATCTCTACGCTTCATTCGGCTCGCGCGGGATTTACTGTTACGACCTTAACGGCAAGCTGGTTTGGGAGAAAGACCTCAGTGTGCAGATGCGTATGCGGCTTCAGTTCGGCGAGGGCACGGCCCCGGGGCTCTACGGCAACCTGCTGATCCACCACTACGATCAAGAGAGCGGTTCATTCGTCGTAGCGCTCGACAAACGCAACGGCAAAGAAGTGTGGCGCGTGGGCCGCGACGAGGTGAGCTCGTGGTCGACCCCGCTGCTGGTTGACCACAAAGGAAAGAAGCAGGTCGTCATCAGCGCGACGAATAAGGTGCGGTCTTACCACCCCGAAAACGGCAAGCTCATCTGGGAATGCGCCGGGCTGGGCAGCAACGTGATCTCACATCCGGTGCAGCACAACGACACTGTGCTGGTGATGAGCGGTCATCGTGATCCTAAGCTGATGGCCATCCGGCTGGGCCGCGAAGGTGATCTGACGGGTACTGATGCTGTGTTGTGGAGTCTGACACGCGGGACGTCCTATACGTTATCGCCGGTCTTGTCCGACAACAAGTTCTACGTCCTGACCGACAACGGGGTCCTTAGTTGCTTGAACGCGACGACGGGCGAGCCTTACTACCAACAGAAGCGGCTGCCGCAAGCAGACAGTTTCAAAGCCTCGCCAATCGGCGCCGACGGTAAACTTTATCTGGCGAGCGAAAGCGGCGTGGTGACAATCGTCAAAATGGGCGAGCAATTTGAAGTACTGACGACGAATACGCTCGCAGATCAGATGTTCGTCGCTTCGCCCGTCGTAGCTGAGGGCGAATTGTTTCTGCGCAGCCAGACGCATCTTTTCTGCATCAGCGACGCTCAGGCTAAGCGATGATCGCGGCCGCGGCTCGCAACAGCTTTGGGCTTTTGTGAGGCGAGGCTTTGAGTTGTTTCATGCTGAGAGGTTGTTGATTCTATTGAAGCGAATTTTTCAAGTTTTCACACGGCCTGTCAATCGAGCCGAACGCGAAAAGCGCTGCTGTCATTCGCAAGACTTGGATGATTGTTTAATTGCGTGCGCGGCGGCTCAATTCCGGCGCTGCGTTCGTACCTTTTAGCGTGTTTTACGTTGATGACAAATCAGCTGCTCTTTACGACGCGGCATTGGCGCCGTTGGAGCGCGGTTTTTTGCGGCGGTGGCGTGCTGAGACGATGGCGGTGTTGCCGCCCGAGGCGCAATGGCTGGAGGTGGGGGCGGGCACGGGGCTGAACTTTGCGCATTACCCGGAGGGCGCGCGGGGCGTAGCGTCGGAGCCGAGCGGCGCGATGATCCGGAAGGCGCGCGACCAGCGCAATCGTCCCGCGGGAGTGCAGCTGGTGCAGAGCATCGTCGAGCGTTTACCGTTTGCCGACGACAGTTTTGACGCGGCCCTGGCGACTCTCGTGTTCTGCTCGGTCGCGTCTCCGCGCGATGCTTTCACGGAGTTGCGGCGCGTGGTGAGGCCGGGGGGCACAATCGCACTGCTTGAGCATGTGCGGCCGGCGGGAAAGATATTGGGGCCGCTTTTTGACGCGTTGAGTGTAGGAACGGTGCGCCTTTTTGCAGATCACTTCAATCGCGACACCGCTCGGGAGGCAAAGCAAGCCGGTTTGCGCGTGGAACGCGTGCAGGCGCGCGCGCGGCATCGTGCAGACGATCATCTGCCGGGTTTGAATATTTTTCGATAATCAACGCTAAGATCACGCATGCACATTGGCTGCCAAGGTTGGAACTACGAAGATTGGGTGACGAAGCTGGGAGGCCCGCAGGTCATTTACCCGCACGGCACGCGTCCGCACGATATGCTCGCGCTTTACGCCCGCGCGTACGAAAGCGTCGAAGTTGATTCGACCTTCTACGCCGTTCCGGCAACAAGCGCCGTAGAGAACTGGGAAAAGCGCACTCCTGCTGAGTTTACTTTCTCGCTGAAGCTTCCGCGCGAGATCACACATGAGCGCGCCTTTGGAGCGGGAAGCGAAGGGTTGCTCGCTGAATTCTGCGAGCGAGCCCGAACGCTCAAAGAAAAGCTCGGATGTGTGCTGATTCAAACGGCGCCGCAGTTCGAGGCTTCGCCCGACGCCGTACGGGCGCTCAAAACGTTTCTGCCTTTGCTTCCGCGCGACGTGCGCTTTAGCGTAGAGTTTCGCCACCACTCTTGGGCGAGCAGCGACACCGCCGAATTGCTCTCGAAATTTAATGTTCCAGTAACGCTGGTGGAAGGCCGCTGGATCAATCGCCGCGCCTTGTGGCAATTGTTCGCCCGGCAGCAAGTGGATTTCGCCTACGTGCGCTGGATGGGCGAGCGCGACCTCACGCGTTTCGACGCGGTGCAGCGGCCGCAGGAACAGAACCTGGAAACCTGGGCACGCGCGTGCGAGCGACTGCGCGAGCGCGTGCCCAAAGTTTATGCCTACTTCAGCAACTTCTACGAAGGCTACGCACCGGCCAGCGCCAACAAGCTGAAAAAACTACTGGGCGAGCAAGTCGTCGAGGCGGAAGAACTGGAAGACCAATTGGGGCTCTTCGGAAGGATGAAGGACGTCTGGAAGGATGAAGGCGGAGGGATGAAGGATGAAAGTTGAGGATAAAAATATAGTAAGCCTAAATGAAACGTGGAGAGCTAAAAGCACGCTGCCGCCGGGAGCGCAGGCGTCCCGCCTGCCATGAGCGCGACAGCGCGAAAACATCGTGCCCTCATTACGTCTCATTTAGGAAAACTATAATGCGAATCAGTAGTTGAAATTTATGTTTGTTGAAAACAAGAGACTTACGGGCACAACTTTTCGAGATCAAGCAAATTCACGTCTGCAAGTCGTTGATTTAGCAAGCCCGTTTTCAACTACTGATTCACATTATATTTGTAACGTGGAGGTGGCCGTTGAGGCCGCCTCCTCCGGAGTCCGTTTTCAACTACTGATTCACATTATATTTGTAACTACTGTGGGCCGCTTGAGCCTGCTCCGAGCAGGCGGCAGAATGATAGCCACAGGCGGCGAGCCTGTGGGGACGCGCCACGTCTCTCATGTCGAGCCTGCGGCAAGCAGGCGGCAGAAGCGTTGCTGCGACTCTGCTTGCGCCCGACGACCCCTTCTATCGCGGCTCGCGCGGGCTCGCATGGTTGGTCGCCAATAACCACAGGCTCGGGCGCCTGTGGCTACCATTCTGCCGCCTGCTCCGAGCAGGCTGGAGAACAGGCCATGCCCCGCGCAGTTACAAGAATACAATGAAAGCTCTGCCGTCCTTAATTTTCATCCTTCATCCCTCCGCCTTCATCCTTCCAGACGTCCTTCATCCTTCCGAACCTCCTTCCGAAGTCTTGTCGTTTAAATTTTTCATGATTTCGACGAATTGATCGAGGTCGGCGCGCGTGCGCTCCATGCGGCGGCGGCTGTCGAGGTAGGCTTGCCAGTAGGGCGTTGCGGTGACGGCTTTGGTCGTCTCCGGGTCGAGCACTTGCGCCATCAGTGCGACCAAGTCGCTTGTCACGCGGGTGTGTTCGAGCAGCGTTTCGATGATCGCATAAGCCAGGCGGGCCTGTTGTAAGTCCAAATCGCGTGGGGCCGCGGCGGAAGAGTCGGTTGCTTCGCTCATGCTTCTTTGGCGTACCAGCTGCCGCGCACGAAAGGCAGCGCGGCGACGGCGGCCGGGCGCGGCTCTTGGCCTTCCTCCACCACGTTAACAATTGTTCCCGGCGTAAGGAAATCGTATTTCACGAGTCCCAAAGCGATGGTTTTCCCTAACTGTGGCGAAAAGACGGAAGAAGTTACGCGCGCTAATTCCCTGCCGTCCGTTGACCTGACGCGCGCGCCGCGCGCCACGACCGTCGCGCCGTCTTCAATTATCAATCCGGCGAGACGCCGCGCGACGTGGCCGCGCCAGTGTATGCGCGCGATGATTTCCTGCCCCAAGTAGCAGCCCTTCGTATAGCTCACGGCTTCTTCGAGCCCGGCTTCGAGCACCACCGTCGTTTCATCCACGTCCGTTCCGTAGCGCGGCAGTCCGGCCTCGATGCGCAAAATCTCAAGCGCTTCCTGACCGACGCGGCGGGCGCCGGCGCCCATTAACTGTTCACAAATTCTCTGCGCTTGGGCGATCGGAACGAACAAATCAAATCCGTCCTCGGCCGTGTGCGTGGCGCGAATAATTAGCAACTGAGGCTCGGCTCTCACAACTTGACTGCGCTCTACCTGCGCGGCCGCGCTTCCGAGCACGGCCGCGACGCATCGCGCCGCTTTCGCACCTTGCACCGAAATGAGCGTCGTCTCTTCCGCGCAATCGCGAACGCGGAAATCGCCGGCCAGCGTGAAGCGTTGAAGATTCTGGAGCACCCGCAGATGCGTGCTCACATCTGTGTCGATGAAGAAGCTGTCGCCGTCGCGCAAGATGCGAACCGCAGCGACGAGGCGCCCCTGCACGTTCGGAAACGCTGCCGCCATCCACGCGCCGTCCGCCAAAGCTTTCACGTCGTTCGTCACCAATCCGTTGAGAAACGTGACGACCTCTGTTCCGGAAAGCTCGATTAAGCCGCGCACCGAAAAGTCGATGAGACCCGCGCCGCCGCCGCGCACCGCCGCGTACTCCGCCGCCGCGTCCTCATCATCACGCGCAACCGCTTGTTCGACCGCCTCGCTCATACCTTAACGGTATCCCGCTCTTACCGCGTGAGTTCGAGCTTCACTGAAGTTTTCCCAACTCGGCGCGCAACGAGTCGAAGTCGGCTTTGTCTCCGGCCTTGAATGCCAAGTTGGAGTAGCGCACCACGCCGCCTTTGTCGATCAAGTAAACGGTGCGCTTGTTGAGGCCGTTCGTCTCGTTGTAGCTTTCGTAGGCGCGCGCCACTTTGTGATCGTGGTCCGAGAGCAGCGGAAATTGAAGTTTGTGGAATTTCGCCCACTCGTGATGCGAAAAAACATAATCGCCGCTCACGCCGAGCACCGCGGCGTTTAACTTGGAAAGCTCCGCGAAAGTGTCGCGCAGCATGCAGACTTCTTTGGTGCAGCCGCCGGACCAATCGGCCGGGTAAAAAGCAAGGATGACGTTTTTGCCGCGCAAAGACGCAAGCGAAAGGTGCTCCTCGGGCTTCATGTAAATTTTTTCCTGCGTGGCGTAAGGCAAGCTGAAATCCGGAGCGGCGTCGCCGATTTTCGGCGCAGCCCGAACAATTGCCGGTGCCGCATCAACACGTGTGAGCGAGAGCGGGAACATCGCGCCGACAATTGTGAGCGCGAAGATCGCAAGCATAACGGCGGCGAAAGAGGCTTTGGCGAAACGAGACATGTGTTCTTTCCTTTGCGGCTGTGGTTTATGTCGATCGCTCGACTTTTCGGAGCGCGCGGCTGACCCCTCGGTAATCGCGCAGTTTGAGAACGACAATTCTTTCAGCGAGGGCCGGGCAACCGCCCGCACGGGGCGGCCTCCACAATGAGTTGCGAGAAAAGTTCCTGTGACGTACTCAAAACGTGGAATTTCTGATTCCCTCTTTGCGTCTTCACTTTGCGCTTCTTTGCGTTTAAGTGAGACTTACTTAAACGTAAAGAAGTGCAAAGTGAGCGCTCGGTTTATTTCGCGACCGTGATCTCTCGATTCGTGGAGTTGTAGCCGCCGTTGTCGACGAGGTTGCCGCTTTTGTCAACCAAGTCGAGCTTGACCGTGTGCTTGCCCGCAGTCCATCCCGCCAGCCAGATCGGTTCCCATTTATCGATGTACTTGGCCTCGCCGCCGTCAACCGCGTAGCGCACGCGATGCTCGCCGCCATCGCCCTGTAGTTTGGCGTTGGCGAGCCAAAAGTCGATCATAATGGCGTTGGCGTCGTCGCCTTTGTATTCGCCCTTCGGCCGGCTGTATGTCAAAAGCGGCCGCTTCGCGTCGACCGCGCCCGCCTGACTCTGCGGCATGGCTTTGCCCTCGCCGGGGGTCGCAGCGGTCGCGTTGGCGTTGCTTGACATCACTTGGCCGGTTCCCGTGGTGGTCGGTTTGGCCGGATCGCCGCCCGCGCCGCCGACCGTAAAGCTGACCATTTGAAACGTGCCGTCGTTTTTATAGCTTTCGTGCCAAGGGCGCGAAGCGAAAACGCGCAACGTGTGTTTGCCGGCCGAGACGTTGCGCAGCTCGAACGCCTGGCTGAGGTCGTAGTAAGCCTCATAAGGCTGATTATCCAAGATCACGTGAATGTGGTTGCCCATACCCGTCGCCGGATCTTTGCCGGGCTTGTAGCCTTTGAGCGCGCCGCCCAAGTCGAGGCGCACCGGCACCGTTGAGCCTTTGATGGCGGCGCCTTCGCGAGGCTCCGCGATCTTAAGCGTCGGCTCGGCCACATCCTGCTCGCCCCGCATTTCCATCATCTCCCGCACCTTCTGCGGGCGCTCAACCACCGTCAAAGTTTGTTGCGCCACCCCAGCGGGCGAGGCCGCCGGCGCAGCCACGTTCGTCGTCGCTGTGGTGTTTGAATTAGCGCTTTCCGCAGGAGCGCAACCGCGCCCACGAGCAGCAGCGCCGCCGACATGAGCGACGCTGCGCCCAACAAAAGTTTTCGTCTCAAATAAACCATTCTCTCTCCCTTGTGTGCGAGCGCGTAAAGCAAAGGTCAGAGGTTTCTAACTAACCTCTGACCTTTGCTTTTACGCGCTGGGGCCTGTGCGACCGATGAGCAGCGCGATGATGGCGATCACGCTCAAAATAATTATTAAGCCGCCGGGCATCATTTTGAAATTGTTGAGTGAAGCCGATGCGAAGCGGGCCAGTAAAAGGATCGCCACGATCAGAGAGATCCACCAGCCGAGCTGGTATGAGCCGCGCATCATGGCGACGCTTGCGCCGATCAGAATGAGCCCTGCGGCGCCGCCGGCGATGAGCGAAGGAAGGCTCTTGGCTCTGGCGTAACCCAGCGCGCCGCCGGCCGCGATGAGCAGGCCGTAAATCAAGATGATCCATGCGGTGGGCATCACAGTTATTTTTCCAGACGTCGCCCGCGCCCAGGTACTTTTCAGGTGATTAACGAATTCAAGTTTACCGTCACAAGTTGGCAGATTAGCACTAAACGGAAACGCGTCGCAAAGACGCAACGCTTTGGCGCCGGAAGCCGTAAAGCATGCGGGTCGGCCCGTTTCTAATCTTCAGAGGGGCGCGGGCCGGCGTCCATGCCGCGCGTGCTCACTTGGTTGATGACGCGCACTTTCAAATCATCGATCACGCGCACTTGGCAGGAAAGTCTCACGCTTTCCGCCAGCCCAACTTCTCTGGCCAACCGATCGCGCTCGGCTTGTTCGATCTCGCCCGGATCGCCGGCCAACACTTCCACGCGGCAGGTGGTGCATTTGGCGAGGCCCCCGCAACGGTGCAGGATGTCGATCCCCGCGTCTTCAAGCGCGAGCGCGAGTTTCTGCCCCTGCGCGGCCTCGAAGGTCTGAACTCCGGTCGCGGTTTCAGCGTCAATTATCGGCATCAACTTCCTCTTTTCTAGAATTTTGTGGGCTGATGTTGCTCTTGAGATGGCGAGAGACTTTGGCACAACTGGCTTCAAGTCGGCAAGTGAAAGTTTCACTCGCCGCCTGCGGCAGGGGCATCGTCATCAAGTCTCGAGCATCAATTCAATCAGGCTTGATAACAAGTGATCGACGCTGAGGCGGGCATCGGTAGGTGCGATCAATTTTGGTGTGAAGAAAACGAAGGCATCGCTGCTGAACTTCTTCGGACTTTGCCCGAAGTCTGAAGAAGCTCAGCAGCGATGCCTTGTCCGTCGCCAATCCTCTGTGACCGCGTTTGGCGGTGAAAGTCGGCGCCGCTTCTTTAGGCTGTAAATGATGAGCCGCAGCCGCAAGAGCCGGTCGAGTTCGGATTATTGAAGGTGAACCCGGAGCCCATCATGCCGCTCACATAATCGATCTGCACGTTGTTCAGATACTGCGCGCTGAACATATCAACAAAAAGGCGAATGCCGTGCACGTTCGTGATGTGATCGCCTTGCCGCGACTCCTCTTCGATGTTCAGGCTGTATTGAAATCCGGAGCAACCGCCCGGCACCACGCGCACGCGCAGACCCGCGGTCTCCGGCAGGCCTTCCTCACCCTGCATAAACTTTCGAATCTCGATTGCCGCCGCTTCAGTGACGTTGACGTCTACGCCGGGAACCGTAACTGCTGCTGCCATTTTCTTATCTCCTCTAAAACTCTGTGATTATTAATTGCTGCTCTCGAGCGGTCGCGTCAGCGTCAACCGCTAAACCTCAAATTGATGGCTACTTTTTAGCACACTAACGCGCTTTCCCCAAAACAACCAGTTCGGGCTTCATCGCCTCGATGGAGACCTGCCGCGCCAATTCCTCCGCCACGCGGCGGAAAGCAACGGCCTGCGGCGAACCGGGATGACCGATGACTACCGGCACTCCGCTATCGCCGCCCTCGCGCACCTCCATGCCGATGGGCACGTTGCCCAGGAAAGGCACGCCGTATTGCGCGGCCAATCGCTCGCCCCCACCCTCGCCGAAAATATTGTAGCGAATGCCGGTGTCGGGCGCGAGAAAGTAGCTCATATTCTCAATCACGCCAAGAATCGGCACTGAGACCGTTTCAAACATACGCAGCGCGCGGCGCACGTCGGCCAGCGCCACTTCCTGCGGCGTCGTGACCAGCACCGCGCCCTGCACCGGCACCAACTGCGCGAGCGACAACTGCACGTCTCCCGTTCCCGGCGGCATATCAACGATCAGGTAATCAAGCTCGCCCCATTTCACGTCGGAAAGAAACTGTCTCACCAAGCCGTGCAGAATAGGCCCGCGCACAATCATCGGCTCATCGCCGGGCTTCAGCACAGCCATCGACATCAGGCGCACGCCGTGGGCTTCAAGCGGCACCAATTTATTGCCTTCCACGTCGGGACGCAAACGTCCGACGCCGAGCATCAGCGGCACGTTGGGGCCGTAAACATCCGCGTCCATCAATCCGACGCGGGCGCCGTCAAGCGCAAGCGACACGGCGAGGTTAACCGCCACGGTGGATTTCCCGACGCCACCTTTGCCCGAAGAGACCGCCACGATGTTGCGCACTCCGGCAACCACCAACCGCTCGCCGAGGCCGCCGCCGCCGCGTCCCTGCGGCACGTTTGCGTCCATCGTCACGCTGACCGTTTCCACTCCCGGCAAATCGCCGACCAATCCCTTGGCGGCGTCGTGCATCTGCTCTTTGACGGGGCAGGCCGGAGTGGTCAGCACAATTCTGAAAGAGACGTGGCCGCCCTCAATCTTTAAGTCTTTGATAAAGCCGAGCGTCACGATATCTTTGTGCAAGTCAGGATCAATGATTTTGCTCAGAACTTGGAGCACATTTTCTTGGGAAATGACGGACATATAAATTTTATCAAACGAAAGCTGCCGACGTTGGTGCGGCGCTTAATTATTTACTTTTCTTCGGGCGCAGCACGCGGTAAGTGCAGCGCGTGTCCCCGCCGGCGATGCGCGTCTCGCGAAAGACTTCCGCGCCGAGCAATTCGCGATAAGCCCCAAGCTCCTTGTCGCACATTTGGCGATAGTCGCGCGCAACTTCGCTCACAGGGCAGTTCCATTCAGTCAACAAAAACGATCCGTCTTCCAGTTTTTCAACTTCCGCCTCGTAGCCTCGCGCCGCCAACAATTCGGCCAACTTGCGCACGCGCGCGTCGAAGTCGAGATCACTCAGGTGCGGACGCAGAGTCGCGATTAACTCCTCGGCACAGCCGCAAAAAACCACGTCCAGACCGCGCTCGCCCCACACGGACTGGATTTGCCGCAGAATAGACTTGGCGAGCACGTCGTAGCGTTTCGGAAACAGCTCGTCGGCCTTTAGCGTCAAGCGGTAAACGTGTAGCGGCCGGCCGCGTTCGCCGCGCTCGGGCGCGTGATTCACGTAACCGTCGCGCTCGAGCACTTCCAGGTGCTTGCGCACGCACTGCTTTGACACTCCCAGCGCCTCCGCCAGTTCGTCGGCGCTTGTTCTTTCGCGCGCGCGCAGCAACTGCACAATGCCTTCTCTTGATGTCGCTGTGATGTTATTTGTGGCAGACACTGACACGCGGCAAGTATAATTTTCAGTGCTTTATTTTGTCAACTTGTGAGTTATTTTAATCGCCGCGGTTGTTAGCCTTGAGGCTCGTAATTTTAGGTTATAGTAACCGCTTGATTGGTAAACTTTGGTGATTCACGAGGCCGCTGTGATACACTTGGGCGCAAAACGAGCGCGCGGGAAAACGGAAGCGAGTACATCAGTGGCCGCGCGGGCCTTTAGCGAATAAGCCCACCCGCACGAGCATGCCGCCGCGACATTTTCGCCTTGGCCGTAATCTCAAATCGTCTGAAAAGTTTGATGGTTGACAATTATGAGCACCCTCATCGAAACGCCGCCGGAATCCGCAGCCAAACATCTCGAAGAAATCGACACCGTGACGATTCGCTTCGCCGGCGACTCGGGCGACGGCATGCAGCTCACGGGAACACAGTTTACGAACACATCGGCGGTGGTCGGCAACGACATCTCCACGCTGCCTGATTTTCCCGCGGAGATTCGCGCCCCGGCCGGAAGCCTGCCGGGCGTGTCCGGCTTTCAGTTAAACTTTTCCAGCCACGATATACGCACGCCCGGCGACCAGCCGAACGTGCTGGTGGCGATGAACCCGGCCGCCTTAAAGGTTAACCTGCCTGATTTGGAAGAAGGCGGAACCGTCATCATCAATACAGATGAATTCAACAAAGAGAATTTGGCAAAGGCGGCTTACCAAGCGAACCCGCTTGATGACGGAACGCTTACCGGCTACCGCGTGCACAAGCTGCCGATCACGTCGATCAACATGAATGCCCTCAAAGAGCAAGTGAAGCTGACGCGCAAGGAGATGGATCGCTGCAAAAACTTCTTCGCTCTGGGTGTGCTCTACTGGCTCTACGATCGCCCGCTGGAGCCGACGCTTGAGTGGATCAAAAGCAAGTTCTCCAAGCTGCCCGAAGTCGCTAAGGCCAACGAGATTGCGGTGCGCACCGGCTACAACTACGCCGACACGACCGAAGTCTTTACCACACACTACAGCGTGCGCAAAGCCCAGATCGCGCCTGGCAAGTATCGCAAAATCACCGGCAACGAGGCCACGGCGATCGGCTTTATCGCCGCCTCACAGATTTCCGAGCGGCCCCTTTTCTACGGCTCTTACCCGATCACGCCGGCCTCAGACATTTTGCATGAGCTTTCGCGCCACAAAAACTTCGGCGTCAAAACTTTCCAAGCCGAAGACGAGATCGCGGCCGTGTGCGCGGCCATCGGCGCTTCATTCACCGGGCACATAGGCTTGACCGGCACGTCCGGCCCCGGCGTCGCGCTCAAACAAGAAGCCATCGGACTCGCCGTGATGACTGAGTTGCCGCTGGTCATCATCAACGTGCAACGCGGCGGCCCTTCGACGGGGCTGCCAACCAAAACCGAACAAGCCGATTTGTTCCAAGCCGTCTGGGGGCGCAACGGCGAATGTCCGGCGGTGGTCATCGCGCCGGCGACGCCGGCCGATTGCTTCGGGATGGCGATTGAAGCGGTGCGGATCGCTTTCAAATACATGACGCCGGTTTTCTTTCTTTCGGACGGCTATCTCGCCAACGGCGCCGAGCCGTGGGCCATCCCTGCGCTCGACGAATTGCCGAAAATCGACGTGCGCTTTGCAACCGATGTGCAAAACTTTATGCCCTACGCGCGCGATCCCGCGACGCTCGCCAGGCCCTACGCCATTCCCGGCACGCCCGGCCTGGAGCACCGCATCGGCGGCATCGAAAAGCAGGATGTGACCGGCAACGTCAATTACGAACCGGAGAATCACCACTTGATGGTCAAGACGCGCCAGGAAAAAGTCGACCGGGTGGCCAACGATATCCCTTTGGTTGAAATCTTCGGCGAGCCGCACGGCAAAGTACTGGTTCTCGGTTGGGGCTCGACTTACGGCTCGATCACTTCGGCCGTGGAGCAGTTGCAGCAACGCGGACAGAGCGTTTCAAGCGCTCACTTGCGCTACCTTAATCCGTTTCCGCTAAACTTGGGCGAAGTGTTGCGCGGATTCGACACCGTGATTGTGCCCGAAATGAATCTCGGGCAATTGACGACGATGGTGCGCGCCAAATATCTGGTTGATGCCATCCCGTTCGCGAAAGTTAAGGGCCGGCCGTTCCAGATTCGAGAGATTATGCATAAGGTGGAGGAGTATCTTTAAACTCTCTCTGTGCTTCTGCGGTGTCTTTTCTCCGTGGTTCCCTCTCGTTTAAGTGAGACACACACCACCCCGAGACAAACACGGAGAAAAGACACCGCAGAAGCACAGAGGAAAACTGAGGAAATAAAATGGACATCAACGGTAGCACAAGCGAAGCGGTTGAAGGCATCACGGGCAACGTTGGAGGCGGGGCTTCGCCTGAGAGCGAGCCCGGCTCGGTGGTCGCGGGTGCGCTGGCTCCGCCGCCGTCGAAGCTCACCAAGCAAGACTTCGTTTCCGGCCAAGAGGTGCGCTGGTGCCCGGGCTGCGGCGATTACTCGATTCTTAATAACGTGCAAAAGGTGATGCCCGAGCTGGGCATCGCGCGCGAAAAGATCGTCTTCGTTTCCGGCATCGGCTGCTCGTCGCGCTTTCCCTATTACATGAACACCTACGGCTTTCACTCGATTCATGGCCGCGCGCCCGCCGTCGCGACCGGCATCAAAGCCGCCAACCCAGACTTGAGCGTATGGGTGATCACAGGCGACGGCGACGCCCTTTCCATCGGCGGCAATCATTTCATGCACGCCATCCGCCGCAACTTGGATCTCAACTATATACTTTTCAATAACCGCATCTACGGCCTGACCAAAGGCCAGTACAGCCCCACATCGGAACTGGGCAAGCGCACCAAATCAACGCCGATGGGCGTGATCGATTACCCGCTCAATCCCCTTTCAGTGGCGATCGCAAGCGAGGCCACGTTTGTGGCGCGCTCCGTAGACCTGGATGTGAAGCACCTTTCCGCCACCATCGAAGCGGCCGCCAAGCACAAAGGTGTTTCCTTCGTGGAGGTTTATCAGAACTGCAACATCTTTAACGACGACGCGTTCGCTTACTTTACCGAGCGCAACGTGCGCTCCGAGCGCATGATTTATCTTGAGCACAATCGGCCGATGATCTTCGGCAAGAATCGCGATCAGGGCATTCGCATGAACGGCGCCCGCCCGGAAGTGGTGACTCTTGGAGAGAACGGAGTGACCATTGACGATCTTTTGGTGCACGACGTGACGCTCAAAGATCCGTCGGTGGCTTTTATGCTTGCACGCATGGAATATCCGGAGTTTCCGCAGCCGGTCGGCGTTTTCCGCTCAGTCGAACGCTCGACTTATGAAGACATGATGGCCGATCAAATCGCAGCGGCCATCGCGAAGGCCGGGCCGGGCGATCTGGAAAAGCTGATTAACAGCGGCGACACATGGGTGGTCGAAGCCTAACTCGAACGTGAATGCAACCGGAGCGGCGCGACTACGTTGGGCGGCAAAGAGAGGTCGCGGTTATTGCTAATTTTCTAACGTGAGTTCGACGTCACATAAGCCCCACCCGCAGGGGGGGGGGGGGCCCCGCGCGGCGTAAGCCCACCCAGGACGTGGGGGTTCTTTTTTTTAGAAACCAACGTTT
>JBBJMB010000353.1:0-3378 GCA_037719755.1 Pyrinomonadaceae bacterium
CGAGAAGCAGAATGACCGCGCGGCGCAAGATGTCTAAAATCTTGTGCTTCATTGAATGTGAACGGAGGAAATTTCAGAGCAGACTGCCAGATTGAAATTACGAAGGGAATCATAACACTAGAGATAACGAACAGTCAGCCTTCGGTGCTTTGAAGCCAACAGCGTCGGCGATCTCAATGCTGATAATGCGTCGGGAAGAGCGCGGTTTTGAACAATCAAAGGGGTCAAGCGCGGGCGGGCGTTCGAGGAAAGCAAAATAAAAACGTAGCCCGAGGGAGCTTGTGTAAAAATCCTGCGCAACAGCCCCGACAACCATCACGCAAGTGCGGACACAAGTCCTTCGGGCTACGGTGTCGGTTGCGACTCTTTAATTAAAACCTAAGCGCAACCAAACTCAATCTCTACTGCTGGAATGGACGCCGCCCCATGTGCAAGGCCGCGATGCCGCCGGTCAAATTCTGATACTCAACGCTCTCAAAGCCAATTTCGGTCATCATCATCGCCAATCGCTTTTGATCGGGAAAGCGCGACACGGAATCAGGCAAATACTCATAAGCGCCGCGCGATCCGCTGATGATGCCGCCCACGCGCGGTAGCACGCTCGTAAAATAGAGCCGAAACAAGTGGCGAAAACCCGGCAATACAGGCTTTGAAAACTCAAGGATCGCCGCTCGCCCCCCCGGCCTCAAAACGCGCCACAATTCACTTAAGCCATCGGGCACGCTTGATAAGTTGCGCAACCCGAAGGCCATGGTAACAACGTCAAACGACGAATCGGCAAAGGGCAGTTGCAGCGCATCGCCCTCAATAAAGGGTATCTTCCGCGCACGCGCCGTCGCTTTCCGCGCGGCAATTTGCAGCATCGGGCGACAAAAGTCGATGCCAACAACCTGCGCCGACCCGGTTTCCCCAAGAGCTAAAGAAAGGTCACCAGTGCCGCACGCGACATCAAGTGCTCGCGCGCCCGACACGAGCGCAGGTCGCAATCTGTTTGCAACAACTCGTCGCCAACGCCGGTCGATGTTGCCGGATAACAGATGATTTAAAAGATCATAGCGCGCAGCGATGCCGGAAAACATTGAGCGCACACGATGGGCGTGATCGCTGGGCGAAATGTACGCCTGTGATTTATCAGGGCTGGACACAATTAAGCGAAAGACGAGTTTGAATGGTTGCAGTTGGCTTGTGATTTCTTTGTAAACGTCCTACGGACGCTTGAGCGGAAGCGATGGAGGGCGCTGCTGGTTAGTCGCCGGTGCCGGCTTTGCTTCCTGTATAGCACCCGCGCCCAAAACCTCAACATCGCCAGCGCGAGCAAGTTCGGCGCGAAGCTTTGTCGCATCGCCAACCGCAACAGTAGCCAGCGGTGTGTCGCGAAACAGGCGCGCGGCCACGCGCTGAACATCTTCCGGCCTGAGCGCATTGATGGCGCGTGGCAAATCTCTATGGACGCGGCGGCGTAAGTTTCTCCATCAAGCCACGCCTCAGCAATTGCTTCCGGCTTCTCCAGTCCTTGACTGAGGATCGCAATCTGGTCGCGTTTGGCGTTTCCAACTCTGTCACCGAGGGCGGCGTACTGACAAGCGACTGTAGTACCTTGCGCATCGAATCGAGCGCTCCGCGACCGAGGCCGCAGAGCGTACCGCAGCGCTGATACGAAAAGTACTCGGTGCTGTAAGCGTCGTGCTGGACGGACAAAGCGCTTTCTTTCAACTCAGCACGCTGGCGCGCAGGCGTTCGCGCACGAGTGCTGCTAAAAGCATCGCGGACGGCAGATCACGTCGGTGCGAGTCCGCGCGCCGCGAGTCGCACGGCGGCGTCCGGCGCGCCCGGCTGGTCAACAATCAAGGTACGCGAATCCGGCGCGGAAGGTTGACGAAATGTGATGGACGATCGTTCGCTGCGCCGCCACACGCCGAGGAATTGACGGAAGGTGCGCAGTGCCCGACTCGGTTCAACACGCCGACACACACCAGCGTAGCATTATTGGGATTCATAAAACGCTCGCGTGCCAGAAGAAGATCAGGGCGGTCAATTTTCGCCAGCGTCTCAGGCGCGCCGTTGATTAATCGTCCATAAGGGTGAGTTCCGTAGAGCCGGACGGCGGTCGCGCGATCAGCGATCATCTCAGGCAAGACCAGTTTCACGCGCTGTTTTGATGCGCTTCGCGGAGGCGCGCGACTACCTCAGTCGAGAGTTGCGGGCTTACTAATGCGTTACGTAACAGTTCGACCAAACGCCGAATTTTCGGCGCGCCCTGTCAGTGTGACGTTGATAGCGTCGTAGTCTGTATTAACTTCCAGCCGCCCTTCTAAATCTTCTGTCACGTACCGACGAACGGCCGGGTCGGGGAACAATCCATCGCCGAGAAGCGTCATCAGTCCCGCTTTGCCTTCAAGGTCAAACGCCGCCCCGCTCTGGATGCGGAGTTTGAGCATCACCTGAGCCTCGCCCGGACGATTCCAGAGAAGAATCTTGAGGCCATTGAGCAGTTGCTCGCGGCGAGGCTCTGGCAGGCTTTGGATAGCGTGCCCAAAAACCGGCACGCCGGACAGCGTGAAAAACAGCGTCAACAGTGCCGCGCACTTCATTAATAAGCTCATTGTAAAATTTTCCAGACTCACAGGGCGTTTCAAAATCTTCAAATGGAGGATCATAAACGGCGGCCTCATTATATTTCCGATCATTGACGGAGAGTTTTGGCGACACGAACTGCTTAATTTGAAGTTCGTCAAAAATTTAGATGCCGCCTGTCCTAACGTCAACTGCGCCCTGATGGCGGTGGACTAATAAAATTCACCCATGCAGTAAGTTGCTCTTTGACCGGCGCACCGTTCAACTATCAGGTGCATCTAAGACTTGCTTTGCGCCGGTGCAATTTGCGGTAAAGGAATTTGTCAGTGCCCTCCGGTGCGGAATATATGCTATAAAATAACAGCCGGTTGGTAATCACCACACCGGAGCTAAGTGTTCTGTTTTGCTAACATATCAGCAGGTTCTGAGTCCCGTCGTATGGTAATTTCTCAGCTTGCCTTTTCCGGTACGGCAGCGAGGTTTGAAAGATGAAACAGTGTCATACATGTCAAGAGAGTTTCGCCGATAAGTTTGGTTTTTGCCCGGTTGATGGTACGCCGCTGAACGCGCACATCCCATCGACGGCAGCCGTTGGAGCCTCCTCGCCGGTTGGCGACCCCTCTATTACTGAGAACGCCGGCTCTACTTTCGCCCATGAAACGTCCACGTTTGAAAGCGTCGATCCCGACGCCCTATCTGAAGAAACAGTCTCTATCCCAGCCACTGAAGCTATGGTGGAACGTGAAGAATACCACGTGACGATGTTGGAGGACACAGGGCTGGTGCGCCGCCTGTCTGTCGAGT
>JBBJMB010000354.1:0-3374 GCA_037719755.1 Pyrinomonadaceae bacterium
TCGTCAACGGCAGGTTTCGCTGCGCGCAGGCGTCGCTCCCGGCTTTGCGCTGGCCGACCGGCTCGAAGCCTTGCGCGGCGCAGCGCAAGAACTGAATATGCCGGCGACTTACACGACCACGGTTTCGGGGCGCGGCCGCGAGCTCGAAAGAACTTTCACCGAGTTCATTTTCGCTTTTATGCTGTCGGTCATTTTCATGTATATGATTTTGGCTTCGCAGTTTGAGAGCGTCATTCACCCGATCACGATTTTACTGAGTCTGCCGCTTTCAATTCCGTTCGCGCTGCTTTCGCTGTGGGTCACGCAAGACACTTTGAATCTCTACTCGGCGCTCGGCGTGCTGGTGCTTTTCGGCGTGGTCAAGAAAAACTCGATCCTGCAGATCGATCACATGAACAATTTGCGCCGCGAGGGTTGGGAGCGCTCCGAAGCGATTATGCAAGCCAACCGCGACCGTTTGCGCCCGATTTTGATGACCACACTGGCTCTCGTGGCCGGCATGCTTCCGCTCGCCCTCGGCACAGGCCCCGGCGCGGAAGAGCGGCGCTCAATCGCCGTGGTCGTCATCGGCGGCCAATCGCTTTCGCTTTTTCTAACGCTGCTCGTCACCCCGGTCGCTTATTCGATCTTCGACGACCTCGCCTCGACGGCGCGGTGGCAGGCGCTCTCGGGCCGCATTGGCGGAGCGAAGCGCAGGCTGAGAAACTGGTGGGACAATCGCCGACGATCCGCAGATGAAGTCGCAGTCGAGGCGGAAGCGCCGGTGATCAAACAAGTCGATGTCGAGCGTGAAAAGCGAGAATTCGAAGTCGGCGTGGGCAGCGGAGACTAAATGGAAGTCAGAAAGCGGAACGATGAACGATGAAGACCAAACCAAGATATGTTCATTTCCGTCTTTACTTCATCGTTCCGCGTTCTGACTTCCAACCAGTTCTTTGATTTGCGCTTCGAGGTGGGCGAGGGCGCGTTCAAGCATGGCGCGATGCGCGGGTGAGCGAGCGTTCTTGAGTTGATTGACGGTGCGGGCGTGGGAAAGCCTCAAGGCTTCGAGGCGTTCGA
The DNA here is from genome assembly GCA_037719755.1 of Pyrinomonadaceae bacterium. Classification (GTDB taxonomy): domain Bacteria; phylum Acidobacteriota; class Blastocatellia; order Pyrinomonadales; family Pyrinomonadaceae; genus JBBJMB01. The sequence goes on from JBBJMB010000354.1 coordinate 1,060, forward strand.
GTCTGGCGCGTTCGACGGGCGAATCGGGGGCCGTTTGTTTCGGACGCTTGGCGCGCTCCTCGGCTTCCCTCCATCTGTCCTTCGATGGCTTTACTTTCCCAACCCCTGGCCATTGATTTACCCTCCGCGGCAATCTCTTTTATGCCGTTTGTTAACCCTTCTCACGGCTGCTGCTGCGTGACGCAGTGGATGGCGCCGAGTCCCCAGACCAGATCCGTGCAGTAAATGCCGGTGACGCGTCGATCGGGAAATAATTCTTGCAACGTTTGGAGCGCAACCTGGTCATGCGGTTGATCGAAGACGGGCACCAGCACGACTTTATTGGCGATGTAAAAGTTTGCATAGCTGGCCGGAAGTCGCTGCCCTTGGTATTCTATGCGCGCGGGATTGGGAAGCGTTAAGACGCGTAGCGACGTGCCGTCTTGGTCTTTCATGGTGAGAAGTCGACGGTAGTTCTCACGCAGCAACGCATAATTTTCGTCCGCCGGATCTTCCTCTAAGACAGTTACGACGGTCGTCGGATCGACGAAGCGCGCCAAATCATCTATGTGCCCGTCCGTGTCGTCGCCGACAATGCCTTCGCCGAGCCAAAGGATGTGCCGCACCCCGAGGTAATCGATCAAGTAACGCTCGATCTCACGCTGGGAGAGATGCGGATTGCGATTCGGATTTAGCAGGCACGCCTCGGTCGTGAGGAGTGTGCCGCGGCCGTTGACATCAATTGATCCGCCTTCCATCACGATGCCGGCCGCGAAGCGCGGCACATCAAGAATTTCGGCGATTCTGGCCGGCACCTGGTTGTCGAGGTCGTAGGGCGGGTATTTCCGCCCCACGCGTTAAACTCCCAGTCAACTATGGCCGGCTCCCGGCGATTGTCGCCGAGCGCGCGCGTGACGAACATGGGGCCGTGATCGCGCGCCCACGCGTCGTTTGTTAAAACGCGGTGCATGCGCACCCGTCCTTCGGGTCGCGTAACGCCAGAGGCGGAGATCTGGCGCAGCGCTTCGCGCTCCATCCGATCGTCGCTGACGTTGATGTTGACCACTTCATGCTCGCAGAGATGTTTGACGATTTCGGCGAAGACGCGCGGCACCGGATCGAACTTGCCGGGCCAGCTGTCCGACTTGTGCGGCCAGGAAAGCCACGTCGCGGCGTGCGGCTCCCACTCGGCCGGCATCGTGTAGCCGAGAGAGCGCGGCTTCAATTCTCTCTCCTGCATGCTGCTCCAATCTTCCTCTCTGCGTTTCTCTCTTGTCTTTCCTCTGTGATGCTCTGTGTTTAAGTAAGTCGCACTTAAACACAGAGAAACACAGAGAAAGAACACAGAGAGCCGCAGAGGGAGAACTTATGAGTTTGGCTTGGCCTCTGGATCAATGAAGCGCGAACGAAGCTCGCCGTAGGCGTCAACGCGCCGGTCGCGCAAGAATGGCCAATGAACGCGCGCCGTTTCGACTTTCGCGAGATCCACTTTGACGATCAATACTTCTTCGCTGCGCTCGCCGGCCTGCGCCACCACTTGCCCCGCAGGATCGCTGACAAACGTGTGGCCCCAGAATTCTATGCCGCCGTCACTTGCGCCTTCGTGGCCGACGCGGTTGATGGCCGCGACGTAGACGCCGTTGGCGATGGCGTGCGAGCGCTGAATAGTTTCCCATGATTGTTGTTGGCGCTCGCCGTACTCGGCCTTTTCACTTGGGTGCCAGCCAATCGCCGTCGGGTAAAAGAGAATCTCCGCCCCCTGGAGCGCCGTCAACCGAGCGGCCTCCGGAAACCACTGATCCCAGCACACCAGCGTCCCGACGTTGGCGTAGCGCGTCTGAAAAGTGCGGAAGCCTAAATCGCCGGGCGTAAGTAAAACTTTTCATAGAAAAGCGGATCGTCCGGAATGTGCATTTTGCGGTATTTGCCGAGCAGCGTTCCGTCGGCGTCAATCACCACCGCCGTGTTGTGGTACAAGCCGGCGGCGCGCCGCTCGAAAAGAGAAGCGATGATCACAATCGCACGCGCGCCGGCCAGCGCCGAGAGCGCTTCGGTCGTCGGGCCGGGCACGGCTTCGGCGAGCGCGAAATTGTCGTGATCCTCTGATTGGCAGAAATACTGTGAGCGAAACAATTCCTGCGTGCACACGATCTGCGCGCCGCGATCTGCGGCCTCGTTGATGCGCTCCACCGTTTTCCGTAAATTCTCCGCCGGGTCCAGAGAGCAACTCATCTGCACCAGACCGAGCACGACTTCTTTACTCTCCGCCATAATCCACACCTCAAAGAGTGACAAGTGACAAGTGACAAGTGACAAGTGACAAGATAAAGCAGGTC
>JBBJMB010000355.1:0-3366 GCA_037719755.1 Pyrinomonadaceae bacterium
GACCGAGCCCGCCTCCGGCTTGACCGAATGACATCTCAACGAGCACCACGCCGTCCGCTTGCAGCGAAATATTCTTTTGCTCCGGCTTGGCGACGTGTTTGATGACCACCTTTTTGACTTTGCTTTTAACTGCGTCCACTTTGGCGGGGTCTTGTTCCGATGTGCGATTGCTGTTGGTGCAGTGGCGCCGAAAGCCGTTAGCGGTTTCTTTTAAGCCTTGCTGTGGAACCTTCAAGAGCGCATCGTAATTATCGCCGAAGGAAGCGAAATCCACATCGACCATAACGCTCGCTCCCCCGCAGCCTTCGCTGATTTGCTTTTGACGTTCGGGGAATTCCGCTTTGATTTCGTTGATGAGACTTTGCGTTTTGCTGTTTTGCGCTTGCGCGGCGACGGCCGCGATCGCCAAAGTAAAGGCAATTAACACCGCGAAACGCACAAGCGTTTGTTTGCCGTTCAGGCTTTTCATTCTTTATTTCCTTATGTTTGAACTTCAAGTGACCAAAAAGATTTGTTGCAATAAGCTCTTTCATTATACATTGCGCCGAGGCCAGTCAGCACTTTTCGTCTGCTTACTTTGTAAGGTGCGGCAGTTATTGTCGTGGGGCGTCTCACCTGGCCTTCCCTTGTCAGCGGCGCCATGATTTATTAATCTCAACTCGCACACAAATTCTTCCACTACTTCCGAGAGGTGCGATAGTTGTCCAATCCGTCAATAGACAAGTTTCGAGACGAGTGCGGCGTCTTTGGCATCTCCGGGCATCCGGAGGCGGCGCGCCTCACGTATCTCGGCCTTTACGCTTTGCAGCACCGCGGTCAGGAATCGTGCGGGATCGTGGCCTCCGATGGTCGCGAGCTGCAATCGGAGCGCGCGATGGGCCTTGTGTCAGATTCATTCGATGAAGAGACGTTGAACGCGCTGCCCGGCGCAAGCGCAATTGGGCATGTGCGTTATTCAACCGCCGGTGCCGTTTCGATTCGCGAAGCGCAGCCGTTTCTTGTCGCCTGCCAGCACGGGCAGCTCGCCGTTTGTCATAACGGCAACCTTCCGTTCGCCACCGAAGAGAGAAAGCGGCTGGAGCGTGAAGGAGCGATCTTCTCTTCCACCTCTGACACGGAAGTCATTCTGCATGGCATCGCTCGGTCGCGCGCGCGCGATGTGGTGGAGGCCATCCCGGAAGTGTTAAGCGACACTGAGGGCGCCTTTTCGATGCTTTTTCTGACGCCCGACGCGCTCGTCGCAGTGCGCGACCCGCGCGGCTTCCGGCCGCTTGCTCTCGGCCGTTTGGGCGATGCCTGGGTGATCGCATCCGAGACCTGCGCCTTTGATTTGATTGACGCCAAGTATGAGCGCGACATAGAGCCCGGCGAAATGGTGGTCATTGACCGCCGCGGATTGCGCACGTCTTTTCCGCTGCCGGTGCGCCAGCATTCCCAGTGCATCTTTGAGCACGTTTATTTTGCGCGGCCCGATTCGCTGATTTACGGCCGCTCGGTTAATGAATCGCGTCACAAAATGGGCAAGCGCTTGGCGCTCGAACATCCGGCCGATGCAGATTTAGTGGTGCCAGTGCCCGACTCGGGCACGGCGGCGGCCATCGGCTACGCGGCGCAATCGAAGATAAATTTTCGCCACGGCTTGGTGCGCAACCACTACGTCGGGCGCACCTTTATTGAGCCGAAGCAAGCGATCCGCAGCTTCGGCGTGCGCATCAAGTTAAATCCCGTGCGCCACTTGATCTCCGGCCGCCGCGTGGTGCTCATCGACGACTCGATTGTGCGCGGCACCACTTCAAAGAAGATCGTGCGGATGGTGCGCGAAGCCGGCGCCCGCGAAGTGCACGTGCGCATCAGTTGCCCGCCCACCGTCAGCCCGTGCTTCTACGGCGTGGATACACCGAATAAAATTGATCTCATCGCGTCGCAAATGTCTGTGGAAGAGATTCGCAGCTTTATCGAGGCCGACTCGCTCGGCTATCTTTCTTTGGCGGGCATGCTCGAAGCGACGGGCCTGCCCGCCGATTCGTCGTGCGTCGCCTGCTGGACCGGCCATTACCCGACCCGCATCACGCGCGAAGCCGAGTCGCAATGGGCGCGCGAGCGCGAACCGGTACCGACAGAAAACTAAGGATGAAGGCGGAAGGATGAAGGATGAACATCAGGACGGAAGAACTTTAATTGATCTTTAATCCTGAGCTTTCATCCTTCATCCTTCCGCCTTCATCCTTCCAAAGCGGGGTTTTTCAGTGGCGAAGAAGCGTGGCGGTTGTGGGCTGGTGGTGCTGGTGCTCATCGTTTTGGCGGCGGTGGCCTTTTATTTTTGGAGGGCGCGCGCGCCGCGCTTGGTGCCGCCGCCTGGTGGCGGCGAGTTGCAGGTGCGGGTGCTTGATGTGGGGCAGGGCGACGCGATTCTGGTTCGCACGCCGTCGGGGAAAATTGTTTTGGTGGACGCGGGCGTGCCGGGTAGCGGCCGGGTGGTGCTGGATGCGTTGCGCCGCTTGGGCGCGCCGCAGGTAGATCTTTTGGTGGCCACGCATGCGCACGCCGATCATATCGGCGGCGCCGACGAAGTGATCAGGGCGATCAAGGTATTGCGCGTGTTAGATAGCACGGTGCCGAACGCGACGAAGAACTACGAAGACTTTTTAAGTGCGATTGATGAAACTCAGGCGCAGTATGTCGGCGCCGCTCCGGGGCAGACCTTCGACCTCGGCGACGGCGCAGTGATCTCTGTCCTCGCGCCCATCCAGCCGCTGTTCACAAAAGATCAATTACGCTCGGGCGGTAACGAGCCGAACGCCAACTCGGTCGTGACGCGCATCGACTACGGCAAGTTCTCAATGCTTTTGACCGGCGACGCTGAAGCGCAGACCGAGGAGCGCATGATGGGCAAGGGTGCGAACGTCACCGCCGATGTGCTCAAGGTTGGACATCACGGCTCGCGGTATGCGAGTTCGGAAGAGTTTCTCCGGCGGGGCAGGTTCAAAGCGGCGATCATCTCGGCCAGCGCCGACAACCGCTACGGTCATCCGAATCAGGAAGTGCTCGACCGCCTGCGCGTCGCCGGCGTTCAACTCTACCGCACGGATTTGCAGGGCGAGATCACGATCACCACGCTCGGCGAGGACGATTATCAGATCAGCGCGGCGCGCGAACCCACCGAGGACATGTGGGCGGGGCGCGTCGCGCAGAAGGACGATTCGACGCGCTCCGGCTTCGTCGCCTACGGGGATTTTGGGCCTGCTCCGAAACCGAAGAATCAAAATGCGCCCGCTAGGAAAGCGGCCGGTGCAAGATAACAGCGAAAGTGAATTGTAGACGGTGAATAGTAAATGGACAGCGATGCCTGAACTTTACCACCCGCTA
>JBBJMB010000356.1:0-3360 GCA_037719755.1 Pyrinomonadaceae bacterium
ACGCTTGCAGTTCGTGCTGCTTTTCCTGCACGGCGCGTTCGGCATCCATCTGCGCTTCGCGAATCTGACGGCGCTTGTTTTCGACGGCGACCTCTGTGTTCAATTCGTTTTCCTTGATCGCACGCTCTTGCTCTACGGCCGAGTTGCGGCGCGCGTAGATCGCTTCATCGGCTTCGCGCAGCAATTGCTCGCGCGCTTGCGCCTCCAGCGCGCGCGCCGTCTCGGGCGTGGGTTTCACGGCGAGGATCGAAACGCCGAGGATGTCGAGACCGAGGGAAACGATTTCGCGCGCGTCGCGCAGCTCAAGCGTGACGCGCTCGACGAGTTGATCCGAAGAGCGCAGCGCTTCGCGCAACGTCAGGTTCTGCACTTCTTTGCGCGTGAGCACTTTCACCTGATTGATGACGCGTTGCGGCAACTGCGCGGGGTCGTCGGAGACGTAGCGCCGGCCCGCGGCGTCGAGCGTGAAGTTGAGCAGAGTGGCGATGCGCTCCGGGTCGCTGATGCGGTAAGTGACTTGTCCCTGAATGGTCACTTCCTGGAAATCACGCGTCAGTTCGTTGAAGATAAACGGCACGTCTGTGCTCGCCAGCGGCACGGCGATCAGCGAAGTCGTCGGCTCGTAATAGAAAAAGGCGAGACCCGTGCCGGCGCGCCTCACCGCGCCGCTCGAATATTGAATCACGTGCGTGGTGGGCTGCACTTTGATGAAACGAATTCCAAACATATTTTTCTCCTTTGCGATCGAGCGCCGGCCCCTATAGTTCAAAATTGAAGCCTTGCTTTGTTAAGCGGCGATATTGCCGCTCGTTGAAGCGGTACAGGCGGGCGGCGCGGTGCGGCACATCTTTTTGCCACTCGTCGAGTTCATGCAGAACATTCATGCCGAGGATTTTTTTGCGAAAGTTGCGGTTGTCCAGCTTCCTTTCGAGGATGATCTCGTAGAGCCGCTGCAACTCGAAAAGCGTGAACTTCTTGGGCAGCAACTCAAACCCGATCGGCGCATAACGCACCTTGCCTTTGAGCCGCGCGAAGGCCGCGTCTAAAATCGCTTGATGGTCAAAAGCCAAGTGCGGCAAGCGATTGACGGGAAACCACCGGGCGCTCCGTGCGTCGGTCGCCGCGCGCAACTCGTACTGCTCGGGCGAGATGAGCGCGTAGTAGGCGACTGAAACAATCCATCCGCGCGGGTCGCGCTGCGGATCGCCGAACGTATAAAGTTGTTCGAGGAAGAGATCCGTGACATTGGTTTCTTCGCGCAATTCGCGTCGCGCCGCCTCCGCGAGCGTCTCCGCAAAACGAACAAAGCCGCCCGGCAACGCCCACCTGCCCGCGAAAGGCGGCGCGGCGCGCTCAACCAGCAAAACGTCAAGCGTTTCCGCCGCCGCATTAAGCCCAAACACCACGCAATCCACCGTCAAACCGGGTCGCTCAAACTCGTATTGAAAAACCATTGGCCGCTCACCCCTGCCGATTATCGCCACTTAAGCGTAATTTATACGTTAAGCTTAGCGTAAGTAATACACTAAGTCTGTGAGACCGTCACGCTGTTTGTGTCGCGCTGGCGCGCGCGGCGGCGGCCGCCAAGACGTCGTTTGAGCGCTGGCCAGAAGACAGGTTGTAAATTTTCGCCATTTGCTGATAATGAGGCAGGTCAATTTTATCCGCCGAACGGAAGTGATAAACAAAACATACCTTGGAACGCCGCAGACGTACGGAGTCGCCGTGCTGAGCGTGGCGCTCTCCGCGATTCTCCGCGGTCCGGTGCTCGGCGCATATCTCGGCGACGACGCGCCGCTGTTAGTGTTTGTTCTGCCGGTGATGCTCGCCGGGTGGCTGGGCGGTTTGGGTCCGGGACTCGCGGCGACGCTGCTCGGCGCGCTGACCGGCGTTTATTATTTTATCGACCCTTACTATACGTTGCGCATCGCGAGCGTCGCCGACCGCATGCGTGTGGGACTGTTCGTTTTTGAAGGCGCACTAATCAGTGCGGTGTGCCAGCGCATGCTCTCCACCGCGCGCCGCGCAAAGGACAGTGAAAGAGCGGCTTTAGCTAACGCCGGGGAATTGTCGAAGTCGGAAGCTCAAGCGCAGCGGTTGCTCAGCAGTGAACTTGAGATGCGCCGCCAGGCCGAGGAGGCCAGCCGCGCGAAGGATGAGTTCTTAGCCACGCTTTCACACGAACTGAGAAACCCTCTGAACGCCATTCTGGGATGGACCGAGATGCTGCGCAAAGGCACGCTCGACGCCGCCGCCTCGGCGCGCGCGCTGGAAGTGGTTTCGCGGAACGCGCGGGCGCAGTCCCAGCTCATCGAAGATCTGCTTGAGGTTTCGCGCATCATCACCGGCAAGCTGCGTCTGGACGTGCGCCCGGTGGACTTGACGGCGGTCGTGGAGGCCGCTCTTGACACGGCGCGCCCGACGGCCGAGGCCAAAAACATTCGACTGCAACCCATCCTTGATCCGCAGGCGGGACACGTTTCCGGCGACCCCGACCGGCTTCAACAAGTAGTTTGGAACCTGCTCTCAAACGCCATTAAATTCACGCCCAAAGGGGGACGCGTGCAAATTCGCTTGGGGCGGGTCAACTCACAAATCGAGATCACGGTTTTGGACAGCGGCTCCGGCATCGACCCGGAGTTTCTGCCCTTTGTCTTTGACCGCTTTCGCCAAGCCGACGGCACCAGCACCAGAAAGCACGGAGGCCTCGGGCTGGGTTTGGCCATCGTGCGCCACATCGTGGAGCTGCATGCCGGAACGGTTTATGCCGCCAATGTTGGCGACGCGCACGGAGCTTGTTTCACCGTGCGGCTGCCGCTCGGCGGCGTGCGCCCATCCGGCGATTCTCCGGAGCAATACAGCCGGATGATTTCGGCGACAGCGGCGTGCTGCCTGTCGGGCGGCCGGCTCCGTTGGCGGGCGTGCGCGTGCTCGCGGTGGACGATGACGCTGATACGCGCAGCCTGCTGCGCGCGGTTTTGGAAGAGGGCGGAGCGCTGGTGACGCTCGCCGCTTCCGCCTCTGAGGCTTTAAATAATCTGCGCGCCTCAGAGTGTGACGTGTTGGTGAGCGACATCGAGATGCCGGACATAGACGGTTATGAATTAATCAGGCGCGTGCGGGAATTAAACAACATCTGGAGTCGGGATCTTCCCGCCGTGGCCGTCACCGCATACGCCCGCAGTGAAGACCGCGTGCGCGCGATTTCGGCGGGCTTTCAAATGCACGTCAGCAAGCCCGTCGAACCGCGAGAGCTGATCGCCGTCGTCGGAAGTTTGGCCAAGCGGCACAGCGCGGCTAAAGAAGCGCCGCAATGAAATTTACCGGCGGTCAGGGTTGCGGTTTTTACGCGCCGCGCTC
>JBBJMB010000002.1:0-38368 GCA_037719755.1 Pyrinomonadaceae bacterium
GCCGCGATGGCGCCGCGCCGGCTCGCGAAAACAGTTTGGTAGCGCTCGCGATCTTCAGCGCGATCAACTTGCGCCGCGTCGCGTTTGATGTAAGGCGGAAGCGGCGTGCGCCCGATGGCGCGGAGCGCTGCGTCGAAATCACCGTCGCACTCGAAACGCACGACGCGTTTCCCATCCGGCAAAATCTCTAAAACTTCAGCGCGCAAGCGCTTGTCCGCGCCGAAGGCGACGCGCGCGCCGGGCGAGAGTTTGCGCGCCGGCCGCACGAGAGCCGCCCACGTGTGCGCTCGCTCGGCGCCGCTTAACTCGCCATCGCTTAACTCGCCATCGCTTAACTCGCCATCGCTTAACTCGCCGACCAGCAGCAGCTCCACGCGCCCCCCGGAAGGCACGCGCTCCCCAACTAAGCGCGCCGGAAAGACGCGCGTGTTGTTGAGCACCACCAGATCGTCGGGTCTTAAAAGCGACGGCAGTTGCGCGAAATTTTCGTCGCGCCAGGAACCCGACGCGCGGTCGACAACGAGCATGCGCGCCGCATCGCGCCGCTCGGGCGGGTGTTGCGCGATCAATTCTTCGTCCAGCTCGAAGTCAAAATCAGAGAGACGCACAGCGATAAAACAATGCTCGGATCAAGATGTGCGAACGATCATCGCGGCAGGCAAGTCTTCTGCGCCGTCGTGCGCGTCCGCAGGTGGATGTTCCTCGTGAAAGACGGCGCTCAACTGTGCGCCAAACATTAAAATGAGGCTCGAAACATAGCTCCACGTGAGCACCGCGACGACGGCCCCGACCGAGCCGTAAATTTGATCGTAGTGAAAGTAGTGAAGGCTCGCCGCAAAGATGTATTTCGCGGCCTCCCAGAGAACGCCCGCGATGATGGCGCCCGGCAGCGTGTCGCGTAAAGTGACCCGCCCGCTCGGCATAAATCTGTAGACAAGCGTAAAAAGGGCCACAGTGACGAGCAAACTAATGAGCGCGAAAACGCCTTGCCAAAAAGCGCTCGCCGTTGCGGCCAGCACAGGGATGGCTTCAAGTCTGCGCAGCGGAATGCGCGACGCAAGTTGGCGCAGCGCGACAATGATTGACGTCACAAAGGCCGAGCCGGAGAGCACCAAGCCGACGACGCCGAGCATGCCGATAGTCAGCGCGCGGCCGTGCAGAAAAGTGCGCGGCCGCGTTCCCCAGATGCGGTTAACGGCGCGCTCGACGACCGCAAAAACCCACGACCCGGCCCACAGCGTGACGATCACGCAGCTGATGATGGTCGCGGTGCCGACGTTTCCCAGCGAGCGAATGGTGGTGCGCAAAAAATCGCCCGAGCCGGGGTAAACCGCGATCGTGCGCGTCAGGATATCCGTCACCGCCGCAAACTGATTGCTCAACACCAGCAGCACCAGAAGCGCTGGAAAAAGCGCCAGCAATCCGAAATAGCTCATCGCCGCGGCGGGCGTGAAAAGATCGTTTTCGTGAAAGCGGTGCAGCGCGTGGCCGATCATCGTCAGCCAGGGCGCGCGGTTGCGTACGCCCAATTTGTGGCGCCAAAGCAATGTCGGATGTTTCATCGCACAGATGCTGCGGGCAAATTGTCAGACTTCTCTTAACTGACATGTCCGACAATCTTCTCGATTGTCGCTCGGCCTTGTGAGAAATCAAGCTTCGCATCTTGGTATGAATGCGACAATTGAGAAGATTGTCGGACACTCGCGGCCACATGGATGAGGGCCGAGTCGTGGCGCTTCGAGCGCAGAGAGTTGAACCATCCCTGACATTGAACTCGCATGACATTAGCGGCCCACGCGGAGGCGCTCAAGCGAAGACTACGCTTTTTCTCGGCGGCGATCCGGCCGCTATCCATCGAAGAGCGGGCTGCCCGGCTGCGGCGGGGGGGCGGCTCCGAAATGCTGGTAGGCGAGGCGCGTCGCCATGCGGCCGCGCGGCGTGCGATTAAGAAAGCCGATTTGAATCAGATACGGCTCGATGATTTCCTCGATGGCGTCTTTCTCTTCGTGAATTGAGGCGGAAATGGTGCCGACGCCGACGGGGCCGCCGTTAAATTTTTCGATAATTGTGAGGAGCAGTTTGCGATCGACTTCGTCAAGACCGAAGGCGTCAACTTCCATGCGGTCGAGCGCGATGCTCGCGACCTCGTGGGTGATGCGTCCGTCAAAGTCGACTTGCGCGTAGTCGCGCACGCGCCGCAGCAAACGATTGGCGATGCGCGGCGTGCCGCGCGCCCGCCGCGCAATTTCACGCGCGCCGCTCGCCTCAATTTCAACTCCCAAAATCTCGGCGGAGCGATGAACGATAATCTCTAAATCTTTCTGCGCGTAAAAATCAAGGTGGAAGACGATGCCGAAACGACCTCTGAGCGGCGCCGTGATCAAACCGGCCCGCGTCGTCGCTCCGACCAAAGTGAACTTCGGCAAATCCAGTTTGATTGAGCGGGCGGCCGTGCCTTGCCCGATCATGATATCGAGCTGGTAGTCTTCCATCGCCGGATACAATACTTCTTCGATGGCGGGATTCAGACGATGAATCTCGTCTATAAAGAGCACCTCGCCTTCTTGCAGATTGGTGAGCAAAGCGGCCAAGTCGCCCGCCCGCTCGATGACCGGCCCGGCGGTGGAGCGCATCTCGGTCTTCATTTCGTTGGCCACGATATGCGCGAGCGTCGTTTTGCCAAGTCCCGGCGGCCCTGTGAGCAGCACATGGTCAAGGGCCTCGCGGCGTTGCAGCGCCGCCTTGATAAAGATGCGCAGATTCTCCGTCGCGCGTTTCTGCCCGATATATTCAGCCAAACGCGCCGGCCTGAGCGACAACTCAAACTGTTGCTCTTCATCCATTAAAGTCGCGTCACGAGTTTCAGTCATCAAGGTATATGTGAGATGTCAGTCAAAATCTCTGTGCCCGCCCTGACAATTACATTCAGGCTTTTGAGAGTTGGCGGAGGCTGCGGCGAAGCAGCAGTTCAACCGAGATGTCGCCGCCTTCGGCAGCGGCGGCGGCAATTGCTTTTTCGGCGACGGCCCGCTGGTAGCCGAAATTGAGCAGAGCCGAAAGGGTATCTTCGCGCATAGAGTCTTCGCTCACCGGCGCTGTGCCGTCGCCCGGAGTTGGCGCCGCCAAGTCTTCGTCCAAAATCGGCGAGGAAAGCGAAGTGATTTTGTCGCGCAACTCGATCACGAGACGCTCGGCCGTTTTGCGCCCGACGCCGGGAACCGAAGTCAGGCGCGCTAAATTGTTGGTGCGAATTCCGGAAATGATGTCGTCGGCGCTGAGCACGCCGAGCATCGTGATGCCGAGCTTGGGGCCGATGCCGCCGACTGAAATAAGTCGCAGAAAAAGCTCGCGCTCGCGGGCGGTGCGAAAGCCGTAGAGCTGCAGCGCGTCTTCGCGCACATAGGTGTAGATGCGCAGCGAAACTTGCGAGCCCGGCTCCTCCAGATCGTAAAACGTCGAAAGCGGAATGGTCACCTCGTAGCCGACACCGCCGACATCTAAGATCACGCTCGTCGCTTGCTTGGAAAGAAGCGTTCCTAATAAATGTGCAATCATGTTTTTGAGTGACAAGTGACAAGTGACAAGTGACAAGAAAGAATTTGATTTCTCTTGTCACTTGTCACTTGTCACTTGTCACTCAATTGTAATTGATGGCAAATGGTTCGGCAACGCAACCTTGGTGCGGAGGCATCTTGGAGAAGCCGGGGTGTCGCTTCGGGTCTTTCCGCGGCGCCCATGTTGGAGCTATACTGCAAACCACCACTGATGGGACGTTGAGGAATGAAATCAGAGAAAATTTCGGAGTTAACGACCAACCGCTTGAGCGTCTACCTGCGCTGTCTGAATTTGCTGGCGGCCGCCGGCATCGAAACGATTTCCTCGCAAGCGCTGGCGGATCAATTCAGCTTAAACTCCGCGCAGATTCGGAAAGATCTGGCTTACTTCGGAGAGTTCGGGGTGCGCGGCGTCGGCTACAGCGTCGACGGTTTGCGTCAGCACATCACGAAAATTCTCGGCCTCGACAAGCCGCACCGCGTGGGCATCGTCGGCGCCGGAAATCTCGGCACAGCACTCGCCAATTACCACGGATTCATGACGTCCAATTTTACCGTCGTCGCGATTTTCGATAACGACAAAGAGAAAATCGGCCAAGCTATCGGGCACGACGGTCTGGTGGTGCAGGATGTGCGCAAGATCGGGCGCATTGTGCGCGAAAAGGAAATCGACGTGGCCGTGGTGGCGGTGCCGGCCCGAGTCGCACAAAGAGTGCTTAATCTGATTATGTCGGCGGGCGTCAAGGCCGTGCTTAACTTCGCGCCGGTGCGTTTGCACGCGCGTCTCGGCGTTAAGGTTAAGACCGTTGATTTGACAATCTCGTTGGAGAGCTTATCCTACTTTTTGGTCCGCCCGCAGATCACCTGCGTAACCAACCGGCGCAGCATACTGCCGTATGAAGAGATCGCGCAGCGGGAAGAGCGTGAATTGTAGTTATCAATAAGGAGTTTCGGCGATGCTCAAAAGGGTCCTTCCATTTTTCCTGACGCTTGCGGTCGGCCTGCTGTTGGCCGGCTTGGTCCACAGTTTCTACTCGCTGGTGCCGTCTTTCGGACAGCAAAACCAATTAACGCTTAAACTAAACAACTCCCGCCGCGGATGTTCGAAAGCGCATTCCCGTAAAAATCTCTCCGAGAGCTCGCACGTGATCGTGATCTTCAAGCCGCTCGCGCGCTACACGGAAGAGGCTCGCCGCCAAATGACTTCCGGCACCGTGCGGTTGCGCGTGCTCTACGGCGCCGATGGCTCGGTGCTTGATGCCGTGCCGCTTTCGACTTTGCCTTACGGCTTGACCGAAGAAGCGATTAGCGCCGCGAAGCGAACGCAGTTTCTTCCCGCCAAAATATACGGCGAGCCTTACTCCGAGTGGAGAGTAGAGAACTTCGAGTTCAAATTGAACGATCCTTCCGGATTCGTCACGAAAAAATGGATGAACAAACGGCCCGGCGCGAAATCGTACGCTCGGACGGTTGATGTATGAGCGCGCTTACGTCGTTTCCTCTGACGGCAATGTGAGCGCGTTTGGATGACGGCCGCATCGTGGCGACGCCGACGTCTCCAAAGGTCGCATGACCGAAGAGGGCCTCGCGCTCACGGACGCCAGTGGCAAGCCGCTCACTGCGCCGCGCCCGTCAAGCGAGCTGGCGATGCACCTTTTGATTTATCGCGAGCGGCCGGACGTGCGGGCCGTCTGCCGCATACCCGCCGCACGCATCGGCTTTTGCCGTGGCCGGCCTCGCCATTGACCAGCCGATTCTTTCGAAGTGATTCTCGCGCTTGGCTGCGTGCCGCTCGCTCCGTACGGTACGCCGTCGACGGGCGAGCTCACCGAAGCCATGCAGCCGCTCGTCAAGTATCACAACGCTTTATTGATGGCCAATCACGGAGCCGTGGCTTACGGCTCCGAGCTTTGGCAATCTTTTGATCGTTTGGAGACGCTCGAACACACCGCCAAAATCGCCATTCTGGCGCGCGCTCTGGGCGGTGCGAAGAACCTTCCGCCGGACGCAATCGAGAAACTGATCAACGTGCGCGAACGGGCCGGCTATCTTGACGAGCGCGCACGGTGCCAGTCTTGCGGCTACCTTCATGAGACTCAACTGACGTGCCCGACCGGCGAGCGACCGCCCGTCAAAAAAGCCACGCACACTGCCGGCGCCAACGGCTCCGGCAAAATTTCTCTGACCCGCGACGAACTGGTGGAACTGCTGAGCCAGGCCGCGCAAATTAAGAGTGACAAGTGACAAGTGACAAGTGACAAGATGAAGAAGTTCTTTCTTGTCACTTGTCGCGGTCACTGTCATCCTCTCTGGGAGGACTTAATGGAAGCACTTGGAATGGTGGAGACGAAGGGTTTGGTGGCGATGATCGAGGCGGCGGACGCGATGGTGAAGGCGGCCAACGTGACGCTCGTCGGCTATGAAAAGATCGGCGCCGGATTTGTGACGGCGATTGTCCGCGGCGATGTGGCAGCCGTGAAGGCGGCGACCGACGCCGGTGCGGCGGCGGCGCGACGCGTCGGCGAGTTGGTCAGCGTGCATGTGATTCCGCGCCCGCATGGCGGTGTGGATGAAGCTCTTCCGATTGGCCTTCAGAGCTGAAAGATAAAATCGGCAAGTGATTATCGCGCGCATACTCGGCACAGTTGTCTCGACGCAAAAGGATGAACGCCTGACGGGGCGCAAATTGTTAATCGTGCGTCCCATTAATTTGGACAACTCGGACGGCAGCGGCTATATGGTGGCCGTCGATACGGTTGGAGCCGGCGTCAACGAGCGCGTGCTTGTCGTCTCCGGGTCAAGCGCGCGCTTGGCGCAGGGCTTGAAGGACGTGCCCGTCGATGCGGCCATCGTCGGGGTGATCGACCACGTGGAGGTGGTCGTCGACGATTAAGTTATGCAACTGGCCCGCGTGATCGGACCCGTAGTGGCGACCGTCAAGAACGAAGCTCTTGAGGGCGCAAGCTGCTGATCGTGCAATCGCTGGATGGCAACTTGGTTGCGCAAGGCAAGCCGCTGGTGGCGGTTGACGCCATCGGCGCCGGCGCCGGCGATCTTGTTTTCTGGTGCCGCGGCAAAGAGGCCAGTTTTCCCTTCATACGCGAAGACACGCCGACGGACTGTACCATCGTCGGCATCGTCGATTCGGCAGCTCATGTGACGAGAGGGGCGTTGGTTAAAAGCGTATGATTCTGGCGCGCGTGTTGGGCAATGTGGTGGCGACACAGAAAAATCCGCGCTACAACAACGGGCGCTTGATGCTCTGCCAGCCGATCACGCCGGAAGGCGAAGAAACGGGCGCGACCCTGCTCGCCCTCGATTCCGTTGACGCCGGGGAAGGCGACGTTGTGCTGATCGTTCAAGAGGGGTGGGGAGCCTCAACCGCGGCCACGGGCGAAGCCGGCGCCGCCATCGACTCAGCCATCGTCGGCGTGGTCGACAGCATTGATTTATTCGCTCGGGCGGAAGCGAAAGCAAGTTAAGCAACGTGAGTGCGACATCAGCAGATGTCCGACAATCTTCTCGATTGTCGTTGACATTGTGAGAACACAAGCTTCGCGAGCTTGGCATGCACGCGACAATCGAGAAGATTGTCGGACACCAGAAAGAACATCACTTATGAGCCCTGAGCAAGACACGATTCGCCGGCTCGCCGAGCGCGTCACACA
The DNA here is from genome assembly GCA_037719755.1 of Pyrinomonadaceae bacterium. GTDB lineage: Bacteria > Acidobacteriota > Blastocatellia > Pyrinomonadales > Pyrinomonadaceae > JBBJMB01. The sequence goes on from JBBJMB010000002.1 coordinate 7,223, forward strand.
ACAGATGCAAGATTCTGTGGCGCCAATAAATCCGCCGGCGGATGATAAAGAAGGTGCGCTCGTTTCTTTAAGCGTGAGTCTGCGCAGTATCGAAAGGCGTCTCGCCCACATCGAATCACAATTGGCACACGATGCTCAGCCGCACAATTTATCAACTGGCGTGTCCGAGGTCGCGCCGCTCGTCGCTCGCTCGCCGTGGTTGCACAATGCGCCCGCCGCGTCTTCGCCATCGGAACATCCGAGCGCGGAGAAATTCGGCGTTGACGAAACGGTGTCAGAGCTAGTCGATTATTTCGAGCGCGGAAAGGTGTGTGATTTGGAACCCGGCGGAAAGCCGTGCGACCACTGTGCGATGTGCAATTCTCGGGGATTCTGATCACCGGGATGAAAGAAACGTTTAGGCGTCGATTTTCATAAAACAAGGGCCGGAATCTTAATTAAGATTCCGGCCCTTGCTGTTGAAGCTTGATCGTCTACCTTGTCGCCGGTGCGGCCGCACCTGTTTGATTACGGCGTAGCGCGTTCGGGTCAATGCGCGGCGCTTGGCGTGAACCTTCTTCGGCCTTGAAGTACGGTTCCTCTTTGAAGCCGAAGATCTTCGCCGAGATCACGGTCGGAAAGTTGCCGCGCGTCGTATTGTAGTCTTGCACGCCGCCATTGTAATCGTTGCGAGCTGTCGCGATGCGGTTCTCAGTGCCGGTCAGCTCGTCCTGCAACGCCCGGAAATTCGCGTTAGACTGCAAAACCGGATAATTTTCTTGCAAAGATAAAAGGCGCCCGATGGTGCCTCCGAAGCTGTTATTGGCATCAATCACAGCTTGTTTTTGCTCCGGGGTTTTGTCGCCGTCTTCGCCTTGAGCCGGCGCGTTTGTCGCGTTCAGCAGTCTGGACCGCGCTTCCGCAATCGAACCGAAGACTTCCTGCTCCTGTATGCCCGCCGATTGCGCCGCCGCAACCAGATTGGGAATTAAGTCGGCGCGGCGCTGCAACTGATTCTCAACGCCTGACCATTTCGCTTTGACGTTCTGTTGCTTGCTTTGCAGTGTGTTATACCCGCAGCCGCCTGCGGTAAAAGCGATAAATAGCGCGCACACAAACAATGACGCTTTTCTCATATTCATTCTTCGTTCCTCCACTTTATCCGCTTGAGACAATTAAAACTTTTGTGCTCCGCCGACATCGCTGCCGGATCCACAGAGCTGTTGTGACGCACCTTGAGCCGTATGTGATTGATTCATTTGAACGTTTCGTGATGTGCCGTTAGCACCCGGCGTGCCACGCGATAAACTTTGTATTTCGTTTCGTTAATTGCCCGCGGGCACCGTGTCGATGGCTTCGATCACACGCTCAATTTGCTCCATGTAAGATGCGAAGAGCTTATGAGCCTCGGCTTCAGAAAGCGGCGCAGCGTTTTTGAGCGCAACAGCGAGATGCGCTCGAAAGGTTCCGCCTCCAGACGTAAGAAACGCACTGTGGCCGCGATGCATTCTTGCTTGGCGATGGGCGGGTGCTGTCCGTGCAGCAACAGCACCGGAGCAAAAAGCGTCGCAAAACTCTCCAAGCTGTCTGACATCAGCGCGGTCAGCTTCTCAAGCGAGACCGACGAAGGTATGTAGTGTCGACGCAGCTGCAGCAATTTGCTGCGCAACTCATACTCAGTCTGATGGCGCAGGTTAGCATCGGAAATTCGGATGGTCTCAAAAGGGTCTTGGCCGTAAAGCACCACGCGGGCGCGCTCCATACGGTGAAACTCAATCGGAAACACATCAACGGCGCTGCGTAATTCGTCGGCCGTAAAATAAAGAATAGGATGGCCCAAGCGCTGCCATTCGCGCGTCGTGCCTGGGCGAGCCGGAGATTCGGGCGCATGCGCGTTAACGTCACCAGCACATTGTAGTCCGAGTGTGCGACCCCGGCGGGATCCCACCGCCGCCGAGCCGTAGAGATCACGGCCGACAGATTGCTGCCGTGCGTGGTTCGCAAATCTTCAGTCAACAGTTAAGTGCGTCTTGCGCTACTTTGTTGCCATAAAGTTCATCAAACGGCGATGAGCGATCAAAACCTTTTGAGCTAAAACGAACACTGCGAGCGACCGCGCATCCGAAACCGCCTTACCAACTGCCGCCGGCGCCGCCGCGAAGTCGCCTCCGCCGCCAAAGCCCAAAACCGCCTCCGCCGCCACCGCCACCTCCGCCCCATCCTCCGCTCATACCGCCGCCGCGGCCGCCATATTGAGCAGACTGTTCAATAGCAAAGGTTCAGGCAACCGCTGCCGCCGCCGCCGCGACTGGAAAGAACGATGATTAAAACGACGATAATGATAAAGGCGATGGTGCAGGTGGAGATGCCGCCCGATTGCTTTTGATTGCCGCCCGCATTTTCCGAGGAGCGTTCGCGCAGCGCGTAACGTTCCTGATCGATGCCCTCTACGTTAAAGCCGCGTTTTCGCCCGAGGGTCGCGACAATAGTTTGAACGGCGTTGGATATTCCTTCGCCGTAACGATTGGCGCGGAAAGGATCGCGCATGCGCCGCCCGACTTCTCCCACATAACCGTCCGGCAGATCGCCTTCAAGATGCCTGGCAACTTGGAAAAAATATTTGCGATCATCTACGGCGACGAGCAGCAGCAAGCCGTTTTTCTCGCCGCCGCCCGGCCCGATGCCCCAGCCGCGCGCAACCGCCAGCGAGTAATCGAAGATGTCTTGTTGACCTGTGGTTTTAACTGTGGCGACCGCAAACTCTATGTCAGCGCGTTCCTTCAAATTCTTGAGGATCGTCTCCAATCGACTTTTTGAAGCCGGATCGACGACGTTCGCGAAATCATTAACGAAGCCGGTCGGCGCCGGAAGCGGCGATGCGGTGTTTTGCGCGAAGGCAATGGAAGAGGCGCCCAAAAGCAGCGTGAGCAGGCACACAGCGAGCGGCGCGGCCGTGCTTGATTTTGTTGCAGGAGCAACGCCGTTCTTCAAGTCGTTTATCATAACAGGACAGTAATTATCCGCTCGGAGAATCATTTTTGAAGCGTGAGATGCAGTAAGTAAAAGAGCGCGACTCCGCCGAAGACGGCGAGCGAAACGAACGGGTTTTTCTCTTCGTGGTTGACTTCCGGGATCAGATCGCTCGCCGCGACATAAAGGGTCACGCCAGCCGAGAAGGGAAGCGCGTAAGCGACGGCGCCTTGAAGGCGCGTTTGCAGCAAAGCCACCCCAATGGTGCCCGTTAGTGTTGCCGCCCCGATGACGAGCGCCGCGGCGTGCGCCTTACGCGGCGACCTGCCGGAAGCCAACATAATTGAAGCGGCCGTAAAGCCTTCAGGAACCTTGTGAAGCATAATGGCGATGTAAACCAATAAGCCGACGCGAAAGTTAACGAGAAAGGCGGATGCAATTGACACGCCGTCGAAAAACGAGTGAATCGTTAAACCGCCGATCGCAGTATAAGCCGCCGAGGGGCCGATCACGGATTCCGGATGCGTTTCGGCGCCAAAGTGAAAATGCGGCGCAATCGTGTGCTCAACAAGGTGGATCAATAAATAACCAGACAGTAATAAAGTCGTTGCCGTTCTCACCGCTTGGCCGGCGTCGCCATCATCACGCAAGTCTTGCAGACGAACATTTATCGCTTCCGGCAAAACCTCAATAAAGACCGCGGCCAGCATAAACCCCGCGCCGAGCGCGATGAGATATCTCAACAGCTGCTCACGGCGACGCACACGGGCGAACGGAGCCGTCAGCAGCAAGCCGCCGACGAGATTGGCTAAGGCGAGCAGACCGCCAAAAAGGAAAAGCTTGCCAAAGCTCATTGTCGCTTCAGGAGCTGGCTAAAGGAGATGTTCTTACGTTCGCGCCACTATACATGAGGCCATTACCTTTTGCATGTCGCTTTCGGGTTTAAACAAATGGTGTGTACCAATTTGGTGCAGAAGTCGTCGTTTGAGGTGCAAAATAATGACCGATCATCAAACACAGGGCAGCGCTTAAAAATCACGATTCTGCGTGGCTTTAGTGCTTGACACCTCCGGAGATAGGGGCGTACTAAGCGCCGCGGGTGGTAATAAGTTGTCAAAAGTGGGGCTGATAGAGTGTGTTGGCGATTTTTGTTAAAGTATTACTACAGGTTTTAAGCACCACCTCCAATTGAGATCATCAAAAACCGCATGTTAAGAGGGAATTACACGGCGCGGATTGACTCTAAGGGGCGCCTTAAAGTTCCAACCGCCTACCGCCGCTACGTGGAGGAAAAGCACGGGCTTGGCTTTTATGTCACCAGTCTTTCGGGCGAAAACGTGCGGCTTTACTCGATTCCGGAATGGGAAATCATCGAGCAGCGTTTGGCGATCTTACCTTCCATGGATCTGGCCCGCCGCAAGTTTCTCGACCGGGCTAATTACTACGGCCAAGAAGCTGAGATGGACAACCAGGGGCGGGTGTTAATTCACCCGTTGTTGCGCAGGTCGGCCGGCGTGATGGGCGATGTGGTGGTGCTCGGGTATTTGAGTTACCTGGAGGTTTGGGATCTGGAACGCTTTCAGCAACGCCTCATCGAAGAGCCTTACACGGAGGACGACGAAGCCGCGCTTGCCCGATTGGGAATTTGAAATGTGATGCGGTCAGGGTTTTATCGCGCGGGGTGCGATTGCGCGCAGCAGGGCCAACTGGCAATGTAGCGCACACGCCGGCTGCCAGCTGGCGCCGCTGGCTCTCGATTATCTTTTGTACCTTTTGACAACGGTTCTTTGAACAAGCTCACGGAGCGGTGGCGATGAGAGATGTGCCTATGGGGGGCATAGGCGTCGGCGCTCACCGCTCCGTGCTGGTGCGCGAAACAATGGGGTGGCTCGCGGTGGAGCGCGGCGGCCTTTTTGTGGATGCCACGCTTGGGCTCGGCGGACACTCGGAAGCGATTTTGGAAGCCTCGCCAAAAGCGCAATTGATCGGCATTGATCGCGACCCGGAGGCTTTGCGCCTTGCTCATGAGCGTTTGGGCGAGCGCTTCGGTAAGCGCTTCCGCGCCGTGCAGGCAAACTTTTCTGACATCGCACGTGTGGTCGAGGCGGCGGCGGGCGGCCTTTGCGTCAACGGAGTGATCGCTGATTTTGGCGTTTCGTCGCTGCAGCTTGACACGCCGCAGAGAGGCTTTAGTTTTCGCCACGACGCGCCGCTGGATATGCGCATGGATAACTCGCCGGAGAGCGTTGACGAGACCGCCGCCGAACTGCTTTTGCGCATCCCGGAAGAAGAATTGGCGCGCATCATTTACGAGTACGGCGAAGAGCGGGCTTCGCGACGCATCGCCCGCTGGGTTGTCGAAAGGCGCGAGCAAGGCGACCCCGTCCGCACCACCGCCGATCTGGCCGCATTGGTCGCACGCGCCGTCGGCTACCGGTCCGGCCGTGCCGACAAGATTCACCCGGCCACGCGCACCTTCCAGGGGCTGCGCATCGCCGTTAACCAAGAGCTCGCAGGACTCGCGCAGTTTATCGAGGATGCGATTGATCTTTTACAGCCCGGCGGGCGCTTCGTCGCCATCAGCTTCCATTCGCTTGAGGACCGAGCCGTTAAGCAAACGTTGCGTCTTCTGACGGGTCGCTGCGAGTGCTCTCCCCGAGCGCCCTTCTGCTCGTGCCAAGCGCGCAGAGTGGCGGAGATTTTAACGCGCCGGCCCGTCGTCGCGTCTCCCGCAGAGATCAACGAAAATCCTCGCGCCCGAAGCGCAAAGCTGCGCGCCTGCGTCAAGCTTGATGCACCCGCCACTGGCGCCGAAAGCTGAAGTCTTTTCGGTGAAAGGTGTAGTAAACATGAAACGAGATTCCCGGCATCAGACGCACGCACGCATACGCAACGCACGCATACGCTTTGCGCCGGACACGCAATCGGCGCCACCGATACTGCTTGCGTTGCTCGCGATTGGCGGTTTGCTGATCGCCGGCGGCTTCATCTACGCCGTACGGCAGCATTACGGCGCAGTCGCGTTGGGTTACCAAAGCGAAGAAATGCGCCGCGAAAAACGCGATTGATGGAAGAGCAAAGCCGTTTGCTGGCGCGCGAGACAGTCTCATCGCCGGCGCGCCTGGAATCTTCCGCGCGCGCGCTCGGGATGAAATTTGCATCGCCCATGCAAATAAAGTCTCAATCGCCGTCGCAGCAGCAGCAGCAGCAGGCGGCATCCTCTCAATCGAGCGGCCGTCCGCGCCTGGTGCCGGCCGTGGCCGTTGCCAAAGCCAGGTTGTCAATTAATTAGGAATTGAATTAATTCTGATTTCTGCGCGCATCGTTTAACTCTCTCCACGGTGCGGCCTTCGATCAAAGTAAGCGCCAATCCCAACGATTGATGAAGCGTTCGCTTGCGAGCTTCCACGCGGGCGCCGCGCGCGGCGCGAACTCCGACACGAGAGAGAGGCACACAAACCGCCCGACATGCAAACACGTCTGACGGCTCAATTACGCGGCACCGCAACAACGGCACGGCCTGATCCCTCACGCCGGCGTGCGCTCTTCATGGCGGCCCTGCTCGCGGTGTGGATGCTCGCCGTCGGCGCGCGTCTTGTTTATCTGCAAATTTATCAACACCAGTGGCTGAGCAAAAAGGCGCGCTCTCAGCAGCAGGTCGCGGCTGAAACGAGTTCCGGACGCGGCTTGATTGTTGATCGCGAGAACCGTGAATTGGCTCGCTCGGCGCCCGCCGCGTCGATTTTCGCTGACCCGCACGAGATCGAGGATTTGCCAGCGACCGCATCGCGACTCGCGCCGCTGCTCGGAAAATCAAGCGCTGAACTAATCGCGCAAGTGCACTTCGCCAAACAAACAAACCGCCGCTTCGTGTGGCTCGCACGCAAAATTGATCAGGCGCAAGCTCACGCTATTGCGGCGCTTAAGCTTCGGGGCATTCACTTTTTGAATGAAGCGAAGCGCGTTTATCCGCACGGCTCGCTTGCAGCGCATGTGCTCGGTTTCGTCGGCACGGATGAAACGGGACTCGGCGGCGTGGAGCAAATGCACAACGCCGCGCTGAGCGGAAAAAGCGGTCACGTTTTAATTGAGACGGACGGGCGCCGGCGCGCTTACCAAAGCCTCGAGATCGTGCCGCGCGCGGGACAAACCGTGCAGCTCACAATTGATCAGGCCATTCAGTATCATGCCGAACAAGTCATGGCCGACGCGCTCGCCAAAACGCGGGCCCGCGCCGCGACGGCCGTCGTGCTTGACCCGCACAGCGGTGAGATTCTCGCGCTCGTGAACGCGCCGTCTTTTGATCGAACGGCGCCGGCCGGGTCACGCCGCAGATGAGAACCAACGAGGCCCTGCAAAATATTTACAGGCCCGGTTCCACCTTCAAAATCGTCGCTTACTCGGCCGCCATCGAGGAAGGATTGGCGAAGCCCGAAGATCGCATTGACTGCCAGATGGGTTCGATCACCGTCGCCGGCCGCGTGGTGCGCGATCACCACCCTTACGGCTCGCTTACCTGACCGAAGCGCTCGCCAAATCCAGCAACGTCGCGGCCATCAAGATGGGGCTCAGAGTAGGCAACCGGCGGATGTACGACTACATGAAACGCTTCGGCTTCGGCGTGCGCACCGGCGTGGAGTTGCCGGGCGAAACCGCCGGCTTGTTGCGCCAAGTCAATCGCTGGACCCGTCCTCGATCGGCTCCATTGCGATCGGCCAAGAGATCGGCGTCACTCCGGTTCAGATCGCGGCAGCTTTCGCCGCGCTCGCCAACGGCGGCGTGCGCGTGGCGCCGCACTTGGTGCGCCACATCAAGCGAGAGGACGGCACGCTTGAGTATCAAGCGATGCCTGAGGAGCGGCGCGTGATTAGTCGCGAAACGGCGCGCTCGCTGCGCGGCATGCTGGAAAGCGTGACGCTCAACGGCACCGCGAAGCGGGCGCAATTGAATGGCTACACGGCCGCCGGCAAAACCGGCACCGCGCAGAAAATCGATGCGCGCACGCGCGCGTATTCAAAGACGAAGTACGTCGCTTCTTTCGTCGGCTTCGCGCCGGCCAATGATCCGGCGGTGGTGATCGCGGTGGTGGTTGACGAGCCAAGCGGCGCTTATCACGGCGGCGATGTCGCCGCTCCGCTGTTTCGCGAAATCGCCGAACGAATTTTGCCGCCGCTCAACGTCATGCCGGATGCGGAGTTCAAGGAGCCAGCGGCGCCGCCTTTGATCGCACAAAAAACACGCGATGATGTTCGCCTCAGTGCCACACCGGAAGGCGACGGCGAGTTGGAGAATGCGGAGCGTGCGTTAACCGTGCGGCGCAGCGCGGGCGGCGGCGGCGAAAAAGTTGTCGAAGAAGTTGTTTACGCGCCGGCCGCCGAACGAGCGTTGCTGATGCCGGAATTGCGCGGGCGCAGTTTGCGTGACGCCGCGCGCGTCTGCGCGCAACTCGGGCTGCGGCTGGAAGCTCGCGGCGAGGGCCGCGCCGTGCGGCAATTTCCCGGATCGGGCGCCGATGTTGAATCGGGACAAGTGATTCGCGTTGAATTCGCCAGAAGCGATTGAAGTAAGAGAAACGATTAAAGGAAAAAATCGTGAGCGGCATGGCAGCAAAAAATCAGCACACAGCTTTCGCCGTGAGACGCTCTCACGACATGCGGCAAAGAGTTTCCAGCTGCCGCAAGCGTTTGCGACTGATGCGCAGCAGCAAGGCGGCGCCAGCACGACGCGGAGCAGGCGCACGGTTCAGCGGAGATGATCGTCACAAGCGATCAAGTTACCAGGCAAGCGGAGAAGACGCGGCAGTGCGCACAATCACGGCGAATAAATTGATGGGAGCGCGTCCGATGGGCCTCTTGATGGACGAAGAAATCACCGGCTTCGCGATTGATTCGCGCGCCGTGGAGGCCGGCCAACTTTTTTTCGCGCTGTCTCCGGAAGATTACGCGCGCCACTGCTTTAGCGGCACAACGTTTACCGACGCGCATGCTTTTATACCGCAGGCCCTTGAGCGCGGAGCCGTCGCTGCGGTCGGCCGCGCCACGCGCGTGCTGGGCGACCAGGAATTGCTCAAATGGCGCGATTGCTTGTTGCTGGCGGACGACGTGATCGACGCTCTTCAGCAACTGGCTCGCGGCGTGCTGCGAGCCTGGGATCGGCAGGTGATCGCCCTTGGCGGCAGCGCAGGTAAAACGACCACCAAAGATCTCACCGCACATGTGCTCGGCGAAGCCGGTTACCGCGTGTTGAAAAGCCATAAAAACTACAACAACGAACTCGGACTGCCGCTCTCCATTCTTCAGATGGAATCAAATAACCGGCGGCCCGAGCACTTCGATGTGGCGGTGCTTGAGATGGGCGTTTCGATGCCGGGCGAGATCAAGCAGTTATGCTCGGTCGCTCCGCCGGACATCGCCGTCGAGCTTTGCGTGGCGCCCGAGCATCTGGAATTTTTGGGAACGCTTGAGCGGGTCGCGGAAGCCGAAGGTGAGATTATTGAAAACATCAAGCCGGGAGGCCTCGCGATTCTCAACGCGGACGATGATTTGGTGATCGCGATGCGCCATCGCCACTCCGGCCCGGTGCTTACTTTCGGACTTGAGCGCGCGGCGGATGTGACGGCCACGCAAATTGAAAGCGTGCGCCTCGGCTTGACGCGCTTTCGCCTGCGCACGCCGCTCGGCGAAGCGGCGGCCGAGTTGCCGCTGCCGGGCCGCCATAATTTGCTGAACGCGCTGGCCGCGGCCGCCATCGCGACCGCGCTCAAAGTAGAGCCGGAGCCGATCGCTCGGGCGCTTGGCGGCACCGCTCCCTCGGAGATGCGCGGCGAAGTGCTCGAATTCGCGGCCGGGTTTTCCGTGATCGATGACACTTACAATTCCAACCCGCGCTCTTTAATTAGCGCCGCGCGCTCTTTGGGCGAAGGCGACGGCGAAGCAGGGCGGCGCATCGTGGTGGCGGGCGAAATGCTTGAACTCGGGCCGGACAGCGCGGAGATGCATCGTGAGGCCGGCACACTGCTTGCCGCGCTTGGCGTCGATTTGCTGTGGGGCGTGCGCGGACACGCGCAACACATTATTGATGGAGCGACGGAAAAAGAAGGTTTGAGCTTGGCTCAAACGCATTTCTTTTCCGACGTGCGGATGGCGGCGACGGCGCTCGCCGATGAGGTGCGCGCCGGCGATGTGATTCTCGTCAAAGGCTCGCGCGGCGTGCGTATGGATGTAGTGATGAAAGCGTTGCGCGAACGCTTCGACCTCAAACGATGATGTGAGTTTGGCGAAACGCATGATCTACCACATCTTTTACGAGTGGCTTTACCTCAGCCTCCAGGCGCAGGAAGGTTCCTACCTGGTGAAGGCGCTGAACGTTTTTCAGTATGTGACGTTTCGCACCGCTTACGCTTCGATCACGGCGCTCTTGATCTCGCTTGTTTTCGGCACGCAGGTTATCAACGCACTCAGGCGTTTAAAGGTCGGACAAGAGATTCGCGAAGAGGGACCGAAGGCGCATATGGCGAAGCGCGGCACGCCGACGATGGGCGGCGTGCTGATCATCGGATCTGTGCTCATCTCGATTATGCTGTGGGCTCGTCTTTCAAGCCTTTACGTATGGATCGTGATGATCACGACGCTGTTTTTCGGAGCCATCGGCTTTCGCGACGATTTCATTAAAGTCGTCCAACGACGCAGCCTGGGACTGACCGGCCGCAAAAAACTGCTCGCGCAATTAGCCATTGCCGTCGGCGTGTGGGCGGTGCTTTACTTCTTCACCGATTACTCGTGGAACGTCAACGTTCCGTTCTTCAAAGCGACGGCCGACCCCGACCCGCGCACCAGCATCAGCAACATCGGGCCTTATCTTTATCTGCCGTTCATCATTGTGGTGCTGCTCGGGTCGTCAAACGCGGTGAATCTGACGGATGGGCTGGACGGCTTAGCCATCAGCATCACCTTTATCGCGATGACGGCGCTCACAGGCTTCACTTACATCAGCGGCGATGCGCGCTTTGCCGGCTATCTGGGATTGGTGCACCGGCCGGAAGTGGCGGAATTGACCGTCTTTTGCGGAGCGATGGCGGGCGCCAGCCTCGGCTTTCTGTGGTTTAACGCGCCGCCGGCCGAAGTCTTTATGGGCGATGTCGGCAGCCTCGCCATCGGCGGAGCTATCGGCACCATCGGCGTGCTGACCAAGCAAGAATTTATTCTGTTGATGGTCGGCGGCGTCTTCGTGATCGAGGCGCTTTCGGTGATGCTGCAAGTCTCCTTTTTCAAGCTCACCAAAAAAACGCAAGGAACCGGGCGGCGCCTCTTTAAAATGGCGCCGCTGCATCATCACTTTGAAGACACGGGCTGGAAGGAATCGAAAGTTGTTTTTCGCTTTCTGATTCTCGCGATTCTCTTCGCGTTGCTCAGCCTTTCGACGCTCAAGCTGCGTTAAGGGCGGGCGAACTCGTTTTGGATGTTAAAGGAGTAAAAGTTTTGGTGATCGGCGCGGCACGAAGCGGAATCGCGGCGGCGCGCTTTTGGCGGCGCGCGGAGCTGTGGTCGCGTTAAATGACCGCCAGCCGATTGAGGAATGGCCCGCGAAGCCGCGGCGTTGAAAGCACAAGGCGTCGGATCTTTTGCGGGCGATGCGCCTTCGTGGCTACTGGATCAAGTGGGGCTGGTGGTCTTGAGTCCAGCGTGCCGCGCACGATCATCCCTGTGCGGTATGCCGCGCGCGCGGGCGCCGAAGTCATCGGCGAGGTCGAATTGGCCGCTCGCTTTTTGCGCGCCGTCGTCGCGATCACCGGAACGAACGGCAAAACAACCACGACCACGCTGCTCGGCGAATTCTTGAAAAACGCTGGGCTACCGACGCAAGTCGGCGGCAACATCGGAACGCCGCTTGTTTCCCGTCGATTCGTCGCGCGACGACGGCTGGACGGTGGCCGAGCTTTCCAGCTTCAATTAGAAACAACTGTAGATTTTCACCCGGCTGTGGCCGTCGTGCTGAACGTCACGCCCGACCACATGGACCGCTACGATTCCGTCACCGATTACGCCGCGGCGAAGCACAACGTGTTTCGCAATCAGACCGCCGGCGATGTAGCGGTTCTCAACGCCGACGACGAAGTGACTGTTTCGTGGGCCTCCGGTCTGCGGGCGCACGTCGTTTTATTTAGCGTCAAACGCGAGCTCGCAGAAGGACTTTTTCTGCGCGGCCGCGAACTCGTTTCGCGCACGCGCGACGGCGAGCGCGTGCTCGCGACGCGCGACGAGATGCGGTTGCGCGGGCTGCACAACGTCGAGAACGTGCTCGCGGCCCTGGCCGCCGGCCTCGCCTGTGGCGCCGCGCCGGATGCGATGCGCGAAACGCTCGGCAACTTTCAGCCGGTCGAGCACCGCCTCGAATGGGTCGCGGAAATTAGCGGCGTCGCTTTCTACAACGACTCCAAAGCCACGAACGTCGACGCCGCACTGAAAGCGCTCCAAGCATTCGCCGACGATCCGGGCAAAGTGATTCTCATCCTCGGCGGGCGCAGCAAAAACGCGCCCTACGCGCCGCTCGCGCTGCTCGTCGCTGAGCGCGTGCGCCGCTTGATCTTGATCGGCGAAGACGCCGATCGCATCGAACAAGAATTGGGCACACATGCGCCAACCGAGCGCGCCGGCGATATGCGTGACGCCGTCGCGAAAGCTCAAGCCGCGGCCAGACCTGGAGACGCCGTTCTCCTCGCCCCCGCCTGCTCAAGCTACGACATGTTCGACGACTACGAACACCGCGGCCGGGCGTTCAAAGAAGCGGCTCTGAAAGGATGAAGGCGGAAGGCGGAAGGATGAAAGCTGAGGATAAAATATTAAAAAGTTCTGGCGGCCTTTTTCATCCTTCCGCCTTCCGCCTTCATCCTTTCAGAGTCGATGAGCTGTTGTTTGGGGCGGCCGTTGGTCTGGCGTTGTTCGGCGTGGTGATGGGTTACAGCGCGTCGGCGGCGCTGGCGGCAGAGGAGAATCATTATCCTTACCATTATGTGATGCGCCAGGGCGCGTGGACGGTAATCGGGCTCGTCGCGATGTACCTCGGGATGCGCATGGATTACGGCCTGTTGCGGAACAAATACGTGGTGGCGGCGTTGCTCGCGCTGGTGTTCTTATTGCTGGTCACGGTCTTTGCTTTTCCGCGCATCAACGGGGCGCACAGATGGATCAGGTTCGGGGGATTTTCCCTTCAGCCGTCGGAGTTTTCAAAGTTTGCGCTGACGCTTTTCTTGGCTTACTTCCTGGAGCGGCGCGCGGGCGAGGAGCGCTCTTTTATGCGCACATTTGTGCCGTGCGTGCTGGTGACCGGTCTCTTCGCCGGACTGGTGGTGCTTGAGCCCGATCTCGGCACAGCACTGATGCTGGCGGTGGTGTGTTTCGCGGTTTGCTATGCGGCGGGTGCGCGCATTGCGCATTTGGCTTTGGCGGCGGCGCCGGCTTTGATCGGTGTGATCTGCTTGTTGATCTTTGTGCCGTGGCGGTTGCGGCGGATGGTGACATTTCTAGACCCGTGGGCTGACCCGCAAAATAAAGGCTATCAGGTGGTGCAATCATTGATCGCCATCGGCTCGGGGGGAATGGACGGACTTGGCTTCTCGCAGGGCAGGCAGAAATTGTTCTTTTTGCCTTTCGCTCACTCTGATTTTATCTTCGCCGTTGTTGGCGAAGAGCTGGGACTGATCGGCGCGCTCACCTTGCTAGTTGTGTTTGGAATTTTGCTGTGGCGCGGCGTCCGTGTGGCGCTGATGGCGCCGGACCGGTTCGGCATGCTGCTCGGGCTCGGCATCATTGTGCCGCTTGTGGCGCAGGCCCTCTTTAATATAAGCGTGGTGCTTTCGCTGTTGCCGACCAAAGGCATTCCGCTGCCGTTTGTTTCCTACGGCGGCTCGTCGCTGGTGCCTACGCTTTTCTCCATCGGCGTGCTGCTTAATATCTCGCAGCAGGCGGGCCGCACGATCGGCGACAAAGGCGGGCGCCGCGCGGCGGTCCGACGGTTTATGTTGCATCGCACCGGCGCCGGCGCAACATTTTCAGTCGCGTCGATGATGTCAGTCACGCCGCGACTCTCGAATCGTTTGGCGGAGCGCGAGTAAACGAGGATGCGTGTGCTAATTGCCGCCGGAGGAACGGGCGGGCACATTTACCCCGGGATCGCGGTGGCGAAAGAAATCGTGCGCCGCCATCCCAACTCGCTGGTGCGATTTGTCGGCACCGCGCGCGGCCTTGAGACGCGGCTGGTGCCGCAGGCCGGCTTCGGATTAACGCTCATTGAAAGCGCCGGACTCGTGAACATGGGGATCGCGGCGCGCTTGCGCGGCATGTGGCTGCTGCCGAAAAGTTTTTACGCGGCGCGGCGAGTGATCCGCGAGTTCAAACCGCAAGTGGTCGTTGGCGCGGGCGGATACGTGACGGGCTCGGTGCTGCTGATGGCGGCGCTGCTGCGCATTCCGACGCTCGTGATGGAATCGAACGCGGTGCCGGGCTTTACCAATCGCAGGCTCGCGCGATTCGTTGATCGAGCGGCGGTCTCGTTTGAAGGTGCGCTCAAATTTTTTCACGGCAAGGGCCTGCTGACAGGCAATCCGATTCGGCGCGAGTTCTTTGACATTCCACACAAGTCGCGCGATGATGCGCGCTTTTCCTTGCTCGTTTTCGGAGGATCGCAGGGCGCGCGCGCGATTAACGAAGCGATGATCGCGGCGCTTCCGCTGCTTGAGCCGTACAAAAGCGTGCTGCGTATCACGCACCAAACCGGCGAACTCGATTATGAAAAAGTTTGTGCGGGCTACCGTGTGGCCAACTGGGGTGGCCAGGCTGAAGCGAAGAAGTACATAGACGACATGGTGACGGCTTTCACCGGCGCGGACCTCGTCATCTCGCGGGCCGGCGCCACCACAAGCGCCGAGCTGATCGCCGCGCAAAGGGCCGCGTTGATGATTCCGCTGCCCGGCCAAATCGAGCAGCGGCGAAACGCGGAGACGCTTCAGGAAGCGGGCGCCGCGCGCATGATTCTGCAATTGGATTTGACGGGCGCAAGTCTCGCGTGTGAGATCGCCGCGCTCATCGCGCACCCGGAGCGCGTGACGGAGATGCAGGCCGCGTGCCGCCAACTCTCTCGCGGCGATGCGGCGGCGGCGACAGTGGATTTGATTGAAAAGATGGTTGAGAGGAAGGGGTAGTTCTCTGCGGCTCCTGTGTTCTTTCGTGCCTCGTGTTTAGGGAAGTCGTACCTAAACACAGAGAGACACAGAGAACGAACACAGAGAGCCGCACAGGGAGGCAAGAGATGTTTCGCCAGATTCGACATGTGCATTTCGTGGGCGTTGGCGGCATCGGCATGTCCGGCATCGCGGAGGTGCTCGTCAATCTGGGCTTTAAAGTGTCCGGCTCTGATCTGCGGCCGTCGAGTGTGACCGCGCGATTGGAGAAGCTGGGCGTTAAGTTTACCGAGGGGCATCGCGCGGAGAGTGTAGAGGGCGTGCATGTGGTGGTGCGATCCACGGCCGTGCGCGACGATAATCCGGAGGTGGTTGAAGCGAAGCGCTTGATGATTCCCGTTATTCCGCGCGGCGAGATGCTGGCGGAGCTGGTGCGCTTGAAGCCCAACTCGTGGCCGTCGCGGGCTCGCACGGCAAAACCACCACGACTTCGATGATCGCCGCGGCTCGGCCGCGCGGGCCTTGATCCGACGGTTGTGGTGGGCGGCGTGGTCGCCGCTTTGGAGTCCAACGCGCGCCTCGGCAAAAGCGATTTGATGGTAGTCGAAGGCGATGAAAGCGACCGCTCGTTTCTGATGTTGACGCCGACGATTGCGGTCGTGACAAACATCGACCGCGAGCACATGGATCATTACGCGGACATGAAGGACATGCGCGACTGCTTCGCACAATTCGTCAACAAAGTTCTTTTACGGCGCGGCGGTGCTGTGCCTCGACGATCCGCACGTGCAAGCGGTGATTCCGAAGTCGGTCGGCGGCGCATCACTTACGGCTTAAGCGCGCAGGCCGACATCTCAGCTCACGACGTGCGCTACGATCAAAGCTTCTGCTCCAAAATCACGGTGTGGAGCGGCACCGAACCGATGTGCGACATTAGCTTGCGGGTGCCGGGGCTGCATAATGTTTACAACGCGCTGGCGAGCGTCGCCGTCGCGCTTGAGCTGGATGTGCGGTTTGAAACAATTGCGCAGGCGCTCGAAGAATTCACCGGAGTCAACCGGCGCTTTCAATTTAAAGGCGAGGAAAGCGAAGTGCTGGTGGTTGACGACTATGGCCACCACCCGACCGAGATCCGAGCCACGCTGGCCGCCGCGAAGATCGGTTCGGCCGGCAAACGCATCGTGGTGCTTTTTCAGCCGCACAGGTATTCGCGCACCGCCGATTTGATGGAAGAGTTTGCGCGCGCTTTTAATAACGCCGACGTGTTGCTGGTCACTGATATTTACGCCGCCAGCGAAGACTCGGTCGAAGGCGTCACATCGGAAGCCCTGACCGCTTTAATCACGCGCTATGGCCACAAAGATGCGCGCGCGATCGGCCCCATAGAGGGCGCGCTTGATCCGCTGTTAGCCGAAGTGCGCGCCGGCGACATCGTGCTCACCGTGGGGGCCGGCAACGTGTACCGCGTCGGCGAGCGGCTTTTGGAAGTTTTGCAGGAGCGATCAAAAACGTAAGTTGTGACGAGCATGATGATGATGATGACCGAACAATCACCGGGCGCGCGCGATGCGGAGATCTTAAGTCTCGCCACGCGGCTTGGCGTGCGCGTGGATCGTAATCGCAAGTTCGCCGAACTCACCAGTTTGCGCGTCGGGGGCAACATTGACTGGGTCTTTTTGCCGGAGACGGAGGAACTCGCCGCGGCGACGGTGAGCGCTTTGAGCGCGGCGCAAATTCCGTGGCGCGCTCTCGGCGCGGGAAGCAATGTGCTCGCCGAGGATGCCGCGCATCGCTACGTGGTGGTGAGCATGCGCGAGGTGAAAGGCGAGGCGCATTTTGAGGGCGAGCGCGTGTCGGTCAGCGCCGGTTACTCGTTGCCTCGTTTGTGCCTGGAAGCGGCGCGGCGCGGGCTCGCCGGCATTGAAGGCTTGGGCGGCGTGCCGGGCACTGTGGGCGGCGCTCTCTGGATGAACGCCGGCGCTTACGGGCAAGAGATCGGAACCGTGACCCAGTCAATCAGGCTCGTGCGTGCGGGCCGCATCGAAATTGTGCCCGGAGCATCAGTCACGTGGGATTACCGTCACACTTCTTTTCGCGTAGGAGAATTGCTGCTCGGCGCCACGCTCGTCTTCGGCCGTGATGATCCGGAGAAAATCAAAGCGCGGATGGAGGAAGCGAAGGCCAAGCGTCTGGCATCGCAGCCGCACGGCGCGCGCTCGGCCGGGTGCTTTTTTAAAAACCCTCCGGGCGGAACGACGAGCACCGGAAAACTGATTGATGATTTAGGCATGAAGGGCGAGCGCCGCGGCGGCGCGTTGGTTTCGCCGGTGCACGCCAACTTTATCGTCACCGAAGGCAAAAACGCCCGCGCCGAAGACGCGCTTGCGTTGGCTGAAGAAATCAGAGACCGCGTGCGCCGCGAACGCGGCGTCGAGTTGGAGTATGAAGTCGAGATCTGGCGCGCCACGGGTAAAAGCTCAGACGAAGGGAAGGGCGAGAGTTGAGAGAGCAAGTAGTCATCCCCCGCTCAGGGCGAAACGCCGGGGCCGCGTCGACGCAGAAAAAGTGGCGCGCGGTTGACGCCGCGGCGCAAAAACCTGCTCGTCGCCCGCGCGGCAATTCGACCGCTTCCGCTTCCTCCGGCAAGCTGAAGATAATAGTTGCGCTGATGCCAATCGTGGGAAAGATACTGCTCGTCGTGGTCGCCTGCGTGCTCGCCGTTTCCTTTTACCGCATGGCCGCTTCGGCCAAGTTTTTTCAGTTGCGCCGCATAGATGTGAGCGGCACGCATCGTTCGTCCGGCGAAGACATTCAAGCGATTGTGCGGCGGAAGAGCGCCAACGGAGTGTGGAAGACTGACCTTGACGCGATCAGCGATGAGATCAAGCGCCGCCAAGGCTGGGTGCGCAATGCGGCGGTGACGCGCGTTTTGCCTGACGGCATGCGCGTGCGCGTCGCAGAGCGAAATCCGCGCGCCGTTTTGCGTAGCGCGTCGGGCCGCCTGGTGTGGCTTGATGAAGAGGCTGTGGTGCTTGGCGAAGTGTCGCCGGCGATGCCGCAATTGCCCGCGTTCTTTGTGCACGGGTTCGATGAATCGGGCACGGAAGCGGCCCGGCGCGACAACAAAGAGCGGATCGCGAAATACCTGGAGATGTCGCGCGAATGGGAAGCGGCGGGCCTTAGCGAACGCTTAAGCGAAGTCAATTTGATGGACGTGCGCGACGTGCGCGCGCAGCTTGCCGGCCGCGACGCGCGCATTGAGGTGCGACTCGGACGAGACGATTTCGGGCAGCGGTTGCGCCGCGCTCTCGCCGCGCTGGATGAGGGGCGCGACTCGCCGCGCGGCGCAGCGATTACCTACATCGACACCACGCTTTATCCGAAGGTCACGCTCGGCTTTAGCGCCGGCGCGCATGACAATGCTGCTGCCACGACCGCGCGCCGCTAAAGAGCGTGTTTGGGAATTGGGCGTGCCCTGAAAGGGCAGCAGTTAATAGCCGGTGGCGAAGCCACCGCGTTGCGAGTAATAAATATTTCGACCCTGAAAGGGTCGGATTAAACTGTGACCCTTTCAGGGCAATGGCATTAAGTGAAGGTGAGCACGATGTCAGATCACTTGCAAGCACCTGTCCGACAATCTTCTCGATTGTCGCGGTCATACCAGCTGCGCGGCTTGATGTCACTCAAAGTCAAGCGACAATCGAGAAGATTGTCGGACATCATGCACGTTAACTTCATGCCATTGCCCTTTCAGGGTCAGAAGGGTTTTCGATGGCCTCCGTGGGCGCTCTCCCACGGCTATTAAGTTAATCCCCTTTGGGGATCATTCCTCGATACGCTCTGAGGAACGAGAAGAGAGCTTTGAAATTTACGAAAGAAAGATCACGAAGCGAAAAGGAGTTCCCGGATGACGAGCAAGCAGCAACGCTCACACGAGCGTGCCGCAACAGCTCATTACTCGGCAACGGAGGCACTAACTGAATGAGCAGGCGCGCGGCCCACACAACTGGCTTGGATATCGGCACCAGCAAGATCACATGCATCATCGGCGATGCGAGTGACGGCGGTTTGCTTGAGATCCTCGGCGTCGGCGAGGCGGAGGCGCGCGGCTTGCGCAAAGGCGTGGTCGTTAATCCGGACGCGGCCGTCGAGTCTATTAAGCGGGCCGTCGAAGAAGCCGAGCGGATGAGCGGCCTCCAGTCCGAAGAAGTGACGATCAATTTAGCCGGCTCGCACATTATGGGCCTTAACGGACAAGCGGTGGTGGCGGTCTCGGGAAGCGACCGAGAAATTACGGCCGATGATGTCCGGCGCGCCATTGATTCCGCCTGCGCGATTCAGTTGCCGGCGGGCCGCGAGATCGTGGATCGTTTGCCGCAAGAATTTGTGGTTGACGATCAAGACGGCATCAACGATCCCGTAGGGATGATCGGCGCGCGGCTCGCGGTCAAGGTGCACATCGTGACGAGCCCGGTGACGGCGCGTCAAAATGCGATTAATGCCGTCAATCGCGGCGGCTTGATTGTCGCCGATATGGTGCTCGAACAATTGGCCGCGGCCGAAGCTGTGCTCACAGATGATGAAAAAGAATTCGGCGTCGCGCTTGTTGATGTCGGCGCGGAAACCACGGGCCTCGTTATTTTCGAGCGCGGCTCGGTACAGCATACGGCCGTGTTCGCTTTAGGCGGCTCACACTTTACCAACGACATCGCTTTCGGTTTGCGCACGCCGATTCCCGAAGCGGAGCGCATCAAGCGCGCGGCCGGGTGCGCGTCGTCGAGCAGTCTCTCGGAGATCGAGCGCGGCGAATTAGTTGAAGTGCCTTCGGTCGGCGGGCGGGCGCCGCGGCAACTTTCCCGACAGATTTTGTGTGACATTTTACAACCGCGCGCCGAGGAGGTTTTGATGCACGTGGCCGATGAAATCAGGGACTTGGGTTGGGAGCGTCAGCTCTCAAGCGGCGTGGTGCTGACAGGCGGCGGCGCGCTCTTAGGCGGCATGATTGAGATCGCCGAGCAAGTCTTCGACGCGCCGGTGCGCTTGGGCCAACCCGAGCGAGATCGCTTCGGCGGGCTCATTGACGATGTGCAAAGTCCGGCGTGGGCGGCCGCCGCCGGACTCTGTTTAATCGCGGCGCGCAGCCGCGAACATGCGGACGCGCGCGCCGTCGCGGGCAGGAAAGCGGCGGCCGGAAAACTGACTCATTTCATGGCGAAATTCCGCCATCGTTTCAGTGGTATTTTCTGACAAGTTGTTGTATGCTGCGTCGCCGGATGCACAAGATGTAGGCCGCAACATCTGGTTGCCTTCGGTGAACATATCCCAATATGTAAGCATGGCGCCTCAAAGCGAGACGTTTCATGAGGAAGGATGTTCGATATGATACCGGAAGGTCATCAGCCGGGAAGTGCAATTAATATTTTTATCGACGATGATCCGCCGATCACCGGTGCGCGCATCAAGGTGATCGGCGTTGGCGGCGGAGGAGGCAACGCCGTCAACCGCATGATCGAAGCTGGCATTGAGGGCATCGAGTTCCTGGTTGCGAACACGGATCTTCAGGCGCTCAAGCGTTCGCGCGCGCCGATTAAGATTCAACTCGGTAGCCGTCTCACCAAAGGTCTTGGCGCCGGCGCCAATCCGGATGTCGGGCGGAGCGCGGCGCTGGAAGACACTGAGAAGATCATCGAAGTGCTCGAAGGCGCCGACATGGTCTTTGTGACGACCGGCTTGGGCGGCGGCACCGGCACCGGCGCCGCGCCGATCATCGCTTCGCTCGCCACGGAGTTGAACGCGCTGACGGTCGCCGTCGTCACCAAGCCTTTTCACTTCGAGGGCCGCCGTCGCATGATGCAGGCCGACCAGGGCTTGCGCGAATTGCGCGAATCGGTTGACACGGTCATCACCATTCCGAACGAGCGCTTGCTGCACACGGTTGAGCGCGGCGTTTCGCTGGCCGATTCATTTCGCGTGGCCGACGACGTGCTGCGCCAAGCCGTGCAGGGCATCAGCGATTTGATCACCGTGCCCGGATTGATCAACCTCGACTTCGCCGACGTTAAATCCATTATGGCCGGAATGGGTCTGGCGCTGATGGGCGTGGGGCGCGCGCGGGGCGAACACCGCGCTTTGGAAGCGACGCAGCAAGCCATCTCCTCGCCGCTGCTTGAAGAGGCCACGATTCAGGGCGCCAAGGGCGTGCTGATTAATATCACCGGCGGCCCGGATTTAACGCTTTATGAAGTGAACGAAGCGTCTTCGATTATCCGCGAATCCGCCGACGAAGATGCCAATATAATTTTCGGCGCGGTGATTGATGAAACGCTCCTCGACGAAATGAAGATCACCGTGATTGCGACCGGCTTTGATAAAGAGATCGCGCAGATCGGCGCCCCCGCAACGTCAGCCAACGCCGTCGGCCACTCTTCAAACTCGCCGCAGCAGCAACAAGGATCTTCGCGATACAACTCGCGCGAAGATTTGTCGGCGCGCCCGTCAGTCAGTTCCGCGCGCGGAACGGAAGATCTCGACGTGCCCACCTTCATTCGCAAAAGGCTGATTAGGACACAACGCCCCTGAAAGATGAAGGCGGAAGGCGGAAGGATGAAAGCTAAGGCGGGAAGGAATTTTATTAAATTCTTTCATCCTCAGCTTTCATCCTTCCGCCTTCGCCTTCATCCTTTCAGGGCGTCTCGCTCTTGCAAAAGACAACGTGCTCATGTAGCATGACGCGCATTCCTTTCAGGATTTCCCCGAAACGAGTTGGGCCCGCCTCGCACTTGTAAAAGTTCGGTGAATGCCCTCTCCTCTCTTTTCTTCGGGAACCTGTCGCCAAAAGAATTTTGAGCTTACAGATCTAAAACATCCTCACGGAGCCCTAAGCTCCAAGCGTCCCCACGAGCGGAGGTGGATATTTCGGTGAATCGCAAGCTGATCAGACCGACTTTGGCGGAGATCAAGGAGAAGGGCCGAGACGTGCCGCACAAAGAGCAAGCCAATGGCGACACGGCCGCTCCTTCCTCTCACTCGCGTAGCGGCGGCACCGCCGCGACCACTCCGTCCTCATCGCCACCGCAGACACAGCGTCCATCGCAATCGCCCGGCGGAGGCGGCGGGGGCGGTAGTAGTGGTGGTAGCAGCAGCGTCAACAACGCCGCCGCCGTCGCCGCTGCTCTGGCGGCATCGTCAAGTCGTTCAAAACGCATTCCCCCTTCGGAAACTTACGCGGAGATTTTCTACTACAAAAAGCAGATGGACGCACACACCCCGATGGTCATCGTTCTGCGGGACGGCGAAGAAATAGAAGGCACCATTGAATGGTATGATCGCGAAGCGCTCAAGGTGAATCGCCATGCGGCCCCGAATATTCTTTTGCTCAAACATAATATCAAGTACATGTTTAAGGCAGACGAGCGCGAAGCCAAGCCGTAGAGCCGAGATTGTATGAGGTATGGCGGATCGTTGGCGCAAGCTTTCCACTAACATCCGCCATACCTCATCCAGCTTTCAGCGTCATGATGCGTCACCACAGCGTAAAACCCAGGCCACGGATCGGGATCACGATGGGCGACCCGGCGGGAATCGGCCCGGAAGTCGTCCTGAAGGCTGTGGCCGCACCTGAGATCTTGGAAGTTTGCCAGCCCATTATCATCGGTGATGCGCAGAATCTGGTTCACACGGCGCGCACGCTTCGCTTGCCATGCGAATACGAAGTTGTGCGGCGCGGCGAAAAACTACCAGTCGCTGATGCGCCGTTGATTTATGATCTCGACAACGTGCGCAGCCGCGTTCTGATGGGCGTCGAAAGCGGAGTGGCTGGAAAAGCGGCGGCCGAGTATATCGAAACGGCCGTCGAGCTTTGCGCGGCGGGCAAGCTTGAGGCGATGTCAACGGCGCCGATTAACAAGCGTGCTCTCTTTCTCGGCGGCTATGGCTTTCCCGGACACACTGAATTTCTCGCGCACCTCACCGGCGCTGAAGATCATGCGATGGCCTTTGTCGCGGCGAACTTGCGCATCATTTTATTGTCGACTCATGTGCCGCTGGCCGAAGCCATCAAGTTGGTCGAGCGCGCGCGCTTGGTGCGCGTCATTAAGCTGGCCGACCGAGAATTAAAACGCTGGGGCGTACCGGAGCCACGCCTCACGGTCGCGGCTCTTAACCCGCACGGCGGAGAGGGCGGGCTGTTCGGCGCCGAAGAAGTTGCCGAGATCGTTCCCGCCATTGAAGAATGTCGCTTGCGAAGCGGGATCAATGTGCGCGGGCCAATCTCGGCCGACACCGTGTTTTTGCGCGCGGCGCGCGGCGAGTTTGACGGCGTTGTGGCCTGCTACCACGATCAAGCGATGATCCCCGTTAAATGTATGTCCTTTGGCGAGGCCGTTAACGTGACGATGGGCCTGCCCTTTATCCGCACCTCGGTTGATCACGGCACGGCCTTCGATATTGCGGGCAAAGGAGTGGCCGAGCATTCGAGCATGGTCGCCGCCATCCGGCTGGCGGCCGAACTCTCGCTGTAGGCTCAGGTTTTGCCTGTTGTTCAAGTAACCACAGAATAAAGCAGATGACGAAAATCAGTGTCACGCGGCTTTTCGCCGCCCTTCTGGTGATGTGCCTGTTTTCCGGCGCGGCCTATACATTGGTGGTGCAAAAAAAAGGCCCCTCGCAAAACGAAGCGCGGCAAGTCATCCGGCGCTTCGCCGGCATTGAGTTGCCGTCTGACGCGGTGACGGTGAAAGATGTTTCGTCGCTTGGTTCGTCGGCCGTAGTGATCGCGCAAATCGAGACGGCTTTTCGCTTGGTGCGCGGAGGCGACGGGAAGTGGCAGGTCGCGGAAGTGCGTGCCGGCGATAACCGCTGGGAAGATGTCGAGCTGCTGAGGCGGGCTCTCAATCGCGAGAAGACCGCGCGGGCCCGGGCCGAGATCGAAAGCCTCGCGACCGCACTGGAATCATTCAAGCGTGAAAGCGGCTTTTACGTTTCAGCGAAAGATTCAGCCGCGCTCACAGACCAACTCAATCCGCGATACCTGCCGCACCTCATTCGCTTTGATCCGTGGCACCGTCCGTACCAGTACGAAGGCGATTCCTTGTCGTACACCATCAGCTCGCACGGGCCGGACGGACAGGCGAGTACGGCCGACGATGTGACGAAGCGAAGCGCTTCGGAAGTCAGAAGTCAGAACGATGAACGATGAAGTAAAGACAGAGGTAAGCATCTCTCGGCTTGGCCTTCATCGTTCATCGTTCATCGTTCATCGTTGTGACTTCCGAAGTTTATTTTGTCTTGACGCGTTATCTCTCCCAATGTTAGGTTTGCCGTTGGCAGTCTTTGGTTAATGGGCTGTCGGCGGGTGCACACCACAGTCCCACACGAAACCCGTTCCCTTGAATCCTTTATCGCACCGCCTTTCATTACCTCAGTAAGAGGATTGCGGCCCGCTTAAGCTCATCGCGCGCGAAGGAGACCGCTTCGAGTATGGGGCGTCACAAGCTTTTTCTCGTTGACGATTCCGTCGCCATTCAGAAGGTCGTGCAGTTGACCTTCGCCGACGAAGACTTTGAAGTGGAAGTCGCGAGCGACGGCGCCGAAGCGCTGCGAAAGCTTGAAGCTTACAGGCCCGACGTCATCCTGTTGGATGTCACTATGCCCGGCCTGAGCGGTTATGAAGTTTGCCGCCGCATCAGACAGGACGCGAGTTACAAACAAACCCCGATCATATTATTGGTCGGCAGCTTCGAGCCATTCGACGAAAGGGAGGCGCGCCGCTCGGGCGCGGATGATGTCTTGACGAAGCCTTTTCAATCAATCCGAGAGATGGTGAACAAAATCGGCGCGCTGCTTACGGGGCGTTCGCGCGCCGAGGATGAAGAGTCGCGGCAAAGCGCGTCGCTCAAGTCCGCGACGCGGGAGCGCCCGCTTGTGATCGACGCGCGCCCCGTCGAGCCTTCTTCTTCCTCTGCTGCGGCGAAAGTAGATGCGGCGGTGATGGCAAATCCCATCGCTCAAGCAAACCTCGGACGGAACTGCACGATAATAATGTGCCATCTGTTGCTACTACTACTACTGCGCTCGCCGAGAACGTTTTAGCCGGTGCGAAGGCGAAATCTAAAGATTTGGAGCCGTCCATGCCATCTGCTTTTGAGGAAGGTTTTAAGCCGCACGCCGCCGCCTCTTCCGCCCGTCCGCCTTTCGCCACCGAAGCCTCAGATGATTCATTGCTTGACTTGGGCGAGTCAGCACCTATTACCTCTGAGACCGACGACATTATTCTTGACTTGGGCGACGAACCCGTTTTTGCCCCAGCAGCACGGCCGAGCCAGCGCGCTCAGCCCGCCGCCGCTGTGGTGATCGCGGCGCCTCTTGCATCACCGCCGCAAGAGGCGCGCGCGCTCACCATTGACCAAATATCGCCCGAAGTAATTGACGCCATCGCGCGCCGCGTGGTCGAGCATCTGTCCACCAAAATTTTAGAGGATGTGGCGTGGGAAGTGGTTCCGGCATTGGCCGAGTTATTAATTAAACGCCAGCTCGAAAGCAAAAAGTAACCGGGAAGGGTACCGCGGTTAGTCATTTTCCGATCGCCCGGTCAAAAGTCTCAAGCGCCATCTCAAAGCTCTCCGGGCCGACGCGCAAGGTGCTCTGGAAAGGCCGGTCAATTTCGGCGATGGTCAGCAGCACAAGCGCCACAAGGCAGGTCAGTGAGACGATGTAGAGCACGTGCAGTCGCGCGTCGTCAACTCCGATCAGGCAAGAGTTCGCGACCGTCGCGACGCCTCCGAAGATCAACACAAGCCATAAAATGGCGGGCAGTCTGAACCGGCTCTGGAGCTGTCTGACCCTCCGATGTTCGGTCATCTTCGCTAGTTCCGCCGCACATCATTCCCCCCGCCGGCGGTGAAGGCGATCGCAAAATCCTCGTTGCGCAGAAGAAACCTTTTGCCGTTGAGGAAGTCATCCACCTTGTCGTAATCCGGCGCCGGGCCGGGCGGCGTAAGCGGCGGCGTCTGGTAGTAGCACGCCTTGACGGTGCCGACGAGCGGGTCGCCAAAGACGGCGGGCGAGCACACGACGCTTTTCGTGAAGGTGCCGTAAACGTAGGTGTTATTCGCGCCGTAGCGCACGCGCATCCTTCCGTCGAAGGAGCAGGTTCCGCCTTCGTCCGCGCATTTCGTCCAACTGCCGGGCACCGGCGGCGTTTGTTGAGGGGCGGCGGCGTGCGCCGGCGCTGTTCGTAGCCGCCCGCGAGTAACGCGACCGTCGCGGCGACCGCGATTATCATCACCACGAGCAGCCGGCGATGGCTCACCACGCGATTGATACTTGTTCGTGACATTCCGTTAATTTTAGACATGACAATCCTCTTCTCCTTCTCGAAGCACATGGTTAGTTCTTGTTCCGCGGCGCTCGCTCGGGCGTCGATGAAGCACTTGGACGCGGGCGAAGCTTCAGCTTGTGTGCGTCTCGCGTCAATGTCGCAGCGCCCGGCCGTTGCGTCGTCCGTCGCCTCTAACCGCAATGCGTCGCTCTTTGCTATACTCCGCGAGCGATGGAAATCCCCAAACAGTATAACCCCCAAGAAGCCGAAGGAAATCACTACGCGCGCTGGGAAGCCGAGAACTGCTTTGCGCCGGAAATCAACCGCGACCCGGCGGCGCCTGTTTTCACCATTGTGATTCCGCCCCCGAATATCACCGGCTCGCTGCACATGGGGCACGCCCTGCAACACACGCTGATGGATGTGCTGGTGCGCCACAAACGCATGTGCGGCTACAGAACCTTGTGGGTGCCGGGCACGGATCACGCCGGCATCTCGACGCAACTCGTGGTCGAGCGCGAATTAAAGAAAGAAGGAATAACGCGGCACGAATTGGGCCGCGAAAAGTTTGTCGAGCGCGTGTGGCAATGGAAGCAGGAATACGGCTCGCGCATCACCGAGCAGATCAGGCGCGAAGGCGCCTCGGTCGATTGGTCTCGCGAGCGCTTCACGATGGACGAAGGACTTTCGCGCGCCGTCCGCGAAGTGTTCGTACGCTTGTACGAAGAGCGGTTGATTTACCGCGGCGATTACATCGTCAATTGGTGCCCGCATGATCAGACCGTGCTGTCCGACCTGGAGGTGGAAAAAGAATCGCACAAGGGGCAGCTCTACTACCTGCGTTACCCCGTCAAAAACAGCGACCGCCAATTGAGCGTCGCGACCACGCGCCCGGAAACGATGCTCGGCGACACGGCCGTCGCCGTCAACCCGGCGGACGAGCGCTACCGAGATCTGATCGGCCGGACGCTTTTGCTTCCGCTCGCGAACCGAGAAATTCCGGTGATCGCGGATGAATATGTCGACGCGGAGTTTGGCACCGGGGCCGTCAAGATTACGCCCGCGCATGATCCGAACGACTACGAGATGGGGTTGCGCCACAACTTGCCGCAAGTGGTGGTGATCGACAAATATGCGCGCATGACCGCGACGGCGGGCGCCGAGTTCTCAGGGCTTGATCGCTACGAGGCGCGCGCCGTGGTCGTCGAAAAGTTTGAGACCTTGGGGTTGCTTGAGAAAGTCGTTGACTACGAGTTTGCGATTTCGCGTTGCGAGCGCTGCAAAACGGTGATTGAGCCGCTTGTTTCCACGCAGTGGTTTTGCCGCATGAACGAAATGCGCCGCGCCGCGCTTGATTCGATGGAGCGCGACGGGCCGCGCTTTACGCCGGAAGCTCCGTACGAAAAAGTTTACACCAACTGGCTTGAGAATCTGCGCGACTGGACGATCTCGCGGCAACTCTGGTGGGGGCACCAGATCCCCGCGTGGTACACGGCGGACGGGCGCACGGTGGTCGCGCATAGCGCTGAGGAAGCGCGACAAAAAGCGGGCACGGACGAGTTAACGCAAGACCAGGATGTGCTCGACACTTGGTTTTCATCGGCGCTGTGGCCGTTTTCGACGCTCGGCTGGCCCGACGAGACTGCGGATTTAAAAACATTTTATCCGACTTCGGTGCTCGTCACCGCGCGCGACATCATCTTTCTGTGGGTGGCCCGGATGGTGATGGAGGGCATCAAGTTCGCCGGCGCGCAGCCGTTTCGCGACGTCGTGATTACGGGAACGGTGCTCGACAAAAGCGGCCAGCGCATGTCCAAATCAAAAGGCACGGGCGTCGATCCTTTGGACGTTTTCGCCAAATACGGCGTTGATGCCACGCGTCTCGCGCTCGCCTCGATTGGCAGCACGGACACGCGCTGGAACGACAATCAAGTTGAGTCGTACCGTAACTTTGCCAACAAAATCTGGAACGCCGCGCGCTTCTGTTTGCTCAACTCCGAGGGCGCCGAAACGGCGCGCGGCTTCGACGCTCCGGCCGCAGAGTGGTCGCTCCACGACCGCTGGATTGTGTCGCGCCTTAACCGCGCGGCGCGCGAAGTGAACGAAGCCCTCGCCCGCTACGACTTTTACGCCGCCGTACAAACGCTTTACCATTTCTTCTGGGACGACTTTTGCGATTGGTACATCGAACTGTCGAAAGCCGACGTGACGGCTGCGGACGACTCAGCGGAAAGACGCGCGGCCAGAAGCCGATTGATGAATGTGCTTGAGCAATCGCTCAGGTTGTTGCATCCGCTGATGCCGTTTATCACGGAGGAGCTGTGGCAACGCCTGCCCGGTTTGGGAGCGCACTCTTTGCATCCGGCGTACCGAGCGAGCGGCGTGCGCCCGACGATTATGCTCGCGGCTTATCCGCAGCCGCGCGGCGAACTCATAGACGATGCGGCCGAAGCTGAACTCAACGCGATGACCGAGTTGATTTCGCGCGTGCGCAACATTCGCGCGGAAATGAACATCAAGCCCGCCGAGCACATTCAGTTGCACGTGACGGCTCCGGATGCGGCGATGCGCCAAGTCTATGCGGCGAATCTGCCGCAGATCGAAAGAATCTGCGCGCTTCGCGTGCATTTAGCGGAAAACGGTGAGGCGGCGCCGCATCCGGCCGCCCGCGCGGTGCTCTCCGGCGGCGGCGAACTCGCCGTGCCGCTGGCCGGTCTCATAGACTTTACGCAGGAGCGCGCGCGGCTTGCGCGCGAGCAAGAGAAGTTGGAAAAAGAGGCCGGCGGGCTTGAGAGCCAATTGGCTAACGCTCAATTTGTCGCACGAGCGCCAGCGGAAAAAGTGCAGGCGCTCGCAGACCGGCGCGCCGAAATCACGCGGCGCACCGGCGCCATCAAACAGATGTTGGAGGCGCTTCAAAAATGGCCTGGCTCGATGAGGGTGCTCTTTTTTCGCAGATCGGCTCGTACCTGAGCGAAGACTTGGGGCGCGGCGACATCACCACGCAGGCGGTGGTCGCGCGCAACTCGCGCGCGCGCGGCCGCTTTATCGCCAAAGAAGCGATGGTTGTGGCCGGTCTGGAGGCCGCCGAAACGGTTTTCTCAACGCTCGACTCGCAGCAGCAGATCGAAGCTTTCGCTTCCGACGGCGAAGAAGTCGAGGAAGGCAAGGTGATCGCGCGCACCAACGGTTTCGCCGATGTGCTACTGGCCGGGGAACGGTTGGCGCTCAACTTGATGCAGCGCTTAAGCGGCATCGCCACGCTGACGCGCGCTTACGTCAAGGCCGTCGAAGGCACCGGAGCACAAATCGTCGACACGCGCAAAACCACGCCGGGCCTGCGCATGCTGGAAAAATACGCCGTCCTTTCCGGCGGCGGTCGAAATCACCGTTTGGGGTTGGACGACGGCGTGCTGATCAAGGACAATCACATCGCGCTGGCCGGCGGCGTCAAAACGGCCGTCGAGCGAGCGCGTGCGGCCGCCGGCCACCTGCACAAAGTAGAAGTCGAAGTATCGGGGGAGCGCGATCTGCGCGAAGCCATTGACAGCGGCGCCGACATTATTTTGCTCGACAACTTGAGCGCCGAAGAAACCGCCCGCATGGTGACGATCGCCCGGGGCATCGCGCCGAAAATCCTGCTTGAGTCATCGGGCGGCATCAATTTGGAAAACGTCCGCGCTTACGCCGAAGCGGGAGTAGATCTGATTAGCGTCGGCGCGCTCACACATTCGGCGCGCGCGATGGACATCAGTTTCAAAATTCAGCCAGGCTAAAGCGGCGAAGTTGAAGACTTAACAAAAGACGGAGATCAGCGATGCAATTTTCGACAGCTAAAAGTAAGAACATTTTTGCGCTCGCTCTGTTGTTAGCGATGTTTATGATGATGGCCGACGATGTCGCGGCTCAGCAGCGGCGCTCACGGCGCAGGTTGCGCCGTCGGCCGCCGGCGGTGCCTCAAGTCGTTGCGCCGCAGTCGCCGACGAACTCTCAAGTGCCGCGCGACGCCGAAGTGGTCGGAACGGCCGAAGACTTGGCTGGGCAAGAGCTGGAAGGCGCAGGCACTACTACTACTGCATCCGCCGCAGAAGCTTCGCCGACCTCGGGCGCCGGCGGAGCGGAATCCTTACGGCGCACTATCGAGCGGCTTTCATCTCAAGTCTCCGAGTTGGCGCGCAAAATCAGTCGCTTGGAAAACCAAAGCAATGCGCCCGCGGATTACGAACGTCTGAGTCGCGCCGAGCAGCGCGCCGAAGCTTTGCACACGCAGCTGCGGCAAATACAAGATAAGGAATTAAATCTGCAAGCACGCTCGGATCAGCTTGATTATGAGATGCGGCCCGAGAGCTTGGTGCGGCGCACCGAATTAATCGGCTCCATCAATCCCGGCACGATGCGCGATCAATTCCGCCAACAGTTTGAAAGAGAAAAACAATTGATCGGCACGCAGCTCGAACAGCTTGCCGCCGACCGCGCTCGACTTGATTCGGCGATCGCATCGGCAGACTCTTATGTCGAGCGCCTGCGCAAACTGGTTGAAGCTGATGATGAGCTTGGCGAAGCGAAAGCGGCCACATCAAAAGCGCAAAGCGAACCCGCGCAGCCGCCACCCGACGGCGCACCCTGAGAAGAGTGACAAGTGACTGCGAGGAGTGACAAGTGACTGCGAGGAGTGACAAGTGACTGCGAGGAGTGACAAGTGACA
>JBBJMB010000357.1:0-3354 GCA_037719755.1 Pyrinomonadaceae bacterium
AAAAAGGTGATCGCCGCGCTAAGCAGCCCGGCTGCCGCTGTTCATACTGTGAACGCCGAACGGGTCACTTGACACTGGCGTAAACAGCCACCTAATATTGCCCCTTTGATGCGTGGCCGTTCTCATCGCGTGTGCCATGGCAACCGAGTTATTTGAGATTAATCGCGACGCAGAATGGATGCGCCGAGCTCTGGAAGCCGCGCGCGAGGCTTTCGCCATTGGCGAAGTCCCCGTTGGAGCGTGCGTTGTGAGCGGCGACACACTGCTCGCGGTTGCCGGCAACCGCACCCGCACCGATTGCGATCCGACGGCTCACGCCGAGATCGTCGCGCTCCGGGCGGCGGCTCGCAGCGTCGGCAACTACAGGCTCGTGGGCGCAACTCTTTACGTCACCATTGAGCCGTGCGCGATGTGCGCCGGAGCTTTGATTCAAGCGCGCATCGACAAGTTGATTTACGGCGCCCCAGACAAACGCGCCGGCGCCGTTCAGTCGGTGTTTCGCATCACAGATACGAGTTCTTTGAATCACCGCATCAAATGGTCGGCCGGCCTATTGGAAGCGGAATGCCGCGCGCTGATGCAGGATTTTTTCCGCCTGAAACGCGGAAAGAAGATGTCAGATGCTGAATGTTAGCGAAGAAGTTTTCGCCGGCATTTCGTATCTTCGCCGGAGAGGTCGCATAGTGGATTAGTGCACCGGTCTCGAAAACCGGAGTGGGTGAAAGCCTACCGTGGGTTCGAATCCCACCCTCTCCGCCACAGGAAAAGGATGAAGGATGAGGGATGAAGGATGAAAACTAAGGACAAAGAATTTAATAAAAGTTCTTGTGGCATTATTTTCATCCTTCATCCTTCATCCTTCCGGAGAGTGCAAGAGTGGTTGAATTGGCAGCACTGGAAATGCTGTGTGCGGGAAACTGTACCGTGGGTTCGAATCCCACCCTCTCCGCCAGAGGAGAAGGATGAAGGCGGAAGGCGGAAGGCGGAAAGCTAAGGATATGAGATTGAGTAAAAGTTCTTTAGTCGTTAGCTTTCCGCCTTCCGCCTTCATCCTTCATCCTTCCGAAGCGCTTTGTTGAGACCGATTTTGCGTCCCGGCTTGGACGTGATCTTTGTGGGGTTTAATCCGCACCCGTATAGTTGGGAGCGTGGTCGTTATTACGCGCACGGTTCGCTGTGGCGGGTGTTGCGTAAATCGGGACTGGCGCCGGAGATTCGCGACGATTCGCAGCTCTTTGATTATAATTTTGGCATCACTGATTTGGTGCCGGATCGCCCGACGCGCGAGGCCAAGGAAATTCCGGACGAGGATTACCAACTTGCGGCCGTGCGCTTTCGCCGTCAGCTTGCTCGGTTACGGCCCCGCATAGTGTGTTTGACCGGGAAGGACGTTTATCGCCACTTCGCCGGACTCAAGCGCAGCGCGGATGTGCAATACGGATTGGCCGAGAAGTACAAGTCGTCGTGGATTTACGTGGCCCCTTTTCCTTCGCATAAATGGTTGACCGATGAGGAAAAAGCGCGGCACTATGCGAAGATGAGCGAGCTGCTGAAATAAAATTCACGCCGCGCGGATGAATTGAGATTTTCGCAGGTTTTGACAATTTATCAGACTTCGGGCTCCGCCTGGCGCTAGCGCGAACCCCGCCAGGCCGGGAACGGAGCAACGGGCAGCGGGCGCGTGTGTTGCAGGTCGGTCAGGTCTGGCCAGATAACAGACGAGGACAAGTGACAAGTGACAAGAAAGAGCAGGTCTTAATCTTGTCCTCGTCGCTAAATCACTGTCACTCCATTATGTACCAAGTTATCGCCCGTAAATGGCGCCCGCAAACCTTTACAGAGGTGACGGAACAAACATCACGCGCACGCTGCGCAACGCCATCGAGCACGAACGCATCGCTGCGCGTATCTTTTCTCGGGCGCGCGGCGTGGGCTGCTCCACAGCGCCTGCCGCAAGCCTCAACGCCTGGTTTGCTGAACCTTGCGACGCCCTGCGCGTCGACGGACCCGCACCCTGCCCATCCTGCCTGGAAATCGCCGAGGGTCGCTCGATTGACGTGCTGGCATCGACGCGGCTTCGAATACCGGCGTCGATAACGTGCGCGGCCGTGATCGGCAACCGCGGTGCGGCCGGCGCGCGACCGCCACAAAGTCTTTATCATCGACGAGGTGCATGCTGTCGAGCGGCTTAACGCGCTGCTCAAAACGTGGAGGCGCCGCCGCGCACGTGTATTATGGCGACCACCGAGTCGCACAAGTGCGGCACGATTCTTTCCTGCCAGCAATTTGAGTTTGCACCATCGCCACGTCACGCATCATGGAGCGGCTGCGCGCCATCGCCGACACGGAAAAGATTGACGGCGGATGACACTGCGCGAAGTGGCAACAGCAAAGGCTCGAGCGCGACGCACAATCGGCGTTCGATCAAGTGATTGGCTTTAGCGGCGGCGGCTTGATTTCCGCCGGGGATGTGAAGCGGCCCTCGGAATCACGAGCGCAGAAGTTTGTCGAATGATTGCGGCAATCGCGCGGAGAAACCGGCGGAAGTCTTAGCTGTGGTCGATCTGGTGATGCGCGCAGACTGCGCAATTTTTGCCGCGAGCTGCTGGTTTATTTGCGTAATTTATTAATCGCCAGTGGTTACAGCGCCGCGATGCTCGACGCGACCGAGGCCGAGCATCGCGCTTGGTGCGCGCCAGCACAATTCTCCGAGTCGGACGGTGCGCTTTTTTCATTCACTCAATGAAACGGAAAGCGGTTGCGTTTGAGCGCGCATCCGCTACCAGCTTGAGATCGGATTAATTAAGCTGATTGAGATGCGTCGTCTGGCGCCGCTCGCACAATTGATAAACCGTCTTGAGGCGCTCGAGCAGGCCGAGAATTGGTATAAAATCGCCCGCCGCAGCAGCAGGCGGTACGCCGGCCGGCGGTACCACAACAACCGGTGCGCCGCCAATTGCCGGCGCCGGCGGCGGAACTCGCTTTTCCTCAAGCGCCTTTGCTTCAGCACAAAGCGGCGCGCCTCGCCACGCGGAAGATCCTCCCGCTGCTCCGCTCCGAGAATCCGCTGCCGTTGCTGCTACTGCCGCCGCCGCAACTCTTCCGCCTCCGCCTCCGTCTGCGGTTCCATCACCTGCTTTCTCGGGTGTCGGCAACGGATCAAACGCCAATAGCAGCGCTTACGCGCCGCAGCCGCTCAGGCTGGTGAACGCCGAGCCGACCCTGCCGGCACTCAAGCCGGAGGCGCTCAAGCCGGCTTTCGCTGCGCCCGACGAAGGCGATCATGACGCGGCGGCCGTCGCCTCACCGGGCACAATTGTCGAAGAAATCAAGGAAGGTCTGGAGCGCAAAAAA
>JBBJMB010000358.1:0-3342 GCA_037719755.1 Pyrinomonadaceae bacterium
CGCAGGGAAACGGCGACGGTCAAAGCGGCCCCGCACAGGAAAATCAACTTGAAGGCGACGGCGAACCCGTCTATGCGAATCATTCCGTAGAAGCCTGTGAGCGGCAACACACCTGCGTTCATTTGCCACCCCGCGATCAGCGAAACGAAAGCCAGCGCGATCGCGGCGAGCGAGAAATAGGCCGTCCACCGGGCCCGCTCGTACGGCAGCACCACTTCCATCACCAGTATCGCGCAGGCGCAGATGGTGAGAATCAACTCGGGCGCGATCAGCAGTAAATCGCGCACGCTGTAAAGACTTGTCGTCGAGGCCTGAAGGTAAAAAAGCATAACAGCTTCAATGATCAGCGCGCAGCCATTGGCTTTGTTTCAGATGCTCGGGGCAACGGCAGCGGAAACCCGGGCCGCACCTGGCGCACCACGCCGCCCACGGGCCGCACGATGTACTCCAAAAACGGCTTCGGATAAACGCCGATCCAAAGCGACAGCGCGACGAGGGGCAGCATGTACGCCCATTCGCGCCCGCTCAGATCGCGCACTTTTTCGTTAAGCACGTCTGTGATTGGGCCGAGGAACATCCTTTGGTAAAGCCAGAGCAAATAACTCGCGTTGAGAACGAGGCCGAGCGCGCCCCAGGCGGCCCAGTACGGCTGGGCCTCGAAGGCGCCGCGCAATGCGAGAAACTCCGAGATGAAAACGCAGAGCAGCGGAAGCCCTATGGCCGTCATTACCATCACGAAAAACACAGCGGAGTAGCCAGGCATCACGTGCGCCAGGCCGCCGAAGTCGGCCACGCTGCGCGTGTGGCGGCGCTCATAGATGATGCCGACCAACAAAAAGAGCCCGGCCGAGTAAATCCCGTGATTGATCATGTGCAGCACCGCGCCGCTTAAGCCGCTCGAGTTGAGCGCGAAAAGCCCGAGCATCACCATGCCCATCGAAGAGACAGACGAATAAGCCACTAATTTTTTAACATCGCCGTCTCGGCGCACCACAAAATACATCGCCGCGAGCGCGCCGTAAATAATGCTGGTGATGGCGAGCGCGATCATCACATGGCGAATGCCGACGCGCCCGAATTAAGCGAGGTCAGCCGAAGCGGCGGGAAACATAGGCAAGTTGAAGCGGAAAAAGCCGTACGTGCCAAGCTTCAACAATACGCCGGCGAGAATCACTGAGCCGGCCGTAGGAGCTTCGACGTGCGCGTCCGGGAGCCAGGTGTGAAACGGAAAAACCGGCACCTTGATGGCGAAGGCAAGCGCAAACGCCGTAAAAAGCAGCGCCTGCATGGTTCCCATCGGCAACACGCCGCCCAGCGCTTGCAGGTACATGATATTGAAAGTGCCGGTGTCGTTTTGCGCGGCCGCCTGCAACGTAGAGTCGATCAACTGCCCCCCCGACCCCTTGCCGGCGGCCCCCAGCAGCGCCGCTTCGCGGATTTGCAAGGTGAGCGACGCGTCTTGCGTGAGAAAGTAAATCTTCAGCACGCCGAGCAGCATCACTACGGAGCCGACGAGCGTGTAGAGAAAAAACTTGATCGCCGCATACAGGCGCCGCTCGCCGCCCCACATGCCGATCAAGAAATACATAGGCACGAGCGACACCTCAAAGAACAAGTAGAAGAGAAACAAATCCATCGCGGAAAAGACGCCGACCACAGCCGCCTGCAAAAACAGTAGCAGCGCATAGTATTCCTTCTCGCGCTCATGTACGGAGTTCCAAGAGGAAAGCGCGGCAAGCGTTCCGAGCAGCGTCGTGAGCACAACGAGCAGTACCGAAACGCCATCCGCCCCCATCTGGTAGCGCGCGCCGATGACGGGTATCCACTCGGCATCCTCAATAAACTGCATTCCGCCGACAGCCACGTCGTACCAACCCACAAGACTCAAAGACGCGATGAACGTCAACAAAAACCAACCGGTCGCGAAGCGCTTGATCGCCGCCGATCCCTGCTTAAAAAGCACAAGCGTCAGCACCCCGCCGATCGCAGGCAGCCAAGTGACAATTGAAAGCAGGTAAGGTATCTCCACTTCTATTCTCCCTCTCTGCGTGTCTCTCGTGTCTTCTCTGCGGTGATTCTCTGTGTTTGAGTCACACCTCAACACAGAGAATCGCAGAAGAGACACGAGAGACAGAAAAAAACACTCACAAAGAGTTGTGTCTCACCGTCCCGAAGATATCCGCTCCGAAGAAAGAGCGCGAGCGCGGCCACGAGCCCGACGATCATCACAAGCGCATAATTTTGGGCAAACCCGGTCTGACCCCTCCGCAGCAACGGCGACACCGCGACACGCACGAATGATGCGAGACCGTTAACAATCCAATCGATCACCCGCTGATCAAACCAATTAACCGCGCGACTCAATACTTGCGCCGCTCGCGCCGCGCCGTTGATCGCCGCATCGATTGCTTGCACGTCTAGAGCGTGAACCGCGCGCGCCGCGTCCATCACGCGTCGCGTCAACATGAACCCATACAAATCATCAATCCAAAATTTATTGAGGCTCGCCCGGTAAAGCGGCCCGAATCGCGTTGCCCACATAATTGGCTGCTTTGGCCTGCGCACATAACAAAGATAAGCCAAACCCATGCCCAGCGCGGCCCCCAGAAGCGAAATGAAAATAAACGCCCACTCCGTCGCCGCATGGCTGCCGCCTAAGATTTCTTGCGCCGCGTGCGCCAAGTTGAAGCTTGTTGCGCCGCCAGTGGCAACAGAGTGTTCAATCGCTTCACTTGCTCGCCCGAATTCACCCGTCGCCGCGTTCCAGATAATCGGATCAAGCCAGTTAACGATATTCAAGCGGCCGCCCGGGTGCGCGCTTCCCGTCAGAGCACTGAACGCCGGCCCCACGCCGACCAGACCGCCAACTGTTGCCAGCAAGGCCAACACCACGAGCGGCATCCACATCACGCGCGGCGATTCGCGGGGTAGCTGCATGCCGTGCCCGTGCTGCGGATGACGCGCGCCGACGTGGTCTAAGGGTTCATGACGCGGACGGTCGCCAACTGACGCGGTGCGCGCGTCGTGCGCCTCCAGACCTTCGTCGTAGCCGTGGGCGTGCGCTTCGTCGGCTTGCCCGCCGCCCGCGCGCCCTATGAATCTCTCACGGCCCCAGAAAGTAAGGGCCACCAGCCTCGTCATATAAAACGCCGTGCAGACGCTTGCCGCAGCGGCTATCAGCCACAGCAGCCAACCGAACGGAACAACGCTCGTGGAAGCGGCGCGCCACAAAATCTCATCCTTTGACCAAAAGCCGCCGAACGGAATCACGCCGAAAATCGCCAGCCATCCGATTAGACACGACAGGTGCGTGTACGGCATGTATTTTCGCAAGCCGCCCAA
>JBBJMB010000003.1:0-38193 GCA_037719755.1 Pyrinomonadaceae bacterium
TTGCCTGACAGTCAACTTTTCAAACAGCTTCTTAGGAGGAATTATGGTAAGCAGGAATTTGTGGCATCGTCTCACCGCATCGTGCCTCGTCCTGGCCGTAGTGAGTACGTACTCGATGGTCGGTTTAGCAGCGCCCGAGCAAAAGCTAAATAAGAAAGCGATGGGCGAGTTAAATGCCTCGGGTCAGGTTCTCATCGATGGCTCGAAAGCGATTAGTGGTAATACGCTCTTCTCTGATAGCACTCTTGAGACCGGCGAGAACTCGGGCGCCGTAGTCAGCCTCGGCAAACTCGGGCGAGTGGAGTACTTGCCCAACTCCAGCAGTAAGCTTTCCTTCGCCGATGCAGTCGTCTCGGGCTCTCTTGAAGAGGGCAGCGTTCGTGTCTCGAAGCCTGCGGGCGTCTCGACCACCTTCACGACCAATGAAGGAACGGTTGTGGCTATTGCTGATGCGGCGGCGGTGTTCAGCCTGCATGTCAAGGACGGCCATACGGTCGTTGCTGCCGAGTCAGGGCGCGTCGAACTGCGCGGCGGTGATGGCGAAAGCACAGCCGTTGGTGCCGGCGAGACCGGCATCATCGCCCAACAGACGCAGGGGCAAACTCAAACCCAAACTCAGGGCCAGACACAAACCCAAACCCAGGACCAAACACAGACCCCAGGACAAACTCCAACAACGCAGGGGCAGCAGCCTGCGACGCAGCAGCCTGCGACGCAGCAGACCGCGACGCAGCAGACCGCGACGCAGCAGACCGCGACGCAGCAGACCGCGACGCCTCCGCAATCCGGCGGCGAAGATCTGGGGAGAGGTGCCACCAGTGGGATCGTGGTGCTTACGGCCACAGTGCTGGCGGCCATCATCTACGGCGTCACGAGAGATGACGACAACAATACCCAGCCGGGGCCGGTGGTCATTAGCGTCAGCCCGACCGTTTAGCTGAAAAGCATACGAGAAGCAGCGGTGACCGACCCAAAGAAGTGACGGTCACCGCTTCAGTCATGCCTTGTTAGTGCAGGAAGACGAAGATCCTGCGCTTTCCGGAGGTGTCAGAAGGAGTGGTCGCTGGCGGCCGCGACCATTGCTTCTCAAAACTGGCGGCTGCTGCTGACTTCGTCGTTTGAAACATCCAACCCTCATCTACCCCGCCACCGCCCAAAACCCAGTCGACACAATTCGCGTGGCTTGTTGTTCGTTAATCAAGCAGCACGCGCGCTCGTAGAGCTTCGGCGCGTTCCATTGCGGCGAGCAGGCGAAGAAACTGCGCGTAATTGCCGCCGCGCGCATAAAGGCGCGTGCGCTCTGAGGCGGAAAGATCGTTGCGCAAAATGAAATCCAGAAAATCGTAATAGTCCGGTGCGGCGGCGAGCGGCAGTTCGCGCGTGTAGGTAGTCAACTGACCATCAAGAGAATTGAATCCGGCGAGCATGTCGAAGAGGTGATCCGTGGTGATGTGCGATGCGGCGCGCGCGAGTTGGATGGGCAGCCTGAGCTCGAAAAACCGCAATCCTTCGGGCGTCGTGACGCGCCGCAATTCCTTGGTGCCTTCGCCGTCAAACGGCGAGTCCGGAGAGATGATCACGCGCAGCAGTCGCGGTTGATCTTCTTCGTCGAGCGTGTCGAGGGCGAGCTGCGCGCGGTCGGCAATGAATTTCTCAAACTGCGCCTCAATCGGGTAAGTCACGCGCCCCAGGCATCCGACGCTCTCGCCTTCGCCGGCCAATTCTCCGGGCAGGCGTGCCGGACACACTCTGCACACGGCCGTTTCCATTTGCATGCGCTCGATCTCGTACCGAGAGCGCTCCACAAAACTCAGCTTCTCCGAAGTGGGGGCTGAAGTGTCGCCGGTGGTGATGCGCGTGTGGATGTGCCCCAAACGTCCCCAGGCGCGCAGCACCTCTTCGCTGTAGCGCGCGCGCAACCGGCAAGCATATTGAACCGCAAATTCTAGTGACAAAACCCTACCGTTCGGCACCCTTCTAGAACATTAAGCCGGAACCACATAGAATGTAATCATAACAGAGGCGCCGGAAAAATGATGAACGCCGCACCGGGTCCATCTCCTTGCGTCTTCTCTTTGCGATCTTTGCGTTTAAGTGCGTTTAAGTAAGTGATACTTAAACGCAAAGATCGCAAAGAGAAGACGCAAAGAAACGCAAAGAGGGAATTATTCCTTCAATCCTTCGATTCGCGGAGCACACCATGGAAGTCGCAAAATCCGTTTACCCGCCGGGCCCGAGTAATTTGTGGCCCGGCGGCCAACTGCTCGCATTTCGGCGAGATCCTCTTCGTTTGCTGCTGAAGGTGGCCGGCGAATACGGCGACATTGCGCACCTTAAGATCGGGCCGCAGCACGTGTATTTGTTGAATCACCCGGACTACATCAAAGACGTTCTGGTCACGCATCACGAAAACTTTCTGAAAGGCCGCGGTTTGCAACGCGCGAAGCGATTGCTCGGCGAGGGACTCATTACCAGCGAAAAGGAGTTTCATCGCCGCCAACGGCGTCTCGCGCAGCCCGCCTTTCATAAACAGCGCATCGCAGCCTACGGCGCGGTGATGGTCGATTACGCCGAGAGAATGCAGCGCGAGCGCTGGCACGACGCGCAGGTTGTCGACGCGTGGCGCGAAATGATGCGCTTGACGCTGGCCATCGTCGGCAAAACGCTGTTCGATACGGACGTGGAGCGCGAGGCCGAAGATGTAGGCGAAGCTTTAACGGCGGCCATCGAAACTTTTAGCGCCTTTATGCTGCCCTTCGCCGAATTGCTGAGCCGCCTGCCGTTTCCCGCTAAGCGGCGATTCGAGCGGGCCCGCGCGCGCCTCGACGCGGTCATCTACCGCATCATCGAAGAGCGGCGGCAAAGCGCAGCGGATCGCGGCGACCTGCTTTCGATGCTGCTGATCGCGCAAGACGAAGAAGGCGACAAAGCGGGCATGACCGATGAGCAATTGCGCGATGAGGCGATGACCATCTTTCTCGCCGGCCACGAAACAACCGCCAATGCGCTCACCTGGACGTGGTATTTGCTTTCTCAGCATCCGGAGGCGGAAGCCGCGCTGCACAAAGAAATTGACGCCGCAACCGCACCGGATGCGTTGCTCACCGTCGAAGATCTGCCGCGTCTGCGCTACACGGAGATGATCGTCACCGAAGCGATGCGTTTGTATCCGCCGGCGTGGACCCTCGGGCGCCGCGCAATAAACGATTATGAGGCGGGCGGTTACCGAATTCCTGGCGGGTCCTTGATACTGCTCAGCCCGTATGTGATGCATCATGATCCGCGGTACTACCCGGAGCCGTTTCGCTTCGACCCCGAGCGGTGGACGAGCGCGGCGCGTGAGGCTCGTCCCGCTTACGCCTACTTTCCCTTCGGCGGGGGCCCGCGGCGCTGCATCGGCGAAGGGTTCGCTTGGATGGAAGGCGTGCTGCTGCTGGCCACCATAGCGCGGCGCTGGCGGTTGCGGCTCGTTCCCGGACACCGGGTGGCCACGCAGGCCCGGATCACGCTGCGCCCGAAGCACGGCATGATGATGACGATCGAAGAGAGAAACAGATAATTTGCGAAGACGGACGGGGCCTGCAAATGAAGACGCGGGCAATTGCAAATTGCTGCGCGCCATCAAGACTTAATCCACTCGCCGCGATAGATGACTTCGGCCGTACCGATCAGCACCACTTCGCCATCAATCTCGCGCCACTCAACTTGTAAGTCGCCGCCGGGCGTCGTGACTCGCACCCGTCTCTCCGCCACATTGTTGATGATCGCCGCCACCACGGCGGCGCACGACCCCGTGCCGGAGGAAAGCGTTTCGCCCACGCCGCGCTCCCAGATGCGCACTTCGATGTGGCTTCGGTTGAGGACGCGGATGAACTCCACGTTCGTTTTCTCCGGGAATTGCGCGTGCGTTTCAATGGCGCGGCCGATCCGCCGCCAGTTGATGCGGTCGAAGTCATCCACAAACACGCAACAGTTGGGATTGCACATCTGCAGCGCCGTGACCGAAATGTTTTCGCCCTCTACGGCGAGCGGGTAATCTATGACGCGCTCAAAAGCTTGTGCGGTCAGCATGGGAATCGCGGCGCTTTCAAAAAGCGGGCGGCCGATCTCGGCCTCGAAGCAATAATTGCCCGCATCGTTTGCCTCGCGCAGGCGGTATGTTTTCACGCCGGCGCGGGTCGCCAGGCGCAGAGGATCTTGCGACCAGAGTTGACGGAAATAAAGATAAGCGGCCGCGCAGCGCGAGCCGTTGCCGGACATCGCCGCTTCACTGCCGTCCGGATTAAAAATGCGCACCGCGAAGTCGCTGAAGTCACCCGGCTCGTCGCCGTGTGGGCGACTGATGAGCGCGACGCCGTCGGCTCCGGCCCCGAAATGACGATCACAAATTTGGCGGACGAATTCATGGATGCGACCTACGCCGACGAGGCTCTCTTCTTCGATCACAATGTAATCGTTGCCGTAGCCGTGAAGTTTCACAAAGCGCATGCTTATGAGCGACCTTTGTATGAGGCGAGCAAAACGACGATTGAATCTATGTAATCGCGGCGCGATAACGCTCCGGGCACGGGCGGCGTTTCGTCGAGATGGTTGTTGATCATAATGAAACCAGCGGCTCGCCGGCGGCGCTGGTGACGTAGCCTGAGAGCGTCGCGACGCCGTCAAGGCTGCCCGTTTTGGCGCTCGCGGTGTTCGCCGCGGGCGTGTCCCGCATGCGGTTGCGCAGCGTGCCGTCGCGACGCAACGTTCCGCCCACGCCGGCGATGGGCAGCGCGTCGCGAAAAACGTTCGCGTAAGGGTGGCGGGCCATGTAGGTCAAAAGCCGCAGCGTCGCGTCAGCCGTCACCAAGTTGTTGCGCGAAAGTCCCGAGCCGTCGGTGATTTGAATTTTCGCGGAATTGATGCCCGCCTCGATGAGAAAAGACTTCACCGCCGCGATGCCGGCCTGCGCGCTGTCGTGGCTCGGGTCGGGGACGCCCGTTTTGCCGAGAGCGCGCAAAACAAGCTCGGTGTAAAGATTCTGGCTGGGCTTGAGCGTGTCGGCGGCGATCACAGCGAGCGGAGGCGATTCGAGGCTCGCCAGCTCAACGAGCGCGCCCGGCGGCGCATTGTTAATGCCGCTCGCCGGGGTTGCCGCCGCGAACCCGGAAACCGGCGGCGGCAGCGATGTGCGCTCTGCGCGCGCGTCGACGGTGCGTGTGCGTCCCTTGATCGCGATGCCAAGCTTTTCAAGGGAGGTCCGCAGCATGGTGACGAAAAGCAGCGCCGGCTTGGGAACCGAAACGTTGGCCGTGTATCCGGGATCTTCCAGCGGCAGGCTTCCGCCGACGGCGAAAACGCTTTCCCCCGGATGGCGGTAAACGATCAAGTTTCTTTTTGAGCCGCGCGCCGATGTGGTCGTGCGATTGATGATCGTCAGCAGCGATGTCGGAGGCCCAAGCGTGATGCGGCAAGCGGCGCCCGGTTGTGATCCGGCCTGGACGAAAAAATCAACGACATTGTCGTTCACCGTGAGCGAACTAATTTCCGCGCCGTACTCCCACTGAAGATCATCCCACTCCCACCCGGAGCCGAAGGGCGGCCCGGCGAAGTGTGTCTCATCACCAACCAAATCGCCGTCAACGCGCTTGACGCCTGCGGCCGCGATGCGCGTGGCCAGCGCATCAATGCCTTTGAAGTAATCGCCGTCGTTGTAGCTGGCGGCAATCGACGGATCGCCGCGACCGTAAACGGTTAAGTCTCCGCGCAGCGTGCCCGATGCGTCGGGCCGCGCGGCGGCGTAGACGGAAGTTTTGAAACGGAAGTTAGGCGACAAGCGAGCGAGGGCGGCGGCCACTGTGTAAAGCTTCAGGTTGGAAGCGGGCTTAAGGAGCTTCGTCGCATTCTCTTCGAAAAGAGTCCGCCCGGTTTCGAGCGAAGCGATTTTCACCGCAAACTGAGCCGCTTCGACTTCAGGCCGCCGCAGCACAACGCGAATCAGCGTCTGCAACTCGCCAATCGTTGTTGGCGCGGGAGCGGGCGTGGCGATGGGCTGCGGCCCCACGGCCGGCGCTTGCGCGAGAGCGCCGAGCGAGCCCAAGTGGAGAATCAGCAGAAAGCTGACCCAAGCTGTCACGCGGTTCTTACTATACATAGAGGAGCCAGAGGCTTTGGAAGGATGAAGGCGGAAGGACATCTGGAAGGATGAAGGATGAGGGATGAAGGATGAAAATAAGGACGGAAGAACTTTTATTAATTTTTATCCTTAGTTTTCATCCTTCATCCCTCATCCTTCATCCTTCGAGGCGCAACCTTAATCAGTTCAAAGTTCTTCCCTCGTGGCGGTCGCGGTGCCGACTTTGCCGACCACAATGCCGGCGGCAAGTTCGCCAGCGCGGCGGCCTCTGTGAGCGTGGCTTGCGGCCGCGAGCGCGGCGGCCAAGGTCGCGATCACGGTGTCGCCGGCGCCCGTCACGTCGTAAACTTCACGCGCCATTGTTTTCACATAAACGGGCGCGCCGTCACCTCTAACAACATCATGCCGCGTTCGCCCCGGGTGATCAAAACCGAGGAGCAAGCGAGCTGTTGGCGAATCAGGCGTGCGGCTGCGGCGATGCCTTCGTCCGAATCATCTTCGCTTTTGGTGAGGCGCAACGCCTCATGGTGATTCGGCGTGACCAGTGTGGCTGGTTGGTAAGCGTTGAAGTTGCGAATCTTCGGATCCACCAGCGCGGGGATGCGGCGGCGGGCGGCGAGCGGCAAAATCTCCGCAAGCACGCGCGCGGTGATCGCTCCCTTGTCGTAGTCGGAAATAATCAACGCATCGGCAGCTTCCGTGGCGTGCCGCAGAACTTCGATTAAACGATCTTCGATGTGCGCTGCGGCCGGCGTGCGTCGCTCGCGGTCCGCGCGCACCACCAATTGATTGTGGGCGATGATGCGCGTCTTAATGGTGGTCGGCCGCGCGTCGTCAACGACCAGAGTTTCATCAACGCGAACGGCTCCCGCTGCGTGCAGT
Source organism: Pyrinomonadaceae bacterium (assembly GCA_037719755.1). GTDB lineage: Bacteria > Acidobacteriota > Blastocatellia > Pyrinomonadales > Pyrinomonadaceae > JBBJMB01. The sequence continues at coordinate 6,998 of JBBJMB010000003.1, forward strand.
TCGCGGCGCACGCGCGAGCCCGTTGCATCATTCCCGACGAGCCCGACGACGCACGAGCGTGCGCCCAAACCGATGAGATTGGCCAGAACGTTTGCCGCTCCTCCCAAATTCACGGATTCGCGCTGCACGTCGACCACTGGAACCGGCGCTTCCGGAGAGATGCGCGTGACGCTGCCCCACACGAATTCGTCGAGCATGATGTCGCCGTAAACGACAATCGTTTTGTGGCCCATGCGCTCGATGATTTCCGCCGCGCGCGCAAAAGACAAGTCATTCATCGTTGGGTAATCGGGCTTTGTGAGCGAGCATTCTCTCAACGGCGGCCAGCACGTTGTCGACGGGCACGCGCCGGATGCACTCCGGCGCCTCGAACTGCGCGCAAGTGTAGCCGGGGCACGGAGCGCACGGCATACTTTCGCGCACCACTTCGGCTGCGCCCGCGGCCCACGGACGCCAGTGCGCGACGTTCGAGGAGCCGAACACCACCACGGCCGGCGTGCGCACCGCGGCGGCAATGTGCGCGATTCCGCTGTCGTTGCCGACGAAAAGGCGCGCTCCGGCCGCCAGCGCGGTTATTTCCGGAAGCGAGAGGTCGGAGAAAGTAATGAGCGGCACTTGCGCCTCACACTCAAGGTCAGTTAATACCTTTGCCTCGTGCGGAGCCGCGATCGCTACGGCCGCTAAGCCTCGGGCATGAAGGTGTTCAATGACGCGCGCGAAGTTAGCGCTCGCCCACCGCTTTGTGTCAAAGGCTGCGGCCGGATGAACGAGCGCGTAAAGCGTCGCCAAGTTGACTCCGCGGCTCATTAATTTTTCTGTGATGGTGCGCACCGCTTTCGGGTTGAGTGAAAGCCGCGTCGGCGGCCGGTCAGTGACGGGAACGCCGGTCCAACCGAGCAGCGCGAGTTGCTGCTCGACCGAGTGAGTTTCTTTTCTTTGCCACAACTCGGCCGACGGCGGGGCCGCATGATTGTACAGCCAAGTGTAGCGGTAATCAGCGTAGCCTACGCGGTGCCTGGCGCCAGATGCTGCGGTGAGAAACGTTGAAGTGGTTCCGCCGTGCAGGTTAAAGGCCACGTCGTATCGTGCGCGGCGCAAACGCGGAAGCAGACGCGCGCGTTCAAAAAGGCTTCCTCGCTTGACGGTTATCACCTGATCAACGTCCGGACAATTTTCCAAGAGCGGCGCCACCCAATCTTCGAGCAACACATCTATCCGGGCGTGCGGTAAAAAGCGGCGCAGGGCGTAGAGCGAAGGAGTGGCCAAAACAGTATCGCCAATCGAGCGCAGGCGCACCACCAGCACGGCGCGCACTTTTTGCCAATCAATGCGCTGCGCTCCGAGCAGCTTTGCCTGCGCGTCGTTTGGCTGATTTTCGGAACGCTCCCACACCGGCAAATCTGAAGCGCCGCTTCGGCTCTGCGCCTTAGCGCACAGACTCTTCATCCTCAATCTTCGCTTCGTCCATCAGCATCACCGGAATGTCGTCTTCAATCGGGTAAACACGCTTGCAATTGACGCATTTAAGTCCGCTGTTATCAGGTTTTACTTCAACTTTGGAACGGCACGCCGGACAAACAAGAATCTCCAAAAGCTCCGCGCTAATCGCCATTAATATCTCCCTATTTCTGCGAAATCTCGGAAATTCGCGCTTTATACTTCAAAAGACTTTAGCACGCTGTCCGGCGGGCGCGCGAGCAACCGAGCTTTATTCGGCCCGCGAAAAAGAATTCTCGATGCGGTAGACATGCGTGACGAAAATATGCTAGGTTGTGCGCCACGTTTAAGAGCAAGCGAACACATGCGAAAGGTTGTTTGCTTGCTTTTTGCTTTAAGGCCTCCGTTTTTCAGTGCGCTGCATCAAGGATGCCAGCCCCCAACTCCGACTGACTGTTAATTACTCCTCGAGTCGGAGGTCGAATCCAGGAAAGATCGGATTCGCGCGGCGCTGAAAAACTTTGAATGGGACAGGAGACCCGAGAGATGACCAAATCCCCCGTTAGTTCACGGGCGACCCTCACAGCCGTCGCCTGCGCTGGGCTCTTTGTAGCTTTCTTAGCCGATCCTTCAGCCGCGGAAACCCCCGCGCACATTCCGCAGAATCAAAAAGACCAGAAAACAACAGACGATTCGCCCACCAGTCCGGATTCCCTGCTCGCAAGCAACAACACGAATTCGGGCTCTCTGCCCCACAGCGTTTCGGCCGCATCCGAAAACGCTTCCTTGCCCGCCGCTCCGCCGCGGGGCTTTGTCGCAACCGCTTACTCTGCGCGGCCGCACAGCGAGCGGCAAGTTTGTCGCCAAAGGTCTGATCGCCGCCGACCGCCGAGTGCTTCCGCTGGGCTCGCGCGTGCGGCTTGAAGCCGGATCTTACAGCGGCGACTACACGGTCGCCGACACGGGCGCTTTGGTGCGCGGCCACAAGATAGACATCTGGATGCCGTCCAACCATGAGGCCAGACGCTTCGGCCGGCGCGCAGTGAAATTAACCGTCCTGAATTACGCCGTACGCCGTACGCCGTACGCCGTACGCCGTACGCCCCACGCGCCAAAAAGCGAAGAGCTACCTCGTTAAGCATTAATTTGAGTAACGCCAAGACGATCGCAGCACATGTCCGACAATCTTCTCGATTGTCGCTCGGCCGTGTGCGATATCAAGCTTCCAGGCTCGGGCATGCACGCGACAATCTGAAGATTGTCGGACATTTTGGCCGCAATTGATGTCGGCAGGTGTAGTCGCGCTTCGCTAACCAGAGAGACGAACAACCCCTAACATTGCAGTCACATTAAAATACTCCTTCGGAAATCACCGCCCGGTTCACTTCAGGCCGCTGCTGCAATAAGTAGCGGCCTTGAAAGGATGAAGGATGAAAGTAAGGCCAAAAAACTTTTAATTTAATTCTTTCATCCTCAGCTTTCATCCTTCATCCTTCCGCCTTCATCCTTCCAGAGCTGTTGCGGCCCGCTCCGGGTCAAAGTTAAGATCAAGTGAGGAGGGCGCTTTCGAGCCGCACGCGACCGGGCCATGTCTTTTGAATTTCTTGCTCTCAGCCTGATCCTGGGCATGGCGTGGATGACGACGCTGTCTTGGGCGCTCGGTCTCGTCTTGACCGTGCGTGGTATCGCCAGACAGCAGCCGCTGGCGCCCGCTTCCGACGAAGAAACAATACCGCCATCCATTGCGCCGCTTGTGTCCATTCTCGTGCCCGCACGCAACGAGGAGCATCGCGTCATCTCCGCATGTTTAAGCTCGATGGCGAATCAAGATTACCCCAATCTGGAGATTATCGCCGTCAATGATCGTTCAACCGACGCGACCGGAGATATGCTGCGCCGTACCGCCTTAAAAGATCCCAGAATACAAATTATCGACGGAGTCGAGCCGCCGCCGGGCTGGCTCGGCAAGCCGCACGCTCTCGCGCAAGCCTGGCGAGTGGCGCGCGGCGAGTGGGTGCTGGCGACCGATGCCGACATGATTTACTCGCGGTCGGCCGTGCGCACCGCGGTCGCCTGCGCCGTGGGCGGCAATTACGATGCGTTAACGCTGATTCCGCGCGTGATCTGTCTTTCATTTTGGGAGCGGGTTTTTATGCCCACGTTTGGCTGGTTCATGATAATCGCTTTGCCGATCAAGCGGGTGAACGATCCGCAGCGCCGCGAGGCGATCGGAGTGGGAGGGTTTTTCTTGATGCGGCGTGCCGCGCTTGAGCGCGTCGGCGGTTACGAGGCGGTGCGCGACGAAGTCGCGGAAGATCTGCGCATGGCCGAATTGCTCAAAGGCGCCGGCGCACGGTTGCGCATAGAGTATGCTCCGGAACTCATCAGTACACGCATGCAAACTAATTTGCGGGAGATTTGGGAAGGCTTCACCAAGAATCTTTTCGCCGGCGCAAAGTTCTCCCTCATCCGCACGGTTTTCGGAGCAATCTCTATTTTCTTCTTCGCCGTGGTGCCCTTCATTGTTGCCTTCACGAGCGTCGTCATGTTGATCGCTCACGTTCGCGGCCCGTGGGCGATGCTCTTAATTCCGACCCTTCTCACCTGGACTCTTCAGATCGCCACCTTCGCCGTGGTTAATAAGACGTGGGGTCTGCCGCTCGGTTATGCGCTCACGGTGCCGCTCGGGCAAACGCTATTTTTGGCTATCCTGCTTAACTCTGCGGTCAAGATCGCGACCGGCAGCGGCGTCACCTGGAAAGGGCGTAAGCTTTACGACCGCGCGGGAGGTATCACTCCGCCGCGCGGCGCAGCAACCGAGCGCTCACCTTACGAAAACACTTGAAACGCTTTGATGATAAATAAATTGTCCCTCGCAAGCATTCACGCTGCGCCTTTGGTTGAGGTTTGGCGCGGCCCAATTGTCGAATCGCGCCACCGCGGGCACGTCGTCGCCGTAGAAACGGACGGCCGCGTGGTCGCCCGGCTCGGCGCGCCCGACACAATCGCTTATCTGCGCTCGTCCGCTAAGCCGCATCAAGTTGTTCCGCTCATCGCGTCAGGCGCGGCAGATCGGTTTGGCCTGACGGAGCGTGAGTTGGCGATCGCTTGCGGCTCGCACAGCGGCGAGCCGCTGCATGTCGAAACAGTGGCCGGTATGCTCCGCAAGCTCGGCCTTGATAAAAGCGCTCTCCGGTGCGGCACACACGAACCCTTCAACCGCGAAGCCGCGATGAGACTGCGCGAGCAAGGCCTGGCGCCTGATACTCTGCAACACAATTGCTCGGGCAAGCACACCGGCATGCTCGCTCTGGCGCTGCATCTGGGCGCGCCGATTGAAACATACGCGGATCAAGACAGCTTTGTACAGCAAGCTATTTTGCGCGAAATCGAACGCTTTTCCGGCGTGCGCGGCGAAGACATCGTCGTCGGAGTGGACGGATGCAGCGTGCCCGTATTCGGCGTCTCAATCGCGTCGATGGCCACGATGTACGCGCGCCTCGTCTCACCGCCCGGCGATTTTCCCGAGCCGGCGAAAGCCGCTTGCCGGCGTATCGTCACTGCGATGGGGCGATATCCCGAGATGGTCGGTGGAACAAGCGAACGCCTCGATACGGAAGTGATGCGCGCCACGCGCGGGCAAGTCATTTCTAAAGTCGGGGCGGAAGGCGTTTACACGGCAAGCGTGCTGCCTTCTGAGAAATGGCCGCGCGGGCTCGGCCTCGCCATGAAAATATAAGACGGAGAAGATCGCCGCGCCCGCCCGACCGGGGTCATTGAATCATTGCGCCAGCTGGGCGTGCTTGATGAGCAAAGCATTGCGGCGCTCGCGCGCTATGCGCGGTTTCCCGTCAAAAATAACCGGCAAGAAGTTGTCGGCGAGGTGCGAGCGGCTTTTCAATTAACTCCAATCGTAAGCTGAAAGTTGTTTCCACGACCTCCGGTTGATCCGCTGCGGAAGTACTCAGCGCGAGTGACTTAATGAAACGCTGCGAGAACAGCGCGCGCTTAACCGGTTCCGGGTGCGACTGAAAGGTACTGCTCGACAAACTTTTTCTTCGCGTGATGATCTGGATTTGTTGCAGCCCTTTCAGGTGAAGAGTGGGGTCGTAAGCCAACAGTTTCAACGACAAGATGGCGACCGCATCACATTTCAACTCGACTACTCTCATGGCGCGCGCATCTTTAGCTCGACCGGCTGCCGCCATCTCGTCCTCAAAGTAGGAATGCCCCAGTTCGTGCGCGAAGATGCCAGCTAATTCGCCATCGTAGAGAGGTTCGGCGAGGCCGTCGGAGAGCGCCAGCACACAGCCTCGCCAAAGTATCGCCGAGGGGACATCATCCTGAAACAAAATCAATTCAACCTTCCCGCCGCGATCATGTAATTGGAGCACCCGGTTCAAAATTGTCTCGACGCGGCGGAAGAGTTTGCCATGTGTGATTCGATGGCTCAGAATCGTCGCAGGGAGCGCCGTCACTGCTTGCGCGCGGTACTCAATACCGAGCACGGTAATGCGGTTCGTGATGAGGCGGCCTTTCATTTCATCAACTGAGCCGTTGCCGATGGCCGCAAGCGCCAGCCCTACTTCATCTGTCGCATCGGGCTGCCCATTGATGCTTGATGTCAGACCGAGGGAAAGAACTGCGAGGCAGACTAGATGTCGGAGACTTGGCTTGAGCATGTCCTGACCTCTCACCGCAGTCATCTTTCGCGCGACCGGGCGAGTGGGCACACGTCTCCCGGCAGCCAAAGGAGTTGGCCGCGCGCTGACTGCTGAAATTCGGGTTGAATGTGAAGGCGGGACTGCGACGCCACGCCGTGCGTTACAATGAGCCGGCCATGAGGCCTGTTGTCATCGGCTCGATTGCACGGCGGACGATATGCTGGTTGCCGTAGCGGAATCCTGTGAGGACTCCGGGAAAAGTCCGGGAAATTTCCTGCGGCGTTCCTGGGAAATTCCTAGAGCAGATATGAGTCACAGATCAAAACACTTACTCATGTTACGCAGTTTGCATTTCTGCTCCGAAGGAGCAGGCAGAAGGTAGCCAGTGGCAAGCGAGTGAAACGAGCGCCGCCTCTGGAAACGTCATAACCCGACCGCGCCCTGCAAGGGCGCACAGAATGGCGGCGGTCAAACGCATTTCTCCGCGCGCCTTTCAGGGCGCGAACTGCTTCTCCCCTTTCAACCAGAGGCGGCGCGACTCACTGCCGTTCGCCGCTTGCCACTGGCTACCTTCTTTCCGTCCCTCCGGGACGAAGTGCGTAACATGAGACACTTATACGAATTTGGCCCGTTCCGGCTGGATGCGCAGGAGCGGTTACTGTTGCGGGCGGGCGAGTCGGTTTCACTCACACCAAAGGCGTTTGACATGTTGCTCGTGCTCGTCGAGCAGCATGGTCACTTGGTGGAGAAAGAGGAGTTGTTCAAGGCCGTCTGGCCGGACAGTTTCGTTGAGGAATCGAATCTCTCCTCAAACATCGCGCTAATCCGCAAGGCGCTCGGTGATGGCGAGAACGGGCAGAAGTTTATCGAGACGGTGCCGAAGCGCGGCTATCGCTTTGTCGCGGAAGTGCGGGAACTGCCGGGTGAAGCCAATGAACCTGCGCCCGCCGCAATGCCTCCCATACACGCGGCTCCGGTTGCAGTAGCCCAACCGCGCCGCCGTTTTCATCCTTTGCTGTTGGTGGTTCTGGTGTCGGGGTTAGTGATCGTGGGGTACTTCGCAGCGGTGCGCTGGTTCGCTTCGCGTGTGTCCAGCGTTGTGCCGATGACGACCGCTGTGCCCTTCACGACTTTACCCGGCAGCGAAAATGATCCGACGTTCTCGCCAGATGGCAATTCAATGGCTTTTACCTGGGATGGCGAGCAGGGCGATAACGTAGACATTACGTCAAACAGATCGGCAATGAATCCATGCTGCGGTTGACGACCGATCCTGCCGCCGAGCGTTGGCCGCGCTGGTCGCCGGATGGCCGCTGGATCGCCTTCATCCGGCCAGGCGGACTGTATTTGATTCCTTCGCTGGGCGGCACCGAACGCAAAATCGCGTCTCTCGAAAATTCATCCCCAGATTGGTTCGCACGGATGTGGATGCCCAATTGGTCGCCGGATAGCGAGTGGCTGGCAGTGATGGATCGAAGTTCTCCATCCGAGCCATTCAGTATCTATCTACTGGCGCGTGAAACGGGCGCAAAGCGTAAACTCACTGCGCCACCTACGGTCACAACCTCTGATCGTTCACCGGCCATTTCGCCGGACGGAAAGACAGTGGCATTTGCTCGTGTCAGTGGCGATGTGGGTCGTCTTTACCTGGTGCCAATCGCAGGTGGCGAGCCGCAGCTATTGCACTCCGATACAGAATACTATGATACGTTTCCGACCTGGTCGCCGGATGGTCGCTCCATCCTGTTCACATCTATTGGCGGGTTGTGGAAAGTGCCCGTCACCGGAGGTAAGCCTGAGCGTATTGAAGCTGTCCGGGGCAATATCAACGGTTATGCCCTTTCGCATCAGGGCAACCGTCTGGCCTGGGTGCAAGCATTCAATGACCAGAACATCTGGCGGATCAGTCTGCCCAATGCGTCAGCACCCCAACGATTGATCGCCTCCACGCGCATTGAAACCAGCCAGCAGTACTCGCCGGATGGCAGCAAAATTGTCTTTGCTTTTGATCGTTCCGGGAGTTGGGAGATTTGGGTGTGCGACAGCGAAGGCCAGCACTTAGTCCAATTGACAGCTTTCAATCGCCGGCTCTGTGGCTCGCCCCGCTGGTCGCCGGATGGGCAGCAGATCATCTTCGACTCTCGTGCGGAAGGTAGCGCCGACATCTACGTCATCAGCGCCAATGGCGGCAAACCACGCCGCCTCACCACCGAGCTATCCCAAGAAGTGGTGCCAAGTTGGTCGCGTGATGGCCACTGGATTTACTTCTGTTCTGACCGCAGTGGGAGCCAGCAAATCTGGAAGCTGCCAGCCGCTGGCGGGGCAGCCACGCAAGTAACGAAACAAGGCGGCTTCGATAATGTCGAATCCCCCGACGGTCAGCTTCTGTATTACACCAAAGCCCGCTTTGCTCCTGGCATCTGGCGCGTCCCGGTGGCAGGCGGTGAAGAAACACTGGTGCTGGATCAGCATCGAGCGGGCGAATTGCGCTCTTGGGCGGTGACAGAACAAGGCATCTATTTCGCCTCGGCAGAAAAGCCTGAACAGCCGCAGCTCGAATTTTACAGCTTTGCGACCGGCAAGATGACGACGGTTGCGGCGCTTGAGAAAGGATTACGGAAGGAGACTTCGGGACTGGCCGTGTCGCCCGATGGCCGCTGGCTGACTTGGTCGCAAATAGATCAGGTCAGCAGCGACATTATGCTGATGGAGAACTTTCGTTAGCAATGGGCTGAAACATTTATGGATGCCGAAGCGAATCTCTCATTACGGGATCACTACATCCCAAGCGCGATAATTCGCTGCCTTCCCGTTAATTCACGATTTAGTTAATCCGTTTATGAACCAAAGCCTGCGCGCACTTTTTCCGATCACCCGGCGAGCCGTCTACCTCAATCACGCGGCCGTCACGCCGCCGCCGCTTCCCGTCGTGGGCGCCGTCGAGGCTCAATTGCGCGACGTAGTTGAGAACGGATCGCAGAATTACCGTCGCTGGGTGGCCGTTAAGGAAAGCGCGCGCCGTCTCGCCGCGCAGATGATCGGCGCGCGTCCCGAGCAGCTCGCCTTTATGCGCAACACGTCAGACGGTTTGTCAACCATTGCCAACGGACTGAAATGGCGAGCGGGCGATAACGTGGTGACGTTTAGCGGAGAGTTTCCCTCAAACGTTTACCCTTGGCTCAGATTGCGCGACGCTTTCGGCGTGGAAATTCGTTTGTGCCCGGAGCGCGGCGGCCGCATAGATGTGGACGAGATGATCAACTTGATGGATGAGCGCACGCGCGTCGTCGCCATCAGTTCCGTGCAATACGCTTCCGGCTTTCGGGTGAATCTGGAGCGTTTGGGCATTGCAGCGCGCCGGCGCGATGCGCTGCTGGTGGTGGATATCATCCAGGCGATGGGCGCGCTTTCCGTTGATGTTGAGAGTCAATTGATTGATGCGGCCGCCGGCGCTTGCCATAAGTGGCTTTTGACGCCGGAAGGCGTGGGGCTGCTGTACCTCTCGGACCGGGCGCTGGAGCGCCTGCGTCCGACGCTGGTCGGCTGGGTCAGCGTGCCCGAGCCGGAAGACTACGGCAACTTCGATCAGCCGTGGCGCGAGGGAGCGCTACCGTGGGAGACCGGCACCGGCCCGACATCGTTGCTGCATGGCCTTGAGGCAAGTTTGAAACTGCTCGCCGAGGTGGGCATCGACAAGATCGCCGCTTATCTCGGCGCATTAACGGATCACTTGTGCGACAACATCGACCGGCATCGCTATGAGGTGATTAGCTCTCGCCGCCCCGACGAGAAATCTCAAATAGTTTGTTTGCGCCACACGAAAGGCATGACGCCTGGCGCCATTTACACGCATCTCAAACGGGAAAACATTATCACCGCGCCGCGCGGCGGGCGACTGCGCATCTCGCCTCATCTTTACAACGTCGCGCAAGACATAGAGCGTTTATTGGAAGCGCTTCCATGACGCTTGCTGCCGATTCTCACACGCACAGGGCGCGCTTCAACTTCCGCTGTTTTTCCCGAGTAATTTGCTGGGATCGCCGGACGGCTGGGTGATTTCGTCTATGTTTAGACGAATCATTCCGCCGGCGTCTGAGTACCCGGTTGACAGACCTGGCTGAGAGCGGCGCCGCAAAAAAACGGCGCCGCCAAAGATCGCGCCGACGCCCAAGCAGAGCAGCAGTGAAAGCCCGGTCGCTTTGAGCGTCGTGATGATAACGTTCGCCGTCGTTTCGGCGTAACGCCTGTTGGCCAAATCAAACGCTCGGGGATTGTCGCCAAGCCAGCGCACGAGTTGCTCGTACCTCACTTCGTTGAGTAGTTCATTCGCCGCCTGTTCATCACTTTGTCCGAGCACGAAGACAAGGTAGTTGCCTTTGCGTCGGTAAGCCGACGGCACCGATTTCCCTTCCTGGCGAAGGCCGAGCAATCGTTCGCTGATATATGAATCATTAGCGGCGGCCAGTTGCGGCGTATTCTGCTCGATCACAACCAGGCGAGCTTGACCGCCGTGATACGGAGCCACGACAGCCTCAGTTCCGCCGCCGAAGTCGAGGCCGCCGAAAAGCTCCGCGTCAGGGCCCAACTCTTTCTGCAACGCCGCAAGGCTCACGGCGTAAACAACCGAGCGCTCGGCCGCTTCCCAATCAGGAAGATGTTTGACAAGCACCGGAATTTCGTTTTCTCCGCCATCCAATTGCTGCGCGAAAGCGCGAGCCGCTTCTGCCACCAATTCATTTGAGCTAGCCTGCGCTGCCTCGGCACTCTCAACCATCGCGACCGAATTTCCTTAAAGAAAACCACGCGTCCGCCAATTGCCGCACCCGCCGTGCCGATGTCGATTGGCATCGCAGCCGCGGCGGGCCCGCCGCGCGCCGCCGCCGCAGCGCGGTGAAAAACGCATAGGCGCCCGCATCGTTGACGGCCTGAACAAGAGTCACTCTCAGACGGTCGTTGCTCGCGTCCGATGCGTAAAGCCGCGCTACTGCGCCTCTCTTGATGTTGTAATGCGCGAACTCCGCCGGTTGGTGTGGCCCTTCCGTGTTCTTCTCGGCCCGCCAAATTCCGAAGCTTTCCGGCAAGGCTTGAATCGTCTCGGCTGCGGCGGCATCCGCCCCCATGCCGCAAACAGTTAAAAGGCAGACCAGGGCGATGGTACATTGCTTCGCCCAAGCCGACGTGCGCGCGTGCGAGTTCTCGATAGTAAGCATATAGGCCTTAGATGCCCGATGATGCGGAGAAGTTCCTGCAAGATGGAAGCGCTTCGGAGGGCTAACGCCAACGGCGGAGCTCCCGCAAAAGCAAATCTGCATGGTGGCGAGCGCCGTGAATATTGCGCAGCACGGTGGCCCCGCCCAACTCGCTCGCGTTTTCGATAATCAAGTCGCCGACTCCGATGATTCTTTTAAACACGCTGGCCGAAACGGTCACATCCTGGATGGTACGTAGCGGCACATTGCGCGTCGTGCGTACAAGAACGCCGCGGTCGATCTCCACGCGAGCATCGGTCAGCGTGTAGCGTTGCGCGTTACGCCGCACGTGATAAAAAGCCGGAACCAAAAGGAAAACGAGAGACCCGAGCAGCGAAACCGATGCGCTCACTCCCAGGCGGGCGAAGACCATCACAGCCATTAAGGAAAAGACAACAGCGATGGCATAACCCAGGGCGATAAAAAGAAGCGTCGGCCGCGTTTTAAAGACGATTCGCTCGGACTCCGCAACTTCGCGCGTGTGCAGGGGCGTGTGCGCGGGCGGCGCGGCAATCGAACGCGCGACCCTCGTTTCTTCCTCATCAGTTCTTGAAACTTGGCGGCCGCAAGACCCGCAGTAATTCGTGCCGGCTTGAACCACCTGTCCGCAATTCTGACATCTCATATGCTTTTCGCCGCTCACTCCTCATGTGATTCCCCGACATCATAACAGACCAGGGCGAGGCCGGCCCCGGCGCGCAAAGAAGCGCGCGAAAAAGGGCGCACCGGGCCCTGACTGACCCGCGCCGCCATTTTTCGCGCGCTCTCCAATATCAGATAACGGGCGCTGCTACTGCCTGACCAGCTGTAGCTTACCGTTCGGCAATCTCACCGCAAAAACTTGCTGTTCGTAAATCGTCGCCGGAACGGCCGGCTCGGCCTGAAGCGCCGCCAATTGTTGATCGCTGACACGCTTCGCGCGCTTTAATGCCAAAGGATCTCTGAGGACGGCATAACGCTCGCCGATGCGACGCACGTATTCGCGCGTTTCGCGGTAAGGCGGAACTTGGCGCCCGTACTTGAGAACCGCGCCTTCGCCAGCGTTATAGCCGGCGAGCGCCAGCGGCACGTCGCCGTCAAATGTGTCCAGCAGAAAGCGCATGTATTTCGCGCCGCCCTCAATGTTGTCGCGCGGATCGAAGATGTTTCGCACTCCGAAACGCACCGCCGTCGCCGGCATCAGCTGCATTAATCCGCGCGCACCCTTGTAGGAAACGGCTTTCTGCTTAAAGGCCGACTCTTGGTGCATGATGGCGTAAATCAAAACAGGGTCCACTCCGTTGCGCGTGCCCGAGTCGCGGATAAATGAATCAACGGATTGATTACCGGTGGTGAAAATGTTAAGAGGCTTGACTGACTCGGTCGTGATGCGACGCGAAAGCTCGTAGTCAAAGGGCTTATATTTCGAGGGCCGCCGGACCCCGGAACCGCTCACCTTCTTAACAAGCGCGGGACGCTTAAGCTGCTCGATCACGGGCGGCGGCGGCGCCTCTTTAATTAACTCCGTGTGTTTCACGTCAATATTATCGAGCCTGGGCGAGTTGCCGCGCTGCGCCATTCCAGCGGAAGAGGCGCCACAGAGCACCGCAACGGACAATAAAATCGATCTGCTCATCTCATAAAATCCTAACTGAGTCTGCTAAAAACTGACTCTCTGAAGATCAGCTTGTGACGCATAAGTGCTTTGCGCGCAGCGGCAAAGGTGAGAAATCCATCATCAAAAGACTCATGTTGTCATTGTAAAACATGTAAAACCAACCGGCATCATAGCAGATGCTTGCCGCAGTCGACAACATAAAGAAAATCACTTGAAAATTCCTGAAAGCGGGACGAAGGCGACGCGAATATGTGGCCCCGGAGTTGCAAACCTCCTCGGCGAGAGTGGCGCCACGCATTTGTTAGCTTTCTCGAACGCTCGGCTCAAGGTCGATATTGCTGCCTGGCTTCCTCAGACGGTCAAGCACTGTCGTCTGGTTAGCAGCACATTTGCATTGGCCTTTCGGCGTTCAATCCTAAAACTGAATTTCCAACGACGATGTCAGGAGAAAATCTAGATGCGTAAGCTATTAGTGTGTTTAATGACGCTGCTCTGCGCTGGTTCGGTGGCCACCGCGAGGCAGGAAAGACAAGCGAGCGCGGCGGGCGTGGCGGCGGTGAAAAGCTCCGAGACGCCAGCGCGCCGCGGACCGGTTTTCCGGGCCAGCAAAAATCAGATCGTGCAGGCTCAGATGATGCTCAAACAAGCGGGTCACTTCGCCGGAGAAGCGACCGGCAAGTTGGATCCCGAAACGCGCAGCGCGTTAAAGAAGTACCAAGTTATCTCGGGGCTTAAAGAAACGGGGACGCTCAACCGCGTCACGCTCGAGAAAATGGGCATCGCTTTAACGGAAAAGCAAAAAGCGATGTAATTGGCAACACCTCTGTGTCCCTCTGTGTTCTTTCTCTGTGTTTCTCTCTCGTTTAAGTGAGACTGACTTAAACGAGAGAGAAACACAGAGGGAAGACACAGAGGGAAGACACAGAGAGGCGCAGAGATTAACCGAGCAGGCGCGCGACGACTTTGTAGCTTTCTTCGAGCGCCTCCGGCAGTTTATCGCCCAGGGCGCCGCCGCCCTCGGCCATGTCAGGGCGCCCGCCGCCGCGCCCGCCGAGAATCGGCATCAATTCGCGGATGATTTGGCCGGCCGGCAATTTCTGCTGCAATTCCTTGGTGGTGCGCACAATCAACGAGGCCTTGCCGTCATCGTCGCTGCGCCGGCCCAAAACCACCACCCCCGACTTGATGCGCGCCAAAAGCGTATCTGAGAGTTGCCGCAGCCCCGACGCGTCGAGCTCGCTCGCCTCACGAACCAGCACCTGCACGCCGTTAACTTCACGAACGTTGCTTGGGCCACTGGCGGAACCGTTTCCTCCTCCTCCGCCCGTCGCCAATTTAAGACGCAAGTCCTCGGCTTCGCGGCGTGCGCGCTTTAATTCCTCTTGCATCCGATCGACCGTGGCCGGAATGCGCTCGCGCCCGGTGCGCAACTCTCCGGCGATCAAGTCCACCAGCGCCTCTGTTTCCTGAAAGCGCGCGAAAGCATCGACGCCCGTCACAGCCTCCACGCGTCGCGTGCCCGATGCCACCGCCTCGTCGCGAATAACCTTGAAAAGCCCGATGTCGCCGGTGGCGCGCACGTGCGTGCCGCCGCACAGCTCTTTGGAGAAACCGGGCACAGTCAGCCGCGCACGCGGCCGCCGTGCTCGCCATACTTTTCGCCGAAAAGCGCCATCGCGCCCGAGCGCAACGCTTCTTCGATTGGCAACAAGTCGGTCTGCACCCGTTCGTTTTGCAAAATCTGATTGTTGACTAATCGCTCGATCTCCGCGATCTCGTCGCGGGTCATCGGCTGAAAGTGTGAAAAGTCAAACCGCAAGCGGTTCGGCGCGACCAGCGAGCCAGCCTGCTTGACGTGCGCGCCCAACACTTCGCGCAACGCCGCGTGCAGCAGGTGCGTGGCCGTATGATTGCGACGCGTCGCATCGCGCTTCTCGGCATCCACCTGCGCCGTGAGCTCAACGCCCGGCTTCACCACGCCTCGCCCGACGCGCGCCCTATGGACGATGAGGCCCGAGACGGGGCCACCGTGTCGTTCACAACGATGTGCAAGCCATTGGCGCCGACGAGCGTGCCTGTGTCGCCGACCTGCCCGCCCGCTTCGGCGTAAAACGGCGTGCGATCAAGTACGACTTCGCCTTCTTCGCCCTCATGAAGCTCTGCGACTTCTTCGTCGGCCTTGATCAGCGCAACGACGCGTGCGCCCATCAATTGCGTTCCTTCGTAACCGGTAAACTCGCTTCTTTTGCCAACGTGACGCGCGACTTCACCGTAAATGGCCTTCGTCTTGGCGCGCGCTTCCCCTCCGGCGCCGCCCCGAACGCTCGCTTGTTGCAGTTCGCGCAACGCCGCGTCAAACTTTTCGTTGTACTCTTCGTCGGCCACAGCAAACCCGCGCTCCTCCAGTCCGACGCGGATCAAATCGCGCGGCGTGCCGAAAGTATCGTACAGGCGCGCCAGCTCGCCGTACTCCGGCATCGCTTTCTGCTCTGTGGTCGCGAAGAGAGCATCGAGTCTGGCCAAGCCGAGGCTCAGAGTTGAGCCGAAGCGCTCCTCCTCGATTTTCACCATGCGTTCAATAAAATCGCGCAACGCCTCCAACTCCGGATAAGCGTGGCGCATCCCGTCTACGACAAAGTTGGTCACCCGGTGGAAAAACAGATCCTCCAGGCCAAGGGCGTGACGCCCGTGGTAAATGGCCCGGCGCATAATCTTTCGCAAAACGTAGTTGCGCCCCTCGTTGCCGGGAAGGATGCGGTCGGCGATGGAAAAGGCGGTCGAGCGCGCGTGATCCGCAATCACACGCATCGCGAAACCCTCCGGCGAGTCATACACGTAAGGCTTGCCGCACAGCTCGCTGGTGAAATCAATGATCGGGCGCAACAAATCCGTGTCGTAGTTCGTCGGCACATCCTGCAGAATCGAGGCCAAGCGCTCAAGGCCCAGCCCGGTGTCAACGGAAGGCTTCGGAAGCGGCGTCAGAGTTCCGTCCGCGGCGCGCTCAAACTGCATAAAGACGAGGTTGTAAAACTCCATCGTCATGTCAGTGCCGACCAAATCAGCGCGATTCTGCGTCGGACTGCGGATGCTCGCCGCGGTAGTAATGAATCTCGCTGCACGGCCCGCAGGGGCCGGTATCGCCCATCTGCCAAAAGTTTTCTGCGGCCCCGAAACGCACAATGCGATCGCTTGGCAACCCTTGCTCTTCCCACAAGCGCGCCGCTTCGTCGTCTTCTTCGTAAACCGAGACCCACAAACGCTCAAGCGGCAGCTTGTAGACGTCAAGCAACAGCTCCCACGCGAAACGAATCGCGTCGCGCTTAAAGTAATCGCCGAACGAGAAATTGCCGAGCATCTCGAAGAACGTGTGGTGCCGCGCGGTGCGGCCCACGTCATCCAAGTCGTTGTGCTTGCCGCCCGCGCGGATACACTTTTGCGACGAACAAGCGCGCGTGTACGGACGCGATTCCTGCCCGGTGAACACGTCCTTGAATTGATTCATGCCGGCGTTGGCGAAAAGCAGCGTCGGGTCGTTGGCGGGCAGTAGCGGGCTTGAGGGCACGCGCGTGTGTCCGTGCTCCTCAAAGTATTTTAAGAAAAGTTCGCGTATCTCGTTTCCAGTGAACATATTATTTACCAATGAGCGCTGATCGCTGGCTGCTCTCCGTCCTTGAAAAGTATCGCACGTGATTTTCAAGGGGAAGAGGAATCTAGTAGTCCATCACCCTAAAGATGATGAGTTGAGAGTTCAACCTTTTGGGTTGCTGATGACGCAGGAGTTCAAGCTCAAGCTTGAACTCTCAACCTCAAATTCAGCGTGACGCACTACTAGCCGGGCGATGCTTCCTCGTCGAGGTCAAGATTCTCTGTTGTAGCGGCGGCGCGCACTTTGCGCACGATCAGGTCGGAGGGAAATCCCAATCGCATCAAATAATCGAAAAGACTTTTTGTCTCCGCGCGCGTCTCCGGATGGCCGCGCAACGCGATGCGCTTTTTCAGCGCGCGCTCAATTAATTCCTCTTCCGGAGTTTCTTGGTAAAGAACATCGAGCGCGTCTCGAGCGAGCTCAGCATCCACCTTCTTCATCTGCAAGTCGCGCGCGAGCCGCTGTCGGCCAAGAGGCTTTTGCCTGACGCGATAAGAAGCGTAACCGAACGCGAAGCGCTCATCATTCAAGTAGCCGTGTTGTTTCAGCTTGCCAATTACTTCGTCGACGATTTCCGCAGTCGTCCACTCTTTCTCCAACAGACGTTCGCGCAATTCCTCCACCGAGCGCGGCTTCGCCGCTAAAAGCTTGACCGCTCTCTGCATCGTTCGCTGTCGCGCCCGCTCCTGATTCAACTGGCGCGGCGGCGGTGTCTCTTCGTCAGTTGCGCCTGGCGGCCGCGGCGGTGATGGCTTCCAACCTCTTCTCAACATAATGCTCAAAGTAATCTAACTCATCCGCGAAACACACGGCAACCGTCCTTCGCGTCTTCCGTCGTGAGGCCTCCCGGCGCATACCATCATCGCTTGTTTCGACTTAGAATATCTTGATGAACGGCATCATCATTATCGATAAGCCCGCGGGTTTCACTTCGCATGACGTGGTCGCGAAACTGCGGGGCATCTTGCGCGAGCGGCGCATCGGGCACACGGGCACGCTTGATCCGTTCGCGACCGGCGTGATGGTGATGCTCGTCGGGCGCGCGACGCGCCTCGCCCAGTTTCTTTCGGGCGCGGAAAAGGAATATGACGCCGCGGTGCGCTTAGGCTTCGCGACCGACACGGGAGATTTGACCGGAACACCGCTCGCACCCGCAAGCAATGCTCCCCTGGTGACTCAAGAGCAAATTGAAGAGGCGCTGCGGCCTTTGCGCGGCGACCTGATGCAACTGCCGCCGATGTACTCGGCCAAGAAAGTGCAGGGGCGTAAACTTTACGAACTCGCGCGGCGCGGCGAAGAAATTGAGCGTGCGCCTGTGCCCGTTAGCATCCGCCGCCTTGAAGTCGTGCCCGGCCCCGATGGGCAACTTCTGCGGCCCGGTCATAATCAAGATACTTATGACTTACGGATTTCCGTCGTTTGTTCGGCGGGCACTTATGTGCGCGTGCTCGCCGCAGAGATCGGCCGCAACTTGGGCATTGGCGCACACCTGGCGGCGCTGCGTAGAACGCGAGCCGGAGCGTTTGGCTTGGAGCGGGCGTTGACCCTCGCCGGTCTGCAAAGCGATTTAGAGGCGGGGCGCGGGTGGGAAGAATTTTTTATCCGACCTGCGATGGCGCTCTCGGAGATGCCATCCGTGCATCTAAGCGGCCAAGAGGCGCAAAGAGTGCGCCACGGGATGGCGCTCGATATGATGCGTCCGGATTTAGTTGACGGCGCGCATGTGCGCATGGAAGAAGATCCGGGCGAGTTGATTGCGATTGGCGTTTACGACCGGGTAAACCAAATGGTGCGCCCGCGCGTGATGCTGGCTGTTAATTAAAGCGTTGACTTGCCGCCCGTCCTGCTGTGTTATAATCGCCGCAGGGAAAAGTTCGGCACCAGAGGTCGAGCAATCTCTTTTGAGAATGAGACTCGCCTCCGCTCCCCTTACGAGAACAGTTGAGATCATTGATAAGTTTGGAAACGTCTCGGCAGAGCCAACGCGGATGCATTCGGGTCGCGCACGCGCTTCTTCCTTCGCGTCCTGGCGCCGCCGAGCTTGATTCAAACAAAGACCGTTGAAATTGCGACGGGCTTTCCCGGCACAATTTCAACGGTTCCCTGATCTTCTTTGATTAAGCAGGGCGTGATTTACCCACGCCGTCCGAAGCGCGCGCGTTTGGCCGAAATGAGGTTTGTTAAGGTCTATGCAACAGCAGGATGGCAACACAAAATTCAATATTAGCGAGAGGCTGGAACTGCTGCGCCGTGAACGTGCGGCGCTACAGTGGGAAGGCACCTTCCGCGACTACTTCGAGTTGGTTGCTCAGAACCCGCGTCTCGCGCAACTATCGCACGCGCGCATCAACGATATGATTCACGGCGGCGGCGTGGAGAAGATCAACGAAGGCGCGCGCGACGAAATCACGCGCTACAACTTCTTTGCGCAAGAATTATACGGCATCGAAGAGCCGATCGCGCGCATCGTTGAATACTTCAAGTCGGCCGCGCAGCGACTCGAAGTGCGCAAAAGAATTCTTCTCTTAATGGGGCCGGTCGGCGGCGGCAAGTCGACCATCGTTTCGATGCTCAAGCGCGGGCTCGAAGAGTGGACGCGCAGCGAAGGCGGAGCGCTCTACGCCATCAAAGGCTGCCCGATGCACGAAGAGGCGCTGCACCTTATTCCGCACGAGTTGCGCCCCGAAATCGAAAAGCACTACGGCATCTACATCGAAGGCGACCTCTGCCCGCAGTGTCGCTACTCACTGGAACACACCTACCACGGTCGCCACGAAGACGTGCAAGTCGAGCGCATCATCTTCTCCGAAAAAGATCGCATCGGCATCGGCACCTTCGCGCCGTCAGACCCAAAATCACAAGATATTACTGAGCTGACAGGCTCAATTGATCTTTCGACGATTGGCGAAATCGGTGTCGAATCCGATCCGCGCGCTTACCGCTTTGACGGCGAATTGAACATCGCGAACCGCGGCGTGATGGAGTTCGTCGAAATGCTGAAGGTCGATGAGAAGTTTCTCTACAGTCTGCTGACGCTTTCGCAAGAGCAGAACATCAAGACCGGACGCTTCGCGATGATTTACGCCGATGAGGTGATTCTTTCGCACACCAACGAAAACGAATACATCTCGTTTGCCGGCAACCGCAAGTCGGAAGCGCTGCAAGATCGCATCATCTTGGTGCGCGTGCCCTACAATTTGCGCGTCTCACAGGAAGAGCGCATTTACTATAAATTGCTTAATCAATCCGAAGTGCTGCGCAACGTGCACATTTCGCCAAACGCGCTCAAAGTGGCGGCGATGTTCGCGGTGATGACTCGCCTGGAAGAGCCGAAGCGGCAGAACGTGGATGTCGCCAAAAAGATGAGGCTCTACGACGGCGAGGATGTCGAGGGCTACAAAACGAAGGATGTGCGCGAGCTCAAGGAAGAATCGGTGCGCGAAGGAATGGACGGCATTTCGCCGCGCTACATCATCAACCGGTTGTCGTCGGCGCTGGTGCGCGACGGCGTCACCTGCATCAACCCGATTGACGCGTTGCGCGCCATCAAGGACGGCTTCGAGCAGCACACCGGCATCAACGCCGAGCAACGCGAGCGCTACCTCAACTTGATCTCATCGGCCCGCAAAGAATACGACGAGCTCGCGAAAATCGAAGTGCAGCGCGCCTTCGTTTATTCGTTTGAAGAGATGGCGCGCACGATGTGCAGCAACTATCTCGATAACGTCGAGTCTTACTGCAACAAGGAGCGCATCAAGGACCCGATCACCGAAGAGGAGATCGACCCCGACGAACAATTGATGCGCTCAATTGAAGAACAGATCGGTGTTTCGGAGAACGCGAAGAACACGTTTCGGCAGGAAATCCTGATTCGCATCTCTTCTTACGCGCGCAAAGGCAAAACTTTTGAGTACACGTCGCACGAGCGCTTGAAAGAAGCGATTGAAAAGAAGATCTTCGCCGACTTGAAAGATGTGGTGAAGATCACCACTTCCGTGAAGACGCCCGACCCGGATCAACTGCGGCGCATTAACGAAGTGGTGGATCGATTGATTAAGGATCACGGCTACTGCCCGGTCTGCGCCAACGAATTGCTGACGTACGTTGGCACGCTGCTTTCGCGTTAAGCTCTCAAGGGACAGTAAGGGGTCCTTCCGCTGCGAATGACCCCAATACGAAAACATCCGCCGCGCCCGCGCTCGTTTGAAGAAAAAGCGCGGGCGTCGTGGTCAGAAGGTAAAACCAAGTATTTGCAGACTAAGGTGTCGAACGATGAGTGAAGAACCCACACAAGATTTGCCCCGGCGGTCATTTGAAGAACGTGTCCTGGCTGAGCTAGCCTCAATTAATATGCGGTTGACCAACCTTGATGGGCATTTCACGACACTTGAGAGAAAAATGGATGCACTCGACGGCAATGTTGACGCGCTTGTGGGCAAAGTGGCTGCACTTGAGAGTAAGGTTGACGCGCGGTTGCACGACACCCGCCCGATTTGGGAAAGCGTGCAGGTTCGACTTGGCGGGATTGAGAACACGCTTGAAGACATGAACGGACAAATGCGTCTACTCGTCGCTGACCTTTTCCAGATGCGAGCACGCGTCTTCAAGTTAGAGGATCAGGCCCGCGTATCGTGAGCTTTCGCTTGCGGTAAGCCTTTCCTCTGATGCTTCTTGTTAGTGTTCTTTCCTTGATTTATCAGCTCGCAAGGTAAAATATTTAGCTTGAAAAAACGCTATCTCATCGCCGGCGCTTACGGACTGGCGGGCGCCGCGCTCGCCGCCAAGCTGTGGAGCCGGCCGCGCGAAGTGGATTGGGATGAGCACCGATCCGCCCTACACCACAGCGAATATTCGCGCTTCGCGGAAGTGGATGGCTTGCGCGTGCACTACCAGGAGGCCGGTGATGCGAGCGCGCCTCCTTTGTTGCTGATTCACGGCTTTTGCGCTTCGACGTTTGTGTGGAGCGATGTTCTTTTGACGCTTGCCGCCGCGGGGTACCGCGTGATCGCGATGGACCTCGTCGGGTTCGGGTTTTCGGATAAACCGCGCGACGGCGAGTACACCATAGAGTACCAGGCGCGGATGGTGGTGCGCTTGATGGATCGTCTCGGCATCGAGCGCGCGACGCTTGTCGGCAGTTCCTATGGCGGCGCCGTCGCCATCGCCTGCGCTCTCGATGCTCCGGGCCGCGTAGCAATTGGTCATCGTCGGCGGCATCGCCGACGATGAGATCACGCGCGAAAAGCTGATGCGCCTGGGCGCCGCCCCCATCCTCGGCGATTTCATTTCGCCTATTGTGCTCGGCTCCGCGCGGCTGCATGGTTGGCGCATGAAGGATGTCTACGCCGACAATGGCAGCGGTCGCAACCTCTGGACGGAAGAGCGGCTCGCGGCTCACCGCCTGCCGTTGCGCGCGGCGAGCACGCACCGCGCTGTGGTGCGTACCCAGCGAACTTGGAGCGCCGCGCGCAACGGGCGCGAAGCCCAACGCGTCACGCAACCGACGCTGCTCATCTGGGGCGACCGCGATACGGCGGTCCCGTTGCGACACGGAATACATTTTCTGGCTGAGATTCCGGGCTCACGGCTCTTCGTTTTTCGCAGATGTGGGCACCTTCCTCAAGAAGAATACCCGCAGGAATTTACCGAACTCGTGGCCGAGTTTTGCCGCACCGAATCGTCAAACGTCAATCCAAAACTTGACACAAGCGGCGCGGGTTTCGCAGCAGGGGTAAATAAAGATGTCTATTGAGCGGAACGATTGGTCATTGCAGCGCAAAGGCATCGCCGACCAGGAGCGCCACAAAGAGCGCGTCAAAGAGGCCATCAAAAAAAACCTCGGCTCGATTGTCTCCAACGAGGCGATCATCCTCTCTGACGGCAAGCGCACCGTGAAGGTGCCGATCCGCTCGCTCGACGAATATAAGTTTCGCTTCGATCACCGCAAGCGCAAACACGTCGGGCAGGGCGGAGGCAAAACCAAGGTCGGCGACGTAGTTGGCCGCGAAAGCCAGCAGGGTCAAGGGCAAGGCAGCGGCCAGCCCGGCAACAGCGGCGGCGCCGAATACTATGAGGCCGATGTCAACATAGACGAACTGGCCGCGCTTATCTTCGAGGATTTGCATCTGCCATTTCTGGAAGAGAAAGCGAAGCGAGCGGTTCCGGCGCAGACCACACGCTTCAACGAAATCCGGCGCACTGGCATCATGTCCAACTTGGACAAGCGCCGCATGATTCTGGAAAACATTAAGCGCAACGCCAGGCAAACGAACCGCGCGCATTTCGGCGGCGTCAAAAAAGAAGACCTCAGATTCAAAAGCTGGGAAGAAGATAAGCGCTACGAATCGAACGCCGTCGTGATGGCGCTAATGGATGTCTCCGGTTCGATGGGTGAATTCAAGAAATACATCGCGCGCTCGTTCTACTTTTGGATGGTGCGTTTCTTGCGCACCAAGTATGACAACGTCGAAATTGTTTTCATCTCGCACCACACCGAAGCCAAAGAAGTTAACGAGGAGCAGTTTTTCACGCAGGGCGAATCGGGCGGAACCGTCGTGTCTTCGGCTTATCAGCTCGCCCTCGAAATCATTCGCGAGCGCTACCAGCCGCGCGACTGGAATATTTATCCGTTTCACTTCTCCGACGGCGACAATTATTACTCCGACAATGAGGAAGCGGTGCGCCTCGCCAACGAGTTGATGACCACGTGCAACCTCTTCGGCTACGGCGAAATCGGCGAAGAAGGCAGCTCCGGGTACCGCCGCTCGTCGGGCGCGCTGCTTTCGATTTTCAACGACCGATTGAAAAACAAGGAACGCTTTGTCGGCGTGCGCATAGACGACAAGGAAGACGTGTACCCGGCGCTCAAACAATTTTTCGGAGACCGGGTGTAAAGCTTTCGCATTTTTTGGCGGGCAATTATTTATGGCACAAGACCGCGACATCAAGGAGTTGGAGAAAGGACTTGAGCGCATCTGGGAGATCGCCAAAGAATTTGGCCTCGATCCGTTCCCGACGCGCTTTGAGGTTGTGCCGGCGACCGTAATGTACGAGATCGGCTCCTATGCGTTGCCCGGCCGCTACTCGCACTGGACCTTCGGCAAAGCCTATCACCGGATGAAGACGATGTACGACTTCGGGCTTTCGCGCATTTACGAAGTCGTCATCAACACCAATCCGTCATACGGCTTTCTGCTCGAAACCAACAACCCCGTGCAAAATAAGCTGGTGATGGCCTGTGCTCGGCCACGTCGATTTCTTCAAAAATAACGCTTATTTTTCCCGCACCAACCGCCGCATGGTCGAAAGCGTTTCGGCGCACTCCGGGCGCATGACCGAGTATGAATCAAGTACGGCCGCAAAGCCGTCGAAAAACTGCTCGACGCGGTGCTTTCGATTGAAGAGCACATCGACCCAATTTCTTTATCAAGCGCGAAGTGGCCGACGTCGAGGCGCGCAAGCAAAGGCAAAGATCACGTCGGCCCCTACGACGATCTCTGGAAGATGGGCGTCAAGGAGGAAGCTCAGGAAGATGAGCCTGCGCGCGGAGACAAGTTGCCGGAGAAAGACCTCATCTACTACCTGATGCGCAACTCGCCTGTGCTCGAAGATTGGCAGCGCGACGTGATGGCGATGATTCGCGAAGAGATGGAATACTTTGTGCCGCAGATGCAAACAAAAACATTAAACGAAGGATGGGCCAGCTACTGGCATTCGCGCATCATGCGCGAATTGGATTTGCCGGACAACGAATTGATCGAATTCGCCGATCTGCATTCCGGCGTCGTGTCGCCTCACCGGGGGCAGCTTAACCCGTATTACGTGGGCTACAAAATACTGGAGGACATCGAACGCCGGTGGGATAATCCTACGGCCGAAGAAAGAGAAAAGTTTGGTCGCCGGGGCGGCGAAGGGCGCGCGAAGATTTTTGAAGTGCGCGAACTCGAGAACGACGTTTCTTTTCTGCGCAATTACCTGACGGAAGAATTGTGCGAGGAATTGGACTTGTACGTTTACGAGTTGGTTGATGATGAAGAATGGACGGTGACGGAGAAGCGTTGGGAGCGGGTGCGCGACCAATTGGTGGCGAACATGACCAACTTCGGCTTCCCCTATATTATGGTCGCTGACGGTGACTACAACGGAAACAGGGAGCTTTATCTGAAGCACGCCTACGAGGGCTCCGAACTCGACGGAAATTACGCGCGCAAAGTGTTGGAGTACGTTTTCACTCTCTGGGGACGGCCGGTCCATCTGGAGACCCTGGTCGATCAAGAGCGCGTCGTGATGCACTACAACGGCGAAGAGCACGACGAAGAATAGGCGAGCGAGCGAGCGATCGCCGCCGCTCGAACAACGCCAGATCAATCATACGTCAGGCGAAGCGTTTGCCCACACGCGGAAAAACTCTTCGCCTCATTGCTTTTTGGGGCTCCGTTCAACTTTTTGGCTCGAAGATGAAAGACACAGAAAGTTGCCGTCTTCGACAACTTCCTTAATCACGTTCCGGACATTTTGGCAACTTCGGATTAATTTTTGATTTTTCGTAGAGGTGCGAGCATGGATTTAGCCGACACGGTGGTGATGATTGTGGGCGCGGGGCGCGGGATCGGCCGTGCCGCGGCTTTGAAGTTCGCCGAAGCCGGTGCGGATCTGGTGATCGCTTCGCGCAACGAAGCGGAGTTGGCGGAGCTGGAGTTTAAGCTGGAGCGTAAGGGAACCGGCGTGCTGGCGGTGCCGACGGATGCGACGCGCTCAGACGACGTGAAGAGACTCACGGACGCGGCGATCGGCCGTTTCGGACGCATCGACACGCTTGTTTACTCGGCCGGCGTCGGCACGCTCAAGCCGTTCGGCGAAACCACCGAGCAGGAATTCACTCGTTTGTTTGAGACGAACGTTAAAGGCGCTTTTCTTGTTTGTCAGCACGTGCTGCCAATGATGGAGCGGCAAAAGGGCGGCCGAGTGATCGCGATTCCCGGCATTCTGGGGCGAGCCGCGATGGCACAGGCTTCCATCTATTGCGCGTCGAAGTATGCGCTCACGGGAATGATGAAAGCGCTTGCGCTGGAGTACAAACGCGCCGGCATTAAGTTCAGTTTGCTGCACCTCGGCGGCGTCAACACTTCATTTTGGGATTCAATCTCGATGCGCGTGCAGCGCGACAAGATGTTAACCGAGCAGGCCGCGGCCGAGGCCGTCTTCTTCGCCGCCACGCAACAAGGCGAAGGCGTCCTCGGCGAACTGATTTTGCAGCCCGAATCGCATCAGCTTTGATTTCTTCGCGAAAAACATAAAATGAAGTTTGTGAGAGAAAGCGTCATTCGTGCATCACCGGAGCGCGTGTTTGCTTTTCATGAGCTGCCTGATGCCTTGCAGCGGCTGACGCACCCGCAAGAGAGCGCGAAGATTGTGCGGGCTGCGCCTAATCTGCATCGCGGCAGCCGCGCCGTCATCGAGGCCAGTTTGTTCGGGCCGATCAAGGTCAAGTGGATCGCGGAGCACACCGCGTATGACCCGCCGCGCATGTTTGAAGACGTGCAAATTAAAGGCCCGTTTCGCAGCTGGCGCCACCGCCACATCATCAAACCGCATGCGGCGGGCGCTCTTTTGCGCGACGAGATTGAGTATCAATTGCCGTTTGGTTTCCTCGGCCAGTTTTTTTCACCGCTTTTGGTGGAGCCGCGACTGCGCCGCATGTTCGATTACCGCCACCGCGTGACGCGAGAGTGGTGTGAGGCGGGCGCTTAACGGTCACGCGGTTTCCGGCGGGCGCTGGCGGTGCCAACCGTTGACTGTTGATAGCGCTCGGCGACCTCGCACCAGTTGCTCGCCCCAGGCCGGCCCGATTAGTTGAATGCCGGTCGGGAGATTGAATTGACCGAAGCCGTTCGGGATGGAGATAGCAGGCACGCCAACTAAATTGCTTGCGCCGATGGGCGACGACGCGCTTATTCCGGGATACGCTGCGTCGAAAGTTTTGTCGATCGGGTAAGCGATTGTCGCGCGCGCGGGCGCCACCAGCAGATCATATTTCGCAAACATTTGAGCCCAAGCGCGCCGCGCGGGCGCGCGAAGCCGCATGGCATGCAGGTAATCAACCGCACTCGTCAAAATTGAGGCGTAACCGCCCGCCCTGCCTTCCGGCGATGCCAATTCGCCCACCCGTCCCGATTCGATTAAGTCGCGGAAGGCGCTCGCCCCCTCGGCATCAACGATGGTGCCGACCATCGGCCCGTAGGGAAAATCAGGCAGCGCAACATCCATCTCCACAATGGAAAATTTTTTAAGCGCAGCGAGAGAACGCAGAAAATTGTCGCGCACCTCGGGCTGCGCCTTTTCATACGAATCCTTCATCACAGCGAAGCGCAATTTATTCGTGCGGGCGCGCGCTCTTCTCATCGGGTACTTGAACTTGTAGTTGCGACGCGCGGTTGAATCTCGCTCGTCTGTTCCGGCAATCGCGGCGAGCACCAAGCCGCAACAGTTTGCCGAGCGGCACATCGGCCCCAGTTTATCCAGCGTCCATGAAAGCGCCATCGCGCCGTGTCGCGACACCGCGCCATAAGTGGGTCGCAAACCCGAGACTCCGCAAAAAGCGGCGGGCGTAATAATCGAGCCGGAAGTTTCCGAGCCAATCGCAAAGGCGATTAGTCCGGCGGCCACGGCCGCACCGGACCCGAAGAAGATCCCCCGCTCCAGTGATCCTTGTTCCAAGGCGTGCGGCACGCGCCGCTCCAACAAGCGTCAGCCTGGTTGTAGCCCATCCCGCCGGCCAGCTCGATCATCGAAAGCTTGGCCGTCAAAATGGCGCCCGCCGCGCGCAGTCGCTCAACCACTGTCGCATCGAAATCAAAACGCTGCTGCCTGTAAGGCGCGGCGCCCCAGGTGGTCGCGGCATGGCGCGTGGCCAGCAAATCTTTCGCGCCGTAGGGAATGCCGTGAAGCGGCCCGCGGTAGCGCCCCGCGCGTATTTCGCGCTCAGCGGCGCGGGCCTCTGCGAGCGCCGTTTCGCGCATCACTGCGGCGACGGCCCCGAGGCGCTCGCCCGCGCTTGAGAGCCTTTCCAGATACCCTTCCGTTAATTCAACCGGCGAAATTCGCCGTTCGCGAATCATCGCCGCCAACTCGCTGATCGGCGCAAAGAACACGTCGTTGGATAGTTTCATTTGAGTGACAAGTGACGAGTGACAAGTGACAAGAAAGAACAGTGGGCTTTCTTGTCACTTGTCACCCTTAAGAGGCGAAGATAAAGTCGGGCTCGTCGGAGTTCTTTAGTTTGACGGCGCGCAGCCTATCTTGGGCGCGCAGGCTTGCTTCTATGTCCTGCTTGATTTGCGTGAACTGCGCGCCGGAAAGCTGGGCGCCGAAGCGCGCTTGTATCATCTCCAAATACGCTTCGGCGAGAGCGGGCGATTGCTTTGGCGGCGGCGTTTGTGCTTGCTGCGCCTCGGCGAGAAGCGGCGCAAGGAGCGGCATGGTTGCGAAAGCGGCGGCCGTTTTCGCAAAGTCTCGGCGAGAGGCGTTGCGGACAAGTTGTTTTTTCATCTTCGTTGCGGAGACAAGGTAGCGCGAAGCTTCCAGCTTGTGTGGGACGCGCGCGCGACACAAGCCGGAAGCTTCGCGCCACCTGGTGAGCGAGCGCTCGCCGGCTGGAAGCTTCTCGCGACGCTTAATCGCCAACCGCTGTAATGCCATTTTTTAGTACGCGTGGCTCAGGCTTTTCTCGCCCTGATGGCGGAGATAACCCAAGCGATCACGACGCCAAGTCCGAGCACATAGGCGCTTTCGTGAACGCGGCCGGTGAGGATCGTGTCGATGTCAAGAATCGCTCCGGCGAGCGCGCACACGATCATCAGACCGTTCAACCAATCGAATCTCCGCTGAGCGAGCGTTAATCGAATGACGAAGAAGAGGACGAGCAGCGAAAGAATGAGTCCGAAATAAGCCACTTGATCTCCCAAGCGAAGCGAGCCAATACGTGAGCACCAAGCCAACGCTGTTATTGAGGCTGGTCGGCTTTTTCTTCCGCCGCGGCCTTTCTTTTGTCGAGCGTCACCTGCGCCGCCTTGTCGATTAATTTGAGGCTCGGACTTTGGCCGATCATCGCGACGATGACTGTGAAGTCGTCGCAATTCAGGCGACTGGAGCGCGCTCCGCTGCCGGCGCTCCACGCGGCGGGAAGTTTGAGCGCCGCAGAAATGCCTGTGGTAAATTCATCCATCGTCTGCCACTTAAACGAGCCTTCGTAGCCGATCCACAGGGACGTCAGCTTGTTGTCGAGAAACTCAAGCGACACGGTCTTGAGTTCCGCAAACGTCGCCGGATCAATTTTTGGCTCAAAAGCGGGAAACACATTGACCGCGCTGGAGCCGAAAGCGTCCGTGCGCGCGAGCTTCAGCTGCGGAGCGCGCGCCTTAAATTCATCCGCAGACATGCCGAGGTGAAACCCGCGCAGTTCCCCCGCACGCGGCAATTGCGCGAGCTTAACCGTGCAATTGCCAATCTCTTGCGCGGTCGCGTTGCAGAAGCCGAGCGGGAGTAGGATTAGTAACAAAAGCTGCGTGAACTTGATTAGTCGCATTTATTTGGCGAATGAGAGATCATTTAGGAAAGCGACGTTTATCTCTTTCGCCACCTCCCAGAACGAAACTTTTCAATAAATCACTTTTCGATAAATCAATTGTGCCGCGCAAAGATTACAACCGCAACGGTTCGCGAGACAACTCGCGGCCGCCGGCGGTGGAGTTGAGGATCTTCCGCGCGACGGTCTGCGACGTTTACAAAGCGGCGCGCTGAAACCTATATTTAGGCGGTCGGTTTCAGGGCCAAAATGCCTCCCGGATGCAAAGCCTTGCGGAAGGTGGTAGGCTCGGGGACGCGCGGGTAACCTCAAACAAGTAATAAACGCGCGAGTTTCGCCGCTTCGGTTTCGGTTAGCCGACCTGACGGTGTCAATAATCATCATCTCTTGAAAAGTGGAATGTGACAATGGCTGATCTTACGGAATTGATCGCAGAGAATTTCGGCGCCAACGCGAATTATGTGGAAGGCCTTTTGAACCGCTTTCGCGATAATCCGTCGTCCGTTGATGACACGTGGCGCGCTTACTTCACGGAGTTGCTTGGCGAGGCTGGGCCGGAATCAACCGGAAACAATCGAGCCGCCGTGGCGACTGTTCTCCGGCGCCGCGTCCAAACGGCGACGGCGCAGCGGTCGCCGTCAAGAGCGCACCCGCAGCAGCAGCAGCAGCGCCGCCGCAGCCTTCGACGCGGCTTCGACGGTTGCGCCGTCGGCGCCGGAAGGTTGCCGCGCCCGGCGCGGACTTGCTGCCGATTCGCGGCGGCGCGCTCAAAATCGTTGAGAACATGGAGGCGAGCCTCACGGTTCCGACCGCCACTTCACAGCGCCGAGTGCCCGTCAAGGTGCTCGAAGAAAACCGCCTTGTGATCAACCGCTTCTTGCAAACCACCAATCGCCGCAAGGCTTCGTTTACGCACTTGATCGCTTGGGCGCTGGTGCGCGCGCTGCGCGAGAAATTTCCGCAGATGAATGACGGCTTTACGGAAACAAACAACACACCGGCGCGCGTGCGCCGCTCCGAGATCAATCTCGGCCTCGCCATTGATGTGGAGAAAAAAGACGGCACGCGCACGCTCTTGGTGCCAAACGTCAAGAACGCGGGCGCGATGGACTTCGCGCAGTTCCTCAAAGCCTACGATGATGTGGTGCGGCGCGCGCGCGAAGGCAAACTGCAAGTTCCTGATTTTCAGCACACCACGATTTCTCTCACCAATCCGGGCACCATTGGCACCGCCGCTTCGACGCCGCGCTTGATGGCCGGACAATCCGTGATCATTGCGACGGGCGCGATTGAGTACCCGGCTGAGTATCACGCGATGGCTCCGGAAGCTCTTTCGCAGCTGGGCATCAGTCGCAGCTTCACCGTTTCGAGCACCTACGATCATCGCATCATTCAGGGCGCCGAGTCGGGCGCTTTTCTCGCCCACGTGCATCAATTGCTGCTCGGCGAGCACGACTTTTACGATCAGGTTTTCCGCGACCTTGGCATCGGTCATCCGCCGATGCGCTGGGCGATGGATCGCAACCCGTCGCTGCTTGGCGGCGACCAGACGCGCGCGCAAACCGTGAAGCAGGCGCGCGTCCTCGAACTCATCAACTCCTACCGCGTGCGCGGCCACTTGATCGCCGACATCGATCCGCTCCACGCCGTACCGCTGCATCATCATCCCGAGCTCGACATCGAAAGCTACGGACTCACGATCTGGGACCTCGACCGCGAATTCATCACCGGCGGATTGGCGGGCAAAGAAAGCGCCAGTTTGCGCGAGATCATAGATATTCTCCAGCGCGCCTATTGCGGCAAAGTCGGCATAGAGTACCGGCACATTCAAAGCAAAGAAGTGAAGCTTTGGCTTCGCGAGCGCATCCGGCAGGAGTTCGTTGAGCCGCAACCGATTGCGCCGGAGACGAAGAAACAACTGCTGCAGAAGTTGATCGCCGCCGAGCAATTCGAGCGCTTCCTGCACAAGAAATATCTCGGACAAAAACGCTTTTCCCTGGAAGGCTGCGAAACGATTATT
>JBBJMB010000066.1:0-13491 GCA_037719755.1 Pyrinomonadaceae bacterium
AACTCGCGCGCGTTCAAATCCGGCAAAGCGAAATTCTTTTCGTTCGTCAATCGCCCGAACAACACGCGCTGCAACATCCAGAGCATATAAATCGCGGCCCAGATCACGCCGGTCGCGGCGATCATCGTGGCCACTCGGCCGAAATCAAAGCTCGACACCCACATCCCGAGCATAATGAGGAACTCGCCGACAAAACCATTCAAAAACGGCAAGCCGATTGACGACAGCGAAGTGATCACGAAAAACGCGGCGAACCACGGCATCACGTGAGAGAGACCGCCGAACTCGGAAATCAAGCGCGTATGCCGCCGCTCGTAAATCACGCCGACCAGTAAAAAGAGCGCGCCCGTGGAAACGCCGTGATTGAGCATCTGGTAAAGGGCGCCCTGCATGCCTGCGTCCGTGAAAGAGAAAAGCCCGAGAATCACAAACCCCATGTGACTCACAGACGAATAAGCCACCAATCGTTTCACATCCGGCTGCACCATCGCCACCAGCGCGCCGTAAATGATGCCGATGATCGCCAGAAGAATCATCCACGGCGCCGCTCTACTAGACGCGCCGGGAAAAAGCCCCATGTTAAAGCGCATCAATCCGTAGGTGCCCATTTTGAGCAGCACGCCGGCCAGAATAATTGATCCGGCGGTCGGGGCTTCAGTGTGCGCGTCGGGCAGCCACGTGTGAAAGGGAAACAGCGGCACTTTGATCGCGAAAGCCAGCGCAAAGGCGCCGAAAAGCAAAAGCTCCGTGCGCGCTCCGAGCACGGTTGTTCCCGTTCTCATCTGGTCGAGAATTTCAACGTAATCAAACGTTCCGCAATAAAAGTAAATCCCGATAATTCCGACCAGCATCAGCAAGCTGCCGACGGCTGTGTAAATGAAAAACTTGGTGGCGGCGTAAATCCTTTTGTCTCCGCCCCAGATGCCGATCAAGAAAAACATAGGCACCAGCGAGGCCTCAAAGAAAAGGTAAAAAAGCAGCAGATCAAGCGAAACAAAAACACCGATCATCACCGATTCAAGGAGCAGCAGGAAAACGTAAAAAGCGGCGACGCGTTTCTCCACCGCGTGCCAGCTCGATGCGATCGCAATCGGCATCAGAAAAGTAATCAGGAGCACCAGCCACAAACTGATGCCGTCGACGCCCAGATGGTAGTTGGCCCGGATCGAGCTGATCCAGACTACATTTTGCTCAAAGCGAAACACGCCGGTTGCGGTGTCGCCGCCGGTCAGTAGTAGCAAAGAAACAAGAAAGTTTGCGAGCGAAACGCCGAGCGCAATCCATCTGTAGTGTGAGTCGCGACGATAAGACGTGAAGCTGTGGCCGACGAGTCCCACGGCCCCGAAGACCGGCAACAAAATAAGCAGCGTCAGTAAGTAATCCTTCATGTGTATCTATCTCGAAAAGCTTACGCTGTAATACGCGAAGTAGCCGATCACCATCAAAGCGCCGAACAGGATGATGGCGGCGTAGCTGCGCACCAGCCCGGGCTGCAAATAACGCAGAGCGGAACCGAATGCGGACGCGAGCCAGCCGGCTCCGTTCACCAATCCGTCGATCACGCGGACATCAAAAAACTTCCACAACCCTTCCCGAGAAATAACCTTTGTCGGATTAATGAGCGTCGCATCGTAGATTTCATCGACGTAGTATTTGTTTTCAAGCAAGCGCGGCATCGCGCGCAACGGCGTGCTGCCGAAGAGCAGTACGCCGCCCAAAATCCCGGCGATGGCGATGCCCATCGAGATGCCTGTGAACAACCGCTCGGCCGAAACTTCCTCAGCGGAGTGGTGCGCCCCCGCTGCCGCGCCGTGCGTTGCGGCGGGCACTGTTGCGGCAGTAGTACCGCTTCCGTGTGCCTCAGCCGTTTCGCCGTGCGCTTCGGCAATTGCCGCTGGCGCTCCGGCGTGTGAATCATGCGCGCCCTCAGTCGCGATCACTGCATGACTGGAATCTTTGCGCGCGATGACCGGCTCAAGCACGTGTTCAAAATAATTGGCGTCGCCGATTCCAACAATCGAGCTGAGCGCGTAAGGCACGCCGACGAGGCCGCCCAGCGTCGAAAGAATGGCGAGGATGATGAGCGGCAGCGTCATCACAAGCGGCGATTCGTGCGGCGTGTGCGCGCCGCCGCTGTGGTCGCCTGCTTGATGGTGTGCGCGGTCGCCAGTTGAGTCAGCGCGGGCGTCATGAGGCTTGTGGCCTTCGTCGAAAGCGTGAGCGTGAGCTTCATCAGCTTGCCCGCCCGCGTGAGCTTCGCGGAATCTGTCTGTGCCGCCGAAAGTCATCAGCATCAATCTGGTCATATAAACGGCGGTCAGAAGCGCGGTTACGGCGCCGACCACCCACAGCAGGCGGCCGGGAACTCCCGGAACCGCTGTGCTCCAAGTCTTCCACAAAATTTCATCTTTCGAAAAGAATCCGGCCCAGATCGGAATGCCGCAGATGGCCAGCCATCCCATCAACATCGAAATGAAAGTAATCGGCATGTATTTGCGCAAGCCGCCCATGCGCCGCATGTCCTGCTCGTGATGCATGCCGTGAATCACCGAGCCGGAGCCTAAAAACAACAGCGCTTTGAAAAACGCGTGTGTCATCACGTGAAAAATCGCCGCCACATACGCGCCGACGCCGCAGGCCAGCATCATGTAGCCCAACTGAGAAACAGTTGAGTAAGCGAGAACTTTCTTGATGTCGTTTTGAGCGAGGCCGATGGTCGCCGCGAAAATGGCAGTCGCGGCGCCGATCACAGCCACAATCAACATCGCCGTGGGCGCGTTCGAGTAGATCCCGTTGCAGCGCACAATCATGTACACGCCGGCCGTCACCATCGTCGCCGCGTGAATCAGCGCGGACACCGGAGTCGGGCCGGCCATCGCATCCGGGAGCCATACGAAAAGAGGAATCTGCGCGCTTTTGCCCGTCGCGCCGATAAACAGCAGAACCGCAATGGAAGTGATGCCTCCGGCGATGATCGTTCCGGCGGCGAGACTTTCCGCTGGCATCGCGGCGATTAAATTTAACGCGCTTGGAAGCGCGGGCATGCCGTCCATCGCTGGCTTATCAAAGAAGCCGATGGAGCCCGTCAGCGCGTAAATCAGCATCACGCCGAGAATCACGCCCCAGTCGCCGATGCGATTGGCGACAAACGCTTTCTTCGCGGCGTCGCCCGCTTCCTCACGGTCTGTGTAGTAGCCGATCAACAGATACGAGCACAAGCCCACGCCCTCCCAACCGACGAACATCAACAAAAAGTTGTCGGCCAAAATCAGCGTGAGCATAGAGAACATGAACAAATTGAGATAAGCGAAAAAGCGGTAAAAGCCTTTGTCGCCGTGCATGTAACCGGTCGCGAAAATGTGTATCAGAAGCCCTACGAACGTAATGAACAAGGCATAAATGCCGCTCAACCGATCCATCGCGAGCCCGAAGTCGGCGCGAAAGCCGCCCACCTCCATCCAGGTCCAGATGTGGTCAAAGATGGGCTCTTCAATGCGCAGCGCGCCGCCATCTTTAAAAGCCAGAATAAAGGCGACCACCGTTGAGACGCCGACCGCGCTGCAAGCGACGATTCCGCTAAACGCTTCGCTGCGCAATCTGCGGCCGACGATCCAATTGATTAAAGCGCCAACCAAAGGCGCGAAAATAATGAGGCTCAGCATGTTGGGTGAGTGTTCAGAGCTTCAGCAAGTTTGCGTCGTCGACATCAAGCGACTCGCGGTTGCGAAAAATCGAAATGATAATTCCGAGCCCCACGGCCTCTTCGGCAGCCGCGACCGTCATCACAATGAAATCGAACATTTGTCAGGTGACATCGTTCATAAATCTCGAAAACGCGACCAGGGTTAAATTCACCGCGTTCAACATCAACTCAATGCACATAAACATAGAGATGGCGTTGCGCTTCACAATGACGCCGGTCACACCGATGGTGAACAGAACCGCCGACAGGGCGAGATACCACGATAAAGGCACCATAGCGATGAAAGCTCCCAAAGGAAAAGATCGCCCGTTCGAGCCGCAGCCGTCGCCCTACACCAATAACAACGCTTTAGCTTGTGGGTTTGGCCGGTACGCTTCGTAAGGTGGCCGAGCGATTAACGGTTGATTCCAAAGAATCAACGTTATCAGCTTGGCGTTTAACTTCAGACGGTGCCAGCGTCCGCCGGGCGAGCGTCATAGAGCCGACGATAGCCATTAGAAGGAGCACCGACGTGATCTCGAACGGCAGCAGATACGTGGTGAACAGTCCGATGCCGATCGAGCCGGTCAGTCCGACGTTGGACAGGTTCCCAGATGCGGCAAGTTCATTGGGCGAAGCGCCGACGTAATAAATCACAAAGCCGGCCTCAGCCAAAAGCACAGTCGACAAAATCACTCCGATCGCGATCAGAGAACCGCGCTTGATCGGTCGCCGCTCCTCAGCTTCCACATTCAACAGCATGATCACAAACACGACCAAAACCATAATCGCCCCGGCGTAAACCACCACCTGCACGGCGGCGATAAACGGCGCCGCCAGCGTCACGTAAATGCACGCCAGCGAAATAAACACGCCGATCAAGGAAATGGCGCAGTACAGCGGGTTGCGTTGCGCGACCAGGGAAATGGCGCAGCCGATGGCCAGGGCGCCGAAGAAGATGAAGGCGATCGTGAGCATAATTTCAGACCCAACCGAGAGCGGCCAACGTCGCGGTGATGATGATGTTTAAAATCGCCAAAGGCAGCAAGAATTTCCACCCGAAATTCATTAACTGATCGAAGCGAAAGCGGGGCAGCGTGCCGCGCAGCCAAATGTAAAAAAACAAGAAACCGCAAACCTTGACGAGAAAGCCGAGCGCGCTCAGCACACCGAAAAGCAGCGTGCCCGGCGCGACGATCAAGTTCAGAAACGGCACGTTCCAGCCGCCCAGAAACAGCGTCGTGGCGAGCATAGAGACCGTGAACATGTTGACGTACTCGGCCAAAAAGAACAGCGCAAACTTCATCGCGCTGTATTCGGTGTGAAAGCCGGCGACGAGCTCCGTTTCGGCCTCGGGCAAATCAAAAGGCACGCGGTTGGTTTCGGCGATGGCCGAAATCATGTAGATCAGAAAGCCTAGGGGTTGAGCCCAAAAAATATACCAGCCCAAGCCGTTGTACGCGCTTTGTTGGACGACGATCTCTTGCAGATCAAGCGTGCCCGCTTGCATGACGACGCCGATCAAAGAAAGTCCGAGCGACAGTTCGTAGGAAATCATTTGCGCCGAAGAGCGCAGGCCGCCCATCAAGCTGTATTTGTTGTTGGAAGACCAACCGGCCAGCGCGATTCCGTAAACACCCACAGATGTCACGCCCAGCACGTACAGGAGCGCCACATCAAAGCGCGTCAGCGCAAGCGAAATCGTGCCGATAAAAGGCAGCGTGATGTCAGGCCCGAAAGGGTAAACCGCAATCGGCAGAAACGCGGCCATCACCGTGACAATCGGGGCCAGAAAGTAAACGAACCTGGTGGACTTATCGGGAACGATGTCTTCTTTAAAGATGAACTTCAACAGATCCGCAAACGGCTGCAACACGCCTTGAAAGCCGACACGGTTGGGGCCGATGCGCCCTTGGATGAAGGCCAGCACGCGCCTCTCCGCCAGCACCGTGTAGGCCACCACCACCTGCACGCCCACAAAAGCGATGGAAGCGCCGAGCAGCTTCATGCCTCCGAAGATAAGAGGATTATCCCAGTCCATAATTTATGAATGAAAAAATCCCTCTCTGCGTTTCTCTCTTGTCTTCTCTCCGTGTTTCTCTGTGTTTAAGCAAGTGATACCTAAACACAGAGAAGCACAGAGAAAGAACACAGAGCGGCACAGAGAAGAACCAGGAATTTCCAATTCCTGACTCGGGCAATTAATCACCGACGTTGGTCGCTGCCACCGGTTGGCGCAACGTTTCGTCGATGGTGATTTGATAAAGAGGCGAGACGGCGAATGTCTCGGGCATCGGATTGCCCGCCGCCAGCAAATGAAACTGCGGCACTTTGTCTGTCAGCGTGCCGATCTTAAAAAGCTCGTGGCCCACTTCCGGCGTGCCCATGATTTTGTCGCCGCTGCCATCGGGCATCGCATCGATGCGCTCGCGGACGACTTCGGCAACTGAGGACGCGTCGCCGCCACTGTGAATTTGATGCTTCGCTTGCACCGGCTTCGATTCATCTTTTAGTAGCGGGTAGCGCAAGCCGGCGTAGGCGGGCACGCGCTCGACGATCTCCTTAAAGACGTTGCTCGCCGACATCTGGAAATTAAAATCCAAACCCAATTCGGTTGCGATCATAGATGTGATCACCCAGTCGGGCTTCGCTTGATGCACCGGGGAAATCGATTGGCGCACGCGCTGCACAAAACCGTCGTTATTGGTAAACGTGCCGTCGACTTCGGCAAACGAAGCGGCGGGGAACACCACATCCGCATAACGGGTCGTTTCCGTTTCGAAAAGCTCTTGCACAATTAAAAGATCAAGCTCTGCGAGCGCCTGCTCGTGCCCCGCCATGTGGTCGGGAAGAAAGCTTCCCGCCATATACACGCCTTTGAGTCCTTGTCCGGCGGCGCTCACGACATCTGCGGCGCCGAGCGCGCCGTTCATCAAGCCAACGTCGTGCGCGCCGATGCTGTTATTAAAAAGCGGCAACGGGTGAAACAAAAGACGTCGCTCCTCGCGCGCGGGAATCTGCACGGCGAGTTGCGAAAGCAGCGCCTGGGCCTCGCCGCTTAACTCACCGCCGAACATCACAATAACGTCTCCCTCAGATTCATTAATTAGGCGAGTCGCCGCTTCGAGCGCGCCAATTTCGACGCCCATTTTACGCGCCGCCAGTTTGGCTTGAGCGGCATCGGTTAAGGCGAGGACGACCGCGTCTTCGGTGCCGCGATGAATATGAACGAAGTGAGACGCTTGTTGTTTGAGCCGGATCGGAGTGTTGTTAAAGATAATCAGTTTGGCGCCACCGTTGCGCACCGCCTGCCTGATTTGCTTGCCTGTGAGCGGCTGCAATTCTTCGGGCTCGCCGCCGATTAACACAATTGTTTTGGCGTGGCGTATGTCGTGGTGCGTCGCCAGCGGGGCGCTCAAATTACGCAAAAAGGGCAGCAAAGAAAAAGCGTCGGTCGCGGCGTAGTTTTCGGTGCCGATCACTTCCTTCGCGAATTTAAGCAACGCGTAATTCGATTCGTTGGTAATGCGCGGGCTGCCCACTACGGCGAGCGCATCGGGGCCGTGAGTTTCGGCGACCGCTTTGATTTTCGCGGCGGCGAACTTGATCGCTTCGTCCCACGTCGCCGGAATCAATCGGCCGCCCTTTTTGTAGCGAATCAGCGGCATACGCAAACGAGCCTCATCATTAACAAAAGGATGGGCGAAGCGGCCTTTGATGCACAGAAACTCGCCGTTCAGGCCGTTCACGTGGCGGTCGCGGGCGATAACGCGCATCAATTCGCCGCCGCGAGCCGAGCATTTGGCAGCCGTCCGAGCAGAAACTACACGTCGAAGTGGTTTGCGTTGCTCCAGGGCCGGGCCTGATGGCGGTAAGTGGCATCCAGAGCGTACCGTCGGGCAAACCTTATGCAGTTGCCGCATTGTGAGCAATTGAGCCAGCCGCCGAACGTGCCGATCACCGTATTGGCGCCGCGCCCGCCGGCCTCAATCGCATCTTCGCCCATCCACTCGTCGCACGCGCGTGCAGCGCTTGCACAGAATGCAGCGCTGCGGATCATTGGCGACCATCGGAGAGAGAAACTTTTCAGGCGCGTAGTTTTTGCGCTCCGAGAAACGCTCCTCCAGGCCGCCCCAGTCAAAAGCCATTTCCTGCAATTCGCACTCGCCGCCACGGTCGCACACGGGGCAATCAAGCGGATGATTGGCGAGCAGAAACTCGACCATGCCGCGACGCGCTTTTTCGATCTCTTCGCTCTCGGTCGTTACGACCATGCCGTCCGTGCAAGTGATGGTGCAGGAAGTTTGCAGCTTCGGCATCTTCTCTACGCGCACCATACACATGCGGCAAGAGCCCTGGAGGGCGAGATCGGCGTAGTAGCAAAACGACGGAACGGCGCTGCCGCTTTCGCGACACACGTCGATTAACGGCCGTCCCTTTTCGACTTCCAAAACTTGATTGTTGACGGTGACTTTGACGAGCTCTTTCGGCATCTTTCGACCTGATTAACTGGAGTAAGCGAACGGTGAGGGGGCCGCTCGGCGGTCCCGCAAGGTGAATTTAAACCAGAATTAGTTCCCGCTCGCCGGCGGCCAGCGGCGCGAGATGGCGTTTGAAATCTTCGGGAAATCTCTTGATCGCCGATTGAATCGGCCAAGCGGCGGCGTCGCCAAGCGCGCAAAATGATTTGCCCTCGATGTTATCGCAAAGGTCCAAGAGCAATTGCGCATCCTCGGGACGACCTTCGCCGCGGGCGATTCTCTTAAAAACTTTCACCAGCCAGTCCGTGCCTTCGCGGCAAGGAGTGCACCAGCCGCACGATTCGTGCTTGTAAAATTCCGTGAGATTTTTCGTCGACTCGAAAATGTCAACGCTTTCGTCCATCACGATAAAGCCGCCCGAGCCGACCATCGAGCCGCCGGCGACCAAGCCTTCGTAATCCATCTTCACTTTTTTGCCGATCACGTCTTCGGCGCGCATGATGTAGACGCTCGACCCGCCGGGAATCACCGCCTTCAGCTTTTTATCCGTCAGCATTCCGCCGCAGTCCTCAAAGATGAACCGCTCCATGTCGTCGTAGCCCATCGGCAGTTCGTACACGCCGGGGCGCTTCACATGACCCGAGACGGACCAGAGTTTGGTGCCGCCGCTTTTTTCGGTGCCGAGCTTTTGGTAAGCCTCGCCGCCGTTGGTGATAATCCAGGGCACAGCCGTCAGCGTTTCGACGTTGTTGACAACTGTGGGACAACCGTAAAGGCCGGCCACCGCCGGGAAGGGAGGCTTCATGCGCGGGTGGCCGCGCAAGCCTTCCAGGGAATTAAGCAGCGCCGTTTCTTCGCCGCAAATGTAAGCCCCGGCGCCGGTCGTGGTGAACACTTCGCACGTAAAGTCTGTGTTGAGGATTTTTTCGCCGACCAAGCCGGCCGATCGCGCTTCACTGATGGCGCGATCCATAATGTCGATCAGATACTTGTATTCGCCGCGCGTGTAAATGTACGTCGCTTTTGAACCGAGGGCGTAAGCGGCGATCAGCATGCCTTCGATCAGCAAATGCGGATCGCGCTCCATCAAGTAGCGATCTTTGAAAGTGCCGGGCTCGGATTCATCAGCGTTGCAGACAACGTACTTCGGCTTCGGCGAATCCTTCGGCACAAAGCTCCACTTCATCCCGGTGGGAAACCCCGCACCCCCGCGCCCGCGCAACGCGGATTTCTTCACCTCGGCGATCACTTCGTCGGGCGTCATCGAGGTGACGGCTTTACGTAAGGCCGCGTACCCGCCCGCGCCGCGGTAAACATCCAGCGTATGGGAGTTCTCCAATTCGAAATGCGCGAGCTGCATTGGCTCGCAACCGATGGCTCTAATATCCATAGCGTCCGTTAGCTCTCACAAAAAAGACCGCAACACTTAACCCGTTTGTTACAGCAACGCGGCCAGAATTTGATCGACTTTTTCCGTGGTCAAGTTTTCGTGATAATCGAAGTTGATCTGAAACATCGGCGCCGTGCCGCAGGAGCCCAAACATTCAACTTCGGAAAGCGAAAACCGATTGTCCGAGGTGGTTTCGCCGGGCTTAATGCCGAGCTTCGCCGCGCAGTACTTCGTGATCTCATCGGCGCCCATGATTTTACACGACAGCGTGCGGCAAACCTGAATATGATATTTGCCCACCCGTTCCGTGTTGAGCATCGAGTAAAACGTCGCCACTTCCCAAATATCCGTCACGCGCACGCCCATCCGATCCGCGAGATACGCGACGCCCGGCGCATCCAGATAACCGCGCTCGCGCTGCACCACAAACATCAAAGCGAGAATCGCCGAGCGCTTCACCGGATACTTGGCCAAGTGAGCATCAATCTCGGCCTCAACCCCCGGCGAAAAAACCGCGATCTCTTCAGGAACCTTCGCTTCCTGCGGCAACGAATTGTTCGGCAAAAACTGCTGACTCATAAATGTGGGGATCCGCCGGTTTCGATTAACCTCAGTTATTATCTGTCGATTTCGCCGAGCACGATGTCGAGCGAGCCGATGATGGCGACCACATCGGCGATCATTTCACCTTCGGCCATTTGCGGCAGCGCTGAAAGGTTAACGAAGCTCGGGCCGCGGAAATGGACGCGGTCCGGCTTCGGTCCGCCGTTTGATTTCATGTACACGCCGAGCTCGCCTTTGGAAGCCTCTATGGCGTGATAAACCTCGCCCTTCGGAACATCAAATCCTTCGGCCACAATCAGAAAGTGGTGAATCAGCGCATCCATATGCGTTTTCATTTCTTCGCGCTCGGGAAGCACCACTTTGGGAGCGTCGGCTTTAACGGGGCCGGGCTTCAGGCGTGAAAGCGCTTGCGAGACGATCCGCAAAGACTCGCGCATCTCCCTTAAGCGCACCATGTAGCGTGCCCACACGTCGCCGTCCTGCTCGACGGGCACCTCGAAATCATAAGTTTCGTAACTCGAATAAGGATTCACGCGGCGCAAATCCAAATCAACGCCGCTTCCGCGCAAACAGGGGCCGGAAAGGCCCCAATTGATCGCATCTTCGGCCGAGATGTAGCCAACTCCCTGCGTGCGATTCTGAAAGATCGTGTTGCCTGTGAGCAGCGTATCGAACTCATCAAGCGCCGCGGGAAAGCTATCGAGAAACTGCTGGACGCGACGCTCGAAACCCGCCGGCAAATCCATCATCACTCCGCCGATGCGGAAATACGACGGAGTCATACGCCCGCCCGAAGCCGCTTCAATCAAGTTGAGAATCTTTTCGCGCTCGCGAAAACCGTAGAAGAAAACCGTCATCGCTCCGATGTCGAGAGCGTGCGTGCCCAACCACACCAGATGCGAAGCGATGCGCTGCAATTCGCAAAACAACACGCGAATCGTTTGCGCTCGCTCAGGAATCTCAAGCCCCAGCAGCTTCTCGGCCGCCATCACGTAAACCAAATTGTTTCCCAATGGATTGAGATAATCCATGCGGTCTGTAATGACGATTCCTTGCTGGTACTTTTTGTATTCAAAAAGCTTCTCCATGCCCGTGTGGAGATAGCCTATGTCAGGCGTCGTTTTGACGATCATCTCGCCGTCCAACACTAATTCCAGTCGCAGTACGCCGTGCGTCGATGGATGCTGCGGGCCCATCGAGATCGTCATCTGCGTGTCGAGCGGCTGATCTATAACTTCAAATTGCGGCGGAATTCTCGAAAGTGTGGTGCTCATAAGCGAGATCGTGAAAAGTTTGTGATCCTTGAATTGTCGACGCAACCAACAACAACGACAGTGTTCTTAAGTCAAGGTGTAAGGCTCATACCCGCGCAAAGGAAAGTCTTTGCGCAACGCGTGGCCTTGCCAATCGTCGGGCAACAGAATGCGCCGCAGATCCGGATGGCCGTCGAAAATTACGCCGAACATGTCGTACGTTTCGCGCTCGTGCCAATTGGCTGTGCGCCAAAGACCCGCGACCGACGGCACATGCGGATCGCTCTCATCGAGCAGCACTTTCAAGCGCAAACGATGATGCTTGGTGGTCGAAAAAAGGTGATAGTTAACTTCGAAGCGCGGCTCTTCTTCAGGGCCGCGATCAGCGCCGCAAATATCAGCCAAAAAGTTAAAGTAAAATCCGGGCGTCGTCATCAAATACGTGACAACTTCAATCAATTGCTCGCGCCGAACGATGACCGTCACTTCGCCAAAGGCTTCAATGACTTCGCCAAGCAAACCAGGCTTTTCATCGCGAAATGCAGTGACCAAAGCGGTGTTTAGGGAAATCGGCGCCGCATGGGCTTGAGCAGCGATTTGCTCTTCGCGAATTGTATCTTCAGCCATAAACCAAAAACACCAGAGTCAGCGGCCAAGTTTGAATCAAGAGGAACGCCTGCGCTCATGCCGCGACGCAATCGTATAAGGACGCGAAGTGTTTTGCGCGGCCGCTTCGTTAAGAGCGGAAACGCCGGAACCGGGCAGCGTGCCCGGCGGAACCGTATCGCGCGCGTCGTCAAGCGGAACATCTTTGCGATCTCGCACGGATTCGCCCATCACCTTTTCCTGGAGCATCATGATGGCGTGAATCAGCATTTCGGGGCGAGGCGGGCAACCCGGAATATAGACATCAACCGGCACCACTTTATCCACGCCCTGCACGATGGCGTAGTTATCGAAGACGCCGCCCGAAGTGGCGCAAGCTCCCATCGAGATGACCCACTTGGGCTCGGGCATCTGGTCGTAGATGCGCCGCAAAACAGGCGCCATCTTTCGCGAAACGCGGCCCGAAACGATCATCACATCGGCTTGGCGCGGACTGGCCCGGAAAACTTCGGACCCGAATCTCGCCAAATCATTGCGCGAAGAAGTGGCGTTCATCATCTCAATAGCGCAGCAAGCGAGACCGAAAGTGGCCGGCCACAGCGATGACTTCCTCGCCCAATTCACCAACGAATCAAGCCGGGTGGTGAGCACTTCGGGTAAAGCTTCGGCGATAACATTTTCAAGACCCATCTTTTAAGCGCTCGCTTTCCTTCTAGGCCGCTCGCGGCTTGGTTAATTTACTATCCGCTGCTTCCTTGGCGCGCAGCACCCGGGCTTCGGCATGAGCCTCCGAGCGAGCGCGTTCGCCCCAATCAAAAAGACCTTTCTTTAA
Organism: Pyrinomonadaceae bacterium; assembly: GCA_037719755.1. GTDB lineage: Bacteria > Acidobacteriota > Blastocatellia > Pyrinomonadales > Pyrinomonadaceae > JBBJMB01. Next base: position 12,809 of record JBBJMB010000066.1, read on the forward strand.
AACGTACAAATAACCGACTAATAAAAGGCCAACAAACGTCATCATTTCAACGTAGGCGAGCGTTCCCAACCCCATCTCACGTAAATCTTTGTAAACCACCGCCCAGGGAATCAGAAAAATAACTTCGATATCGAAAAGGATGAAGAGCATCGCAATCAAGTAAAACTTGACGGAGAAGCGCTCGCGCGCGGAGCCTACCGGGTCCTTACCGCACTCATATGGCATCAACTTGGTGCGTGTGGACTTACGCTGACCAACGAGGTGGGAAAGCAGCAGATTCGTGCCCGCGAATCCTGCGGCCACCACAAACATAATTAAAATGGGCGCGTATTCGTCGTACCTGAACCCGGTCATCGAATTTTCGTCCTCAAAAAGGCTTGAGCGCGCGTGGCACATTGGCACGCACACGGATCGGTTGAGATAAATTCAGAGATTGAGAATGATCGCACAAGCGGCATCGTAGTGCATCAAGATAAAGCGTGTCAAGCTCTCTTATGAGCGGCAAGAAAGGGTTTCGCCTGAACATTTTAGGTCTCTCAGGGGCAATACGCTGAAGCGCCATGGGGGGGCGCTCGCAACCATCATCAGAGCTAATTGACCGCCTCCGAGAGCTGTGCTACTTTTGGCCCTCAAGCGCAACTTCCGCGCTTTAAAGAACGCCTGAGAATCTCGGTAGTGTCCCG
>JBBJMB010000359.1:0-3290 GCA_037719755.1 Pyrinomonadaceae bacterium
ACCGTGGTCTTGTACTTCCGAAAGACTTTGCCCACGCTGGTTCTGTGTTTATCAGAGGGTCTTGGCTAACGAAAGCTGCATGACCCGGTGAACCCGCGAGTCCGAGAGGCGGAAAGAGTGAGTATTTGACGGGACGGAAAAACGGACTCTTAGCTTCCGTGAGCGCAGGCAAAATCATCTTAATTTTCATCGTTCGCTTTTCCTGGAACTTTAGGCATTAACACCAGACAACACAGCGCATCATGGAGTAGTTATATGTGAATCAGGAGTTGAAATGACAGACAAGCGAGCCGAATTGGTAGAATGTTCTTACTATGGAAATTCAACTCATTCAACTCTATCTGCTTGTCTGTCGCATTTACGATACTCATTCGGCGACCTGTTTTCAACGCTTCAGCAATAACTCCAACCCACTGTTTACCGACCAGGAACTGGTGACCATCTATTGGTTCGGACACCTCAACGGGAAGTTTGAGAAAAAAGCTATCCACCAGTTCATTAACTACTACTGGCGCCATTTCTTTCCGCGCTTGCCCGCCTATCAAACTTTCTCGGCGCGGCTGAATCTGCTGGAACCGACGTTTCAAACCATCGGCGGCTATTTGCAGGAATTGTTAGCGCCGCGACGAACACCGGAAATTGACCATCTGATCGATTCGATGCCCGTGATGTTGGCACAGGGTGGTCAGGCCTACTCGGCAACCGTTGCCCGTGAGGTGGCCGATGTCGGCTATTGCGCCAGCAAAAAGGTCTACTTTCACGGCGTGCGCCTTCACACTATTGCGCAACGGCGCACCGAGACCCTGCCACTGCCACTGCACATGTGGCTGCGCGAAGGCTCGGTTCATGATTTACGCAGCGTCAGAGAAGCGGCCCTGTGTCTCCCGCACACTTCGCTGATTGGTGATAAAGCCTATCTCGACCAACACTTTGAAGCGGCGCTCAAAGAGCACCAGACCATTCTGTACGCTCCACGAAAGAAGCCGCGCGGCGAGGATTTAAGCGACACCGAGAAACACTACCATCGTTTGGTGAGTCGGCTGCGGCAGCCGATTGAAAGTTTCTTCAAGTGGCTGATTGACACAACTGACATCCAAAGAGCGAGCACGGTGCGTTCAGCCGAGGGGTTGATGATCCACTGTTTCGGAAAGCTGACTTTTGCTTTCTATTTGTTAGCTTTCAACCCCTGATTCACATTAAAAGAACAGACAACGCGAATTTTCGCCTGCTGCCGCTCGCGGCGCTCATCGTCTCTCCCACCAACCCACGCAAGGAATGTGCGAAGGAACCGCTCGACGAGTTGGCCGCGAGCATCCGGCGCCACGGCGTGCTGCAAGCCATCCTCGCCCGGCCACGCACCGACCGCGCCAAGCACAAGAACGGCGCGGCTTTCGAGATCGTGGCCGGCGAAAGACGTTGGCGCGCGGCGAAGCTGGCCGGCTTGAAATCCATCCCGGCATTTGTCAGAAACATCACGGACGCGGAGGCGCTGCAAATTCAAATCGTCGAAAACCTTCAGCGCCGCGACGTGCATCCGCTCGACGAGGCCGAGGGCTTCAGACATCTCAAGGAATTTACCGGCTTCAGTCTCAGCGAAGTCGCACAGAAGGTCGGCAAGGAGGCGCGCTATGTGGCGCGGCGCCTCGCACTCACGAACCTCATCGCCGAGGCGAAAACGGACTTTCTAAGTGAAGCGCTCACGCTCTCTCACGCCCTGGAACTGTGCCGTTTGGCGCCGGAGATTCAACGGGACGCGCTCGCCGCCTGTTACGAAAGCAAGACTGTGTTCGATCAATCGCAAAAGACATGGGTGCGCCGACCCGACCGCGAAAAGCCGATTCGCCACGTGCGCCATTTGCAGGACTGGATCAAGGAAAATGTTTACCTGAATTTGGCGAAGGCGGCGTTTAAGAAAGACGACGCGCGGCTGCGCGAGGACGGGTTGACTTGCCTCGACTGCCCGCACCGCAGCGGCTTCGACTCCGGTTTGTTCCATGATATCAAGCACGGCGATACATGTTTAAATCCCAGTTGTTTCCAGAGCAAGCTGCAAACCTTTGTGCAGATCAGGCGCGCGGAAATCGAAGCGAAAAACGGCGTGCCGTTTATCGACGCGCTACGGCGCATCCGACGCGGGAAACGTCGTCGGTCTGCACGACTACCAATTGATCGACAAGCGCGGCGTCAGATGCGAACACGCCGAGCAGGCGATCTACCTGATGGCGGAAACGGGCAAAGTTAAATGGATTTGCCGCGAGCCGTCATGCAAAGATCATTTGTATCGTGTGCCCGATGCTTACTCGCGACCGATCAGTGGGGGCGACGGGGGACGTGGCGATTCGCGGGATGCGAGCGTCGAATCAATAGCAAAGCGCCAGCGGCGCAAGCAGGAGTTGTTCGAGGTCAAGATCAACGAGACGGTGAGAAAGAGAGTCTTCGCAGAGGCTATCAAGACTTATGACTGGCCGCTTGAGCGTGCGCACTTGAACGAAGTCGTTTGTGAGTTCTTCCGCTGCATCCCGACGGACGACCAAAAGACGATCGGCGAAGTCTTCGATTTCGATGAGGAACGCGCCGCCAAGTTCCGCCATGACGCCGCGGCATTGCTTGAGGAATTGGCGAAGCTCACCGACGCCCGGTTAGCGCAATTGATGGTGCTTTGCTCTTTCGGGCATTACGGCTCAAACCCGTACCCGCACAACCAGGTCGATCAGTCGCGCGTGACACAATTGGCCGCCGAGCGCGGGGTCGATTACGCGCTCGTAGACGCCGAGGCGAGGGCCGAACGCGCGCCGAAGAAATACCGCGCAGAGCACGAAAGGTATTTGGCCGCGGTCAGAAGCGGCAAGCGACCCGAACGCCGTCCCGTGGTCTACGAGAGATTACGGCAACACGACGGCGGTGAGTCCGAAGAAACAAGCGAGGCGAGCGAATACGAAGCGAGAGCCGCATAACTTATCGAAGTGATGATTTCCCCGGCGCGGAAGGCCGGTTCGGGCGCACTCGCCTGAGCCGATCTCCACCCGCCGGGCAATCTATGCTTCAATTTCGCGTCGCATTCATGGCCGAAATTGCAGTCGTGCCAAGTCGTCGCCGGGCGAGGAGCAACGCGATGAGACCGAACGCGCGCCCGCCGCGGACTCCCGATTCTTGGTCATTCGCCGCCGCCGCGTGTATATTCGCCGGCATGACCAAACACGCCCGCCACCCCGACGACGAGTGGCTGCCGCTCAGCCGCGCCGCCGCGGATGTCGGAGTTACCCTTGATTATCTGCGCCAGCGCGTCCTCG
>JBBJMB010000360.1:0-3241 GCA_037719755.1 Pyrinomonadaceae bacterium
GCTCGACTTGATCTACCTGTTCGTTTTCGGCATCGGTTCAATTGGCGGCATGCTTTTCATGAGTGCTCTCGTCAGCATACCCTTTATCTTTGCGGCCAACCGCTTCGCTCAAGCGGCCACTCCGGTGCGCGTGCTGGCGGGATTTGGCAGCGTCGCCTTCGGACTCTTTTATGCCTGGGAACAAATCGGGGGCATACTGCTTTAGCGCCGCACTTTTAACCGTGGTATTACGCATCAACGGGTGTATGATGAATTGCTTCGGTCGACGCTTTTGAAGCGGCTTCCTAGCCGCACAACTTTAGGCGACCCTGGCTGCATCAAAGGAACGCTCAATTGCTAAAGCTCGGGCGCGGGTGAAACCAACCACATCGGAAGCTCTTTTCCCCGCCCGGCATTTCAATTAATTCCAGATTGCTCAAGTCCTGACACTGACAGGGCACAAATCACGGCCCACGGACGCAGATGAAAATGCTACGGCATCGCAGTCTTGGCGCTCGCGGCCACAGGCTTTAAAAGGTTTTTGGGAGGCTCTCTCATGATTAGCCGTTTATCTCGCATCGTCGTGGCCCTCGCCTTGATTTTCCAGATCAGCTCAGGCTTCGGGTTAACAGCACTTGCCGAGCAGCAGCAACAAACACCGAACGCCGGGGCGGCGCAACAAAAGGACGCAGCGCAAACGGACGATGCGGCGAAGACCACTGACGCCGCCGCTGACGCCGCCGCGACCACCAAAACTGCGGACACCAGTTCAGGCGTCAAGCGCCCACTTTCGGTCAACGAAGACCCGGCGCTGATCGGCAAGCGCAACATCAACAAAGGCATCATCGGTGTGTTCACCGGCTCTCCGGAGAAAGACGTGTCGATGGGGCGCCAATTGGCGGCCGAGGTTGATCGCCAGGCTAAGTTTATCGAAGACCCGGCGATCACCGAATACGTCAACCGGGTTGGTCAAAACGTGGTCCTTCATTCCGACGCGAAAGTTCCCTTTACAATTAAAGTCATTGACTCCGACGAAGTTAACGCCTTTGCTCTGCCCGGCGGCTTTTTCTACGTCAACAAGGGTTTGCTTTTGGCCGCCGACAACGAGGCCGAGGTGGCCGGCGTGATGGCGCACGAGATCGCCCATGTGGCGGCGCGCCACTCGGCGGAGAATCAAACCAAAGGCAACATGATGCAGATCGGCGCGATCGTCGGCTCGATTTTCCTCGGCGGCATTCCGGGTCTGATCTTTCAAAATACCGCCGGGCTGGGCATGCTGGCGACATTTTTGAAATTTAGCCGCGGCGCCGAAGAAGAAGCGGATCGGCTGGGCGTACAGTATCTGTATGCCGCCGGTTATGACCCGAGCGCGATGGCGACGATGTTTGAGAAGCTTTCAACCAAAAACAAGAAGAAGCCGGGGTTCATCTCAAAAGCTTTTTCGACACACCCTCAATCGGCCGACCGTTTAGAGGCATCGCGCCGGTTGGTGTCGCGTTTCCCAGAAAATGAGGAGTATGTGCTGAGCACGTCCGAGTTTCAGCGCGTTAAGTCGCGTCTTTTGCGTCTTTCAAACGCGCGCGCCTCCTCCGTCGGAGGAGCGATTGGGCCGGACGGAAACGGCGAGGCGGACGCCCGACCTTAAAGCGCAGACAACCGACGGGCGACGATGCGACCGCGCCGGAGCCGACGGCCAAAACCCGAATCCCTCCGGCGAAAGCGGCGGCCCCCGCGGCTCAAGCGAAACCCCGGTCGAGGGCACAACAACGGGCGGCGAAAATAAGGTTCCCGAGACGAGCAGCAATCCGTAAGGGCAGCTTGAAACGTAAATAATCTGACAGCTGACATTCTCCTTCGTGAGTGGGTGCCCTCGCCGGCCAATAAGGCGGGGGCACCTTTTTTCTACTGCGCTCAGGCATTCGCCGCCTGAGCACTCCGAGGGCGCAAACCTTGACAACATTTGGAGGCATTCGGTATTCTAACCGTTCGCGTTTTCGACGCTAAAATAAGAGAGAGTTGTCTATGTCTACATACTTCCCAAGCGGTCTCGGACTTGCTGAACAGCGTAAATGGTACATCGTCGATGCGGCGGGGCAAACGGTTGGCCGTCTCGCCACTGAAATCGCGCGAGTGCTCACCGGCAAGAACAAGCCGCAGTGGACGCCTTTTATGGATATGGGCGACCATGTAATCGTCATCAACGCGCGCCAAGCGTTGTTTAAAGGCTCCAAAGCCACTCAGAAAGTTTACCGCCGTCACACACTGTATCCGGGCGGTTTGCGTGAAATTTCCGTGCAAGATCAATTTAAGAAGTATCCGGAGCGCGTCATCGAATCTGCGGTCAAAGGAATGATGCCCAAAAACAAACTCGGCAAAGCGATGGGCAAAAAGCTAAAGGTTTACGGCGACGCCGAGCATCCTCACACTGCGCAGCAGCCGCAAGCGCTCGTTATCAACACCATCAACCAGTCGGCGCGCGACTAAATAAGCCGTTGTCGATCATCAAGCTGAAAGTTTAGGAAAAAAGAGCTGTGGCAGAAATTCAATATTACGGCACCGGGCGCCGCAAGACCTCTACGGCCCGCGTTTATCTCAGGCCGGGTGCGGGCGAAATCAAAATCAATAAAAAAGCTTTCGACCAGTACTTTCCAAACGAAACCCTGCGCATGATCATCCGTCAGCCGTTGCAGCTCACGGACACCACCAACAAATTCGACATTTTAATCAACGTCGACGGCGGCGGACCTGCCGGGCAGGCCGGCGCCATCCGCCACGGATTGACGCGCGCGTTGATGGAGTTCAACTCCGACTTGCGCCCGGCGCTCAAACAAGCCGGCCTGGTGACGCGCGACCCGCGCATCAAGGAGCGCAAAAAGTACGGGCAAAAGGGTGCCCGCAAGCGCTTCCAGTTCTCGAAGAGGTAAGGAGAAGGTGACAAGTGACGAGTGACAAGTGACAAGAAAGAACAAGGATTTATCTTGTCACTTGTCACTCGTCACTTGTCACCTTCTCCACAGTCCATTGTTCGCGTTTTGATCGGTTGCGATTCCTCGTCGAATGAGGAAATGCGGGCGGCGCGGGCGAGTACATGAAACCAATCAACACAAAGGAGGCTCTCTTTTGGTATCGGTGACGATGAAAGAATTACTGGAGGCCGGCGTTCACTTCGGCCATCAGGTGAAGCGCTGGAACCCGAAAATGAAGGAATATATTTTCGGCGAGCGCAACGGCATTTACATTATCGACTTGCAGAAGACTCAGC
>JBBJMB010000067.1:0-13267 GCA_037719755.1 Pyrinomonadaceae bacterium
CACCTGTTACCTGTCACTTTTGAGAACTTATTTGTGGCTACTTCTTTTTTTCAAGTTCCACGATGTCGAAGTGAATTCTTCCGCGGTGCACTTCTTCGACGGCGATGCGCGTCGGCTTGTGCTTTTGCGGATCCATTTCGACTCTCGGCCGTGCTCCGCGCAGCAACTGTTTGCTTCTTTTTGCGGCGACGATAATCAAACGGTATTTTGAGTCAATTTCTTCTTGCTGATCACCGTTCTCATTAACTTGCTTCGCTTCTTCAATCACTTTAGGCATATTTGCTATTGGGTCCTTCGCCCGCATTAAAGATAACTTTACACTTCGGTCATGGAAGCAACAAAGCGCACGCCGTTCGGGCGCGCGTCGCCTCAGGTAAATGTGGTGAGCACGCGTTGCGCCAAGTCTTCCTGCCTGCCGCGCCGCGCCCGCTCGGCGATAATAATTGACGCGAGCCGCTGCGAAGCGGCCTCGACTTCGTCGTTCAGCACCACATAATCAAACTCGCGGTAGCGCTCCACTTCGGCGCGCGCATTGCGAAGACGTAGCTCCAGATCCGGCGGCTGTTCGGAGCCGCGCGCCGTGAGTCTCTCCGCCAGCACCTGGAATGAGGGAGGCAAGATAAAAACAGACACCGCCTCCGCGACCGCTCGCCGGACGCTTTCCGCACCCTGCACGTCAATCTCAAGGATGACATCGCGCCCGCGCGTAAGCACGCGCTCGGTCTCGCTGTACGCGGTGCCGTAAAAATTGCCGTGCACGCGAGCGGTCTCCAGAAAATCTCCTTTGGCCTGCATCTGCGCGAAAACTTCCGGCAAAACGAAGTGATAGTGAATGCCTTCCACTTCGCCTTCGCGCCGCGACCTGGTGGTGTAGGAAACCGAGTAGCCCAGTTCCGGGATGGCCTTTAACGCACGACGAATCAGCGTTCCCTTGCCGCCGCCCGACGGCGAACTGACGACGATCAGCATCCCGCGCCCTTCGTTGTTGCTCGCCGCTGCCATGTCGCGCTCATTCACTACGGTTAACCCCCCCGCATCCGTTTCTACTCGACATTCTGCACTTGCTCGCGCAGCTTTTCGATTTCCGTTTTGAGCACCAGTCCGGCCTCTTTGATCTCCAGATCAGTCGCTTTGGAAAGAATCGTGTTCGCTTCGCGATTCAATTCCTGAAGCAGAAAATCCAATCGCTTACCTGTTTCGCCGTCCTCGTCGATGGTTGTGCCAAATTGAGCGACGTGGCTGCGCAGCCTGGCGAGCTCCTCGCTAATGTCGCTGCGCTCCGCGAGGTAAGCAATTTCCTGCGCCAAACGCCCTTGATCCAATTCCACGGTGATTTCGGCCGCTTCGCGCTGCAACAATTCTTTGACACGCTTTTGCAGACGCGCGCGGTAATGCTCCGCCTGAGCGTCGGCGCCAGCGGCGATCACTACGGCCTGCCGCTCGATCGTGTCTAAGCGTGCGCGCATCTCCTCGGCGAGACTTGCGCCCTCTTGCGAGCGCATCGCTTCCAGCTCGTCGAGCGCTTGGTCAAGCGCCCGCTCGACGCCCGCGATTATATCGCCGCCCAACTCGTGGCGAGCAACCTGCATGGCGCCCGGCAAACGCAAAACGGAATTGATGTCGGGCTCGCCCGTTAGTTGAAAGTCCGCCCGCAACGCCCCGAACGCCGCCAGGTAGCCGGCGATCAGCGGACGGTTCAGTTCGTACCCCGTCTCGCCGGTGCGGTCCAAAGACACCTGCACATCGACACGGCCGCGCGCTAGCCTAGAGGCGATGCGCTTTTTCAGCGTCGCTTCAATGTGTGACAACTCCGCGCCGGTGCGCAGATGCACGTCAAGAAATCTGTTGTTCACGGTCTTGAGATCAATCGCAACGGTAAAATCGTCGCCCGCCACAGACCCCGACCAAAACCGGTCATTGATTTCATAAAAACAGTGATGAGATGCAAGAGGTTAGGCAGAAACTTTTTAACTAAACTGCGGTTATGAGCTGACCTCTCTTTGCGCCCTTTGCGTCTTTTCTTTGCGATACTTTGCGTTTAAGTAAGACTGACCTAAACGCAAAGATCGCAAAGAAAAGACGCAAAGGACACAGAGACAAGATCTTTTTATCACCGGAGTTGACTAACCCCTCACCGCCAGCAAATCCTCTTCTTCCGCAAATTGTAATTCGTACAAGCGCTTGTAGTAGCCGCCTCGGGCGAGCAACTCGGTGTGCGTCCCCATCTCGACGATGCGCCCAGAGGCCATCACGCAGATGGCGTTAGCGCGCCGCACGGTGGAGAGGCGGTGCGCGATAACGATCGTGGTGCGATTGCTCATCAAATTCGAAAGGGCTTTTTGCACCAGCATCTCCGACTCGGTGTCGAGCGCCGAAGTCGCTTCGTCGAGAATCAAAACGGGCGCATTAACGAGCACCGCGCGGGCGATCGCCAAGCGCTGTCGCTGGCCGCCGGACAGAAAGATGCCGCGCTCTCCGACAATTGTTTCGTAACCCGAGGGGAGCTGAGCAATAAAGTCATGGGCATAAGCGATGCGAGAAGCTTCCTCGATTTCCGCGACGGTGGCGTCGGGGCGCCCGTAGGAAATGTTGTAGCGCACCGTATCGTTGAAAAGAACTACATCCTGGCTGACGAGCGCCGTTTGCCGGCGCAAACTTTCCAGAGTCGCATCGCGCGCATCGACGCCGTCCCACAACACGGAGCCGCGAGACGGATCATGGAAGCGCATCAACAGCTTTGTTAATGTCGATTTGCCGCTCCCGGACTCGCCGACCAGCGCGACGATGGTTCCGGCCGGCACCGTCAGGCTGATGCCGCGCAGCACCGGCGCATCCTTGATGCCGTAATCAAAATGCACATCGCGCAACGCCATCTCGCTTTGCAACGGTTGGAGCACCGTCGCCCCAGGCTTTTCGATCATCTCCTGTCGCTCATCCATCACTTCCCACACGTGACGGGCCGCGGCCAGCGCCTGTTCCATGCTGTTGTGTAGGCGCGAGAGTTTGCGCATCGGGTCGTAGCTCGAAAAGAGGAAAAAGAGAAAAGTCAAAAACTGCGCGGAGTTCATGCGCCCCGAAAGGATTTCTCGCTGGCCGAAGAAAAGCAGCACCACCACCGCCGCCACGCCGATCATCTCGATGACCGGCGGCGACATGCCGGCGATCTTTGCGGCGCGCAAGTTAGAGTGCAAAAGACCTTCGGCGACGCGCCCGAAGCGTTGCTGCTCGCGGCCCTCAGCGCGGTAAGCTTTCACCACGTTCTGGTTGGAAAGCGCTTCCTGCGCCGTATCGACCAGACGCTGGCTGCCTTCGTGAGACTCGCGGGCCAAGTTGCGTAGCGCCCGGCCAAAGCGCGCCGTCAAAACGCCGATCACCGGCGCAATCGCGAGCGAGCCAAGCGTCAGCCGCCAGGAATAGTAGAATGAGGCTGAAAGAAAAACAACGAGCGTGAAACTTTCGCGCAAGATGTCGCGCAGCGTGCTGGTGATCGCCGTCTCGATGGCGGCGGCCGAGGAAACGAGCCGCGAAACAAGGTAATTTGTGCGGTGGCGCTCGTAGAACGAGGCCGATTGCGTGAGCAAATGAGCGTACAGATCTCGGCGCAACTGCAAAACCGAGGATTGCCCGATGCGAGCCATCAGGTAAGTTGAGAAGTATTCGGCGACGCCTTTCGCGATGGTGAAAACAATCAGCAAAAGCGCAATCACACGCCAGGCGTCGACGCCTGAGGGCGGAATGATTTCCTGCAAATTAAAGAGCGTCGTTGATTGAGCGACCGGGCCGCCCTCTTGATTCCGGGAGAGAGCTTGGTCAAAAATGGGGACGATTAACGCCCCGATGGCGCTTTGCAGAATGCCGCTGGCCAGCATCGCGAAGGTCGCGAGCGAAAACTTGACCCAGTGAGGTCGCAGGTATTTGAGAAGTCGCTGAAGATCGTGCATCGTTGGCGCGCGTGACGTGTCCCGATCCCGTTACTTGGTGCAAGTAACGGATCAGAACACCCGCCATGACAAAGAAAAACTATACGGACGTTATCGAGGGCTCGTCAAGGTTGGGGCGCAGGTCAAATCAAGTCGTGAAGTTAAAAAAGGGTTATTTTGCGTTTTGCGCTTCTGGCGCACTTTGCGTTTAAGTAACACCTACTTAAACGCAAAGTGCGCCAAGAGAAGACGCAAAGAAACGCAAAGGGAGAGACTATCTGGATAAAAGGCATAGGATCTGTTTATTACACGAATCGCCCGGAAGTGTTCAACTCATGAGGCGGGTTGAGCTATAATCAGGAGCCCTGATAGTTGATCAATTGTTACATTCCACAAAGTTGACCCGCCGGCGGGTCTCAAACAGGAAACATAGTGAGCCAACAAATATTGATTGTTGACGACGACGTCAGTATGCGATTGCTGCTGGCGGAATATTTCCGTCGGCTGGGTTTTGGAGTAGAGGATTACGAAAGCGCCGAAGACGCCATTGAGCCTGCGCTTTCGGGTAAATTCGATTGCTTCATCTTTGATGTGACGATGCCGCGGATGACCGGATTTGACCTCCTGAAACATGTGCGCCAACGCGGCATCGCCACGCCCACCCTGTTTTTGACCGCGCTTGACGGCATTGAGGATAAGGTCGAGGGCTTTCAAGCGGGCGGCGATGATTACCTGGCCAAGCCTTTTCATCCCCGAGAATTGGAGGCTCGGGTTGATGCGCTGCTGCGGCGCGCCGGGCAGCAGCAGGCCACGGCTACGGAGGCGGGCGACACTCAGGGTCAAACGAAAATCGGCGACCTTGTTTTGGACAGGCGTCGCCATGAGGTCATCGCGGCCGGCAAATCCGTTGACTTAACGCCGCTCGAATTTCAAATACTCGAATTGCTGGCGCGCGAGCCGGGCCGGGCCTGGTCGCGCAACGAGCTGCTCAATGAGGTTTGGAAAACGGAGTACGAAGGCTATCAAAGAAATATCAATCCGCACATTAATCGTTTGCGAAACAAGATAGAGCCGGACCCGGAGAACCCGCGCTATCTGCTGACGGTGCGCGGCGTCGGCTACAAATTAAATGAAAACGTGTAAATTTCGTCTCTCTCTCTCTGTGTCCTTTGCGTCTTTTCTCTGTGTTTCTCTCTCGTTTAAGTAACACTTACCTAAACGAGAGAGAAACACAGAGAAAAGACGCAAAGGACACAGAGAGAGAGAGAGGGAGAGAGAGAGAGACAGCTTGCCGTCTCAGACCGACTCGTGATTGAGATTAAGTAATGTTTGTGCTGGCTGCGACGCTACTCACCGTGTGGCTGATCTGCGTGCTCTTGGGCAAAGGTGGCTTCATTCATATAATTTTACTTTTTGCGATTTGCGTTATCGTGATGGAAGTCGTTCATCGGCGACGGGCGACGCAAAAAGAAACAGTGAATGAGGGAAATTGAATGGCTTTTGACCGATTGCGCCGCCAACCAAAATCAATAAACTGCCTTTGTGACCTGACGATAAAAGCGGCGCTTCACAACCTGGGCGCCATCAGCCGCATCCATTCCGGCGACTCTTTGTTTACCGCGCTCATGCCGTATTTGGGCCTCTCGCCCATTAAACCCACTGCTGTAAGGGGCATCATCTATGATCCAAGAACACTGTTTGCGCCGCCGATCTTTAGGCTTATTGTTGGCTCTCGTCTTGATTTCAACTTTTGCGGCCGCCCAAGAAGTTTTCGCGCAAAGCGATGACGCGCGTCAGACGGTCGCTATCACCTACCCGCTCGACGATACGGTGACGGTTAAGTTTCGCGGCACCACGCGGTTGCCCCGCTTAAAGGGCGAAGCGAAAGTTAAAAGGGCGGGCCGCCGCGGAACGCGCGTCGAATTGAGCGTGGAAAATATGCCGCGCGCCACGGAACTGGGCGGCATTTACACAACTTATGTCTTGTGGGCCGTTTCGCCCGAAGGCCGTGTGGATAATTTAGGCGAAATGAAACGCAGCGGCAGCGTGATCGTTGACTCCAAGCTGGATGTCACCACGCCTTTGCAAACCTTCGCGATGATTGTGACGGCCGAGCCGCATTTCTTGGTGCGCAGCCCGAGCCGCACCGTGGTGCTGGAAAATCTGCCGCCGCAAAAGGCCGGCGACGCACAAATCGCCACCATTAATGTGCAGTACATCGGCAACTCAAGCGATTACTTTCGCGATCCGCGTGTGCCGGATGTGGCCGACAGCGATTACCGCAACACGCCGGTTTCGTTGCTCGGCGCGCGGCAGGCGATCAGTCTGGCGCGTTACGCGCGCGCGCCGGATTTCGCCGCCGACGAGTTGCAGGAAGCCGAGAACCAGCTTGAGCTGGCGGAAAACGCTTGGCGCTTAAAGCAGGACGAAGCGGAAGTTGACGCGCTCGCGGGGCGCGCCACCAGCCTTGGCGCGCGGGCCGAAGAAAACGCCGAAGCGCGGAAAACGGCTACGGATCGGCGTCAAGAGCTGCAGCGTCGCGACGAAGATGTGCGACGCGCGGAAGAATCGGCGGCCACCTCTTCTCAGCAAATCACAAACCTGCAAACGCAGCTTGAAAAAGAGCAGCGAGCCAGAGACGTGACCGAGCGGGAATTGTCGACGGCGAACAATCAATTACGCGATCAGCGCGTAGAGCTTTCGCGGTTGCGCGACGAACTGCAAAGCGTGCGCGCCGAAGAGCAAAACGCGAAGCTCAAGCTGGCCCGTCTAGAGGGCGAGCGGCAGGCCGAGAACGAACGCACCGCTCGCGAGCGTCGCTCAAATGAGCTGAAGCAAGCGCTCTTGCGCTTTGGCAGCGTGAAGGCGGTTGAGCGCGGAACGCAGGTCACTTTGTCCGAATCATTGTGGGTTGGCGCCCGCAACGCGGATCTTTCGCCCAAAGCTTCTTCAGTGATCGAGCCTTTGGCGGCGCTGCTGGCGAATAACCCTGATTACCGCTTGGTGATCGAGGCCCACACGGACGGACGGGGCGATCAGGAAACCCTGAGAAAACTGACCCAAGACCGCGCCGACGCGCTGGCGGCGCAATTCGCCAACGCGGGCCTCGACAACGCTCGCATTCAAGCCACAGGCATGGGCGGCGCCAGTCCCGTGGCGCCGAACACGACATTAAGCAGCCGAGCGCGCAACCGACGCGTCGAATTAGTTCTCGTGCCGCTTAATGGACAAGTGAGTTCCACCTCGAATCAATGATCTTCCTCTGCGCTTCTCTGTGTCTTCTCTCTGTGTTTCTCTCTCGTTTAAGTCTCACCTAAACACAGAGAAACACAGAGAGAAGACACAGAGAATCACAGAGGAGGAAAATCTTCAGTGAGATGTCTTTCTTTGAAATCCTGAACCTGGTTGGCTATAGCACCGGGGCGGCGATGCATTGCTGGATGGCCGCGCTGGTCTGGCGGCGCAGGCCGCTCAACTCGGTTGAGCGCACGCTTTTCGTGCTTTCGATCACGACCGGCGCGTGGCATGCCTCGAATCTCACCATCACGCTGCACTCACTGCTGGGGCTCGAACTTGCGACGTGGAACGTTGCGTTGCGCGTGGCCGATACGATTGCGGTCGTCGCCATCACCTGCTGCTACTCGCTGCTTCTGCACATCCATTTGCATCTCTGGGCGCGCGCCCGCCAGCGTTCGCTGACCTTCACGGAAAAAGCTCGGGTCTACATGTCTTACATCCCTGCGCTTTTTCTCCTGATCGCGGTGCCGCGCATTTGGTCTGGCGCGTACGCGCCGATGCTCGCGAAGATGGGCAATCTGGTGTTGCCGTTTGCGCTCTGGTCGGCCTACGTGCTTTTCCTGATCGCCGGCACTGATCTTTTGATCGCGCGCCTCAGCTCGTCGCGGCAAGAGCGGCGTTTAATGTGGACGATGGCCGCGTCGTTTGTGTCCATCGCCGCACTGATGATTTTCGTGCACGCTCTGGGCGTGGTGGCGGCGGGCACGACGCTTGACCTGTACCTCCAATCGCTTGCGAATCTCGGATCGCTTTTGCCTTCGGCGCTACTGGCCTACTACATTTATCGCTACCGCTATCTTGAGCTGGCGCTCAAAGAGAGTTTGGCGGTCGCGTCTTTTGCGGCCGTGGTGCTTGTGGTCTACCTCTTCGGCATTCGCACCTTCGGCTCTTGGTTGACGGCGAGCTGGGGGCTTAATCCTGGCAGCGTCGAAGCGCTTTTAATCCTCGCCTTGGCGCTCGTCGCGGCGCCGCTGCGGCGCTGGCTGGACCGCCGTTTTCATCGTCTCTTTGAGCGCGAAGCGGCGCTTTACCGCGACGTGGTGGCGCGCATCGGCGTGCGCGCCGGCGAGTACAAAAGTTTGAAGGAAATGATCGCTTATGTGGAGCGCGGCACTGCGGAAGCGTTGCTGCTCGGTCGCGTGGAGATCGCCACCATTGATGCACCGCCGCGCGAAGAAGCGGACGCTGATCGCCGCAGTTGGCAGCAGCAAATTCTGGACGACGCGCGCGACCAAAACTGGGCGCCCGTGGAGGGCGAGGCGCAAGTGCGCCGGCACGGTTTCGACGTGGCTTATCCGTTGTCTCGCGAAGGGCGCGGCGTCGGGTTGATGCTCGTCAAAGCGGAGACGGACAAACTGACCGCCGAGGTGCGCTCGGTGCTCGAAGTGCTGGCCGGGCAGGTGGCGGTGGCCATCGAGGAGCGGCGTTTAATCGAAGAGAATGTGCAGCTTGAGCGCAAGCTGGCGCACGGAGAGCGCTTGGCGGCGCTCGGCCAGATGGCCGCAACCATCGCTCATGAAGTAAAGAATCCGCTTTCGTCAATCAAGTCAATTGCGCAGGTGATGGGCGAGGACAAAAGTTTGCGCTCCGAATACGGTCGCGACCTTGATCTGATCGTGGGGGAAACGGATCGCCTCAGCCGCAGCGTCACGCAGTTGCAACTTCGCCCGCCGCGCGCCGGTCATCTCCGAACGCGCGCATCTGGGTATTCTGACGCGCACCATCGTCGATCTTTTGAGCGCCGATGCGATGCGCGCGGAAGTAAAGATTGAGCTCCGGGTGGGCGAAGAAGCGGAGCTTAAAAGCGAGGTGGTCGGCGCCTTCAGGGATGCGCTGTCCAATGTGCTGCTCAACGCCATCCAGATTACTCCGGCGGGGGGACGCGTGATCGTCGAGAGCCAGGTCCGAGAAAACAGAGCACATGTTTCCGTCGTTGACGGCGGAAGCGGCGTGTCGCCTGAACTAGGTGAAAAAATATGGGAGCCGTTTTTCACCACCAAGCAGCGCGGCACCGGCCTCGGTCTGGCGATTGTGCGGCGGCGCATGGAGGAAGTGGGCGGCCGCGCACTGTTAATGCCACACGACGACAAAGACTCGGGCGCGACTTTCGAGATTATCGTTCCGCTTTAAGGTCTTCCTCTGCGGTGTTCTCTCTCTCTGTGCTTCTCTCTCGTTTCAGTATGACTCATTTAAACGAGAGAGAAGCACAGAGAGAGAACCCGCAGAGTCCTGAAAAGATTTACCTAATGTGTGACTCTTTTTCCGTCCCGTGAGGGACGCTAGTGAACTTAGCGAAGAGCGATTTATCGCTGGGCACCCGTTGACCGGCGGTGGCCGTCCCATCGGGACGGCTGACAGCTCTCGAGAGTGGCCTGTGTCAGCCGTCCCGTCGGGACGGAACAGGCTTTGGCCTCGCAGCCCCAGCGATACATCGCTCTCGCTATGGTCAGAGCGTCCCTCCGGGACTCACTTAAACAAAGCGCCAAGAGTCACACATTAGGTAAGATTTATTTAACTGATGTGACGCAAAACGATGCGAGAGGGGCGGGCGACGGCCTCTGCCGCCCGCTTGGACGCGGGCTACGGATTTATGGGCGGCGTGTGCCACAGGCTGATACCTGTGGCTACCACTCTACCGCCTGCTGCGGAGCAGGCTGGTTGACGAGCTTCGTTCGTGTTGCGGTTAGCATAACATCAGTTATTTAATGCTTGGCACGACGCATGCTTAGCGCAGCACGCAAGACATAAATATATGGCGCATGATCCAGGCGAAAAACTGACCATCTTATTGGTCGATGATGAAGAGGCGGCCCGCTACGGAATGCGGCGGGCGCTCGGCATCTTCGATTGTCAGATCAACGAGGCCGGCAGCGTGGCCGAGGCGCGGGCGAAGATAATTAATTGCCGGCCCGACCTGATTCTTTTAGACATCAACTTGCCGGGTGAAAGCGGGCTTGAATTTCTGTCCGAATTGACGAAGCAGCCGGACGCTCCGCTCGTCATAATGATCACCGCCTACGGCTCCGAGCGGATGGCCGTGGAGGTGATCAAAAGCGGCGCGCACGATTACCTGTCAAAGCCTTTTGAGGTGGAAGATTTGCGGCTCGCCGTGAAGAACGCGCTCGCCACCGCGCGCCTGCTGGCGGAAAACAAATCACTCAGAAAACGCATCGAGCAAGAAGCGGAATCATCCACTCTGCTCGGCTCTTCGGAGCCGATGCGGCGCATGCGCTTGCTGATCGAGAAAGTGGCGGAGACGGACGTCACGGTGCTGGTCAGAGGCGAATCGGGAACGGGCAAGGAATTGGTCGCGCGCGAGATTCACCGTTTGAGCGCGGCGAGAAGAAAAGGAGCATTTATCGCCCTCAACTGCGCCGCGCTGCCTGCGGAACTGATCGAGTCGGAGCTCTTCGGCCACGAGAAAGGAGCTTTCACCGGCGCGGCGGCCAGGCGGCACGGCAAGTTTGAGCAGGCCGACGGCGGCACGCTGTTTTTGGATGAAATCGGCGATATGAGCGCCAACGTGCAGGCCAAGCTTTTGCGTGCGCTGGAGGAGCGCGCGATTGAACGGCTAGGCGGTTCCGGCGAATCGCTGAGCGTGGATGTGCGCATCGTGAGCGCCACCCACCGCCCGCTTGAGCATGAAATCACCACCGGCAACTTTCGCGCAGACCTTTTCTACCGCTTGCGCGTCGTCACCGTGGAGGTGCCGCGCTGCGCGAGCGACCTGAAGACATCCCTGCGCTGGCCAGCTCATTTGCGCGCCGAGCGGCCGAACGCTACAACTTGCCGCAACGCTCGCTGGCTCCGGCCGCGTTGCGCCGCCTGATGGGGTATCGCTGGCCCGGCAATGTGCGCGAATTGCGCAACGCCATTGAGCGCGCCGTGGTGCTCGCGGAAGGCAAAGAATTGGCGGCCAAAGACTTGGCCGATGAGTTGGCGGATCACACGAGCAAGGATGAACACGGGGCCACAAGCGACGCTGGCTCCGACGAGCAGTTAATGGTTCCGTTTACGGCCGACTTTCGGGAAGATCGCAAGGAATTCGAGCGCCGCTACATCGTTCGTTGCTTGGAGCATACCGGCGGCAACGTGACGCAGGCGGCCGTGACGCTTGGAATGCATCGCCAGTCGCTGCAACACAAACTGCGAGAACTTGGTTTGGCTCGCCGTTACGTCTCCGCCGCGCAGGAAAAATCCGACACTTGAAAGAATAATCGCCGGTTTTTACGCGAAGGAAAATCAGAGTGAGAAAGATTTTACGAGTTGTTGCAGCTTTACTGATGTGCTTCGCCGCGCTTTCGCCGCCGGCAGCTTTGGCCAATCCGACAAATAACCGTCAAGCGAACCGGGAACCGGCGATTGGCCGCCGCCATTTGATCGTCTGCGTTGACGGCGTGGGCTTTTCGCTGATCAAGCGGATGCGCAGCGAGGGAAGCTTTCGCGAATTCACCGAACCGTCGCGCATGATCGCGCCTTTCCCGACGCTCACCAACGTTTCCATGACCCAGGTGATGGCGCCCGTCGGCGCCGGGCGGCCGCCGGCTACGAAGACAGCTATTACGATGTGGAGCACAATCGTTTGCGCGGCGGCCTGGTTGATCGCTTCCGCGGCGGCTCATTCATCAGCAACACGTTTCGCGAGTTTTTTGACTACCATCCTTCGGCCCTCAAAAGCGGGTTCGGCTATGCCGCGCCGCCTTTCAGCACATACCTGGAAGCTCTCAGCGATTTGATTCGCCTGCGACAAAAATTCAATTCGTCGCGCGCAGAGACTTTTTACGCTTACCTGGGCGCGACCGATTCGCTGGCTCATCTGGGCGGAGAAGCGATGCTGCGCGGCTACCTCAAACGAGTGGATAATTTTCTCCGCGAGGTGGTGCGCGAGGGCGGCGGCCAAGTCGAGGTCACCATCTTTTCCGATCACGGCAACCATTTCACCAAGTATCGCCGCGTGCGGTTGAAAGACGCGTTGCGCCGTGCGGGCTTCAAGTTCGAAAAAAGCATACGCAACGCGCAGAGCGTGGTGTTGCCGCAGTTCGGGTTAATCGGTTGTGCCGTTTTGTTTGTCGCCCCGGGCAAGAAGAAAAATTAGCGATCGCTGCCGCGTCGGTAAAGGGCGTCAGCTTCGCCGCTTACCTGCGGGGCGATCAAGTTATGGTCGCCGGTCGGGGCGGCCAGGCCGCCATTCGGCGACGCGCGAATCGTTACCGGTACACGGGCACGAACGGCGGCGATCCGCTGGGCCTCGCCCGGACGAAGCGTTTGCTGGGCGAGATGGGCAAAGCCGACGAAGACGATTACATCGCCGACGCCGATTGGTTCGCGGCTCTGGCGCAGAGCGATCAGCCCGACGCCGTGCGGCGAATCTACGATGGACTTCAGCAAAGCGTCAAAAACAGGGCCAGCGTCATCGCGAGCTTTGAAGACGGCTATTACTCGGGCAGCGCATCGCTCGACATCTTCGCTTTTCTCAAAGCGACCCACGGCAACCTGCGGCGAGAGCAGAGCACGGGCTTTGTGATGAGCCGCACGCTTAATTTGCCGCCGGCGATCAGAGCGGCCGATTTGTGGACTTCAATCAACTCACCTCGCCTTCGCAGAGCCGCGTCCTTAGAAGCTGTTTGAAAAGTTGACTGTCAGGCAAGTTGCGCGGGTAAGCTTTGGGTATGACGAACCAAATCTACCCGTCAGACCTGTCTGACAGCCAGTGGAATCTTATCAAAGACTTGATTCCACCCGCGAAGCCCGGCGGTCGTCGCCGCGCGTTGGACACGCGCCAAGTGGTCAACGCCATTTTGTACCTGCTCGTGACCGGCATCCAGTGGCGCTACTTGCCGCGTGAATATCCCAAATGGCAAAGCGTGTACTACTACTTTCGGCGGTGGCGGCGTGATGGCACGTGGGAACGCCTCCATGACACCTTGCGCGCACAAGTCAGAGAAGCCGCCGGTCGCCACAAACATCCGACTGCCGGGTGTCTCGACTCGCAAAGCGTTAGAAGCTGTTTGAAAAATCATATAGGCTTGAGCCGACGCAACATCAAGCGT
>JBBJMB010000068.1:0-13262 GCA_037719755.1 Pyrinomonadaceae bacterium
GGCGTGCAGGCGTCCGTCGCTGTCCAAGTTGCCGATCACGCTTTCGGCCACGTCGCACAGCACGCTGTCAACCGGGCTCATGTGCAATTGCCAGGCGAGATGATCGGCGAGCGATGGCGGGCGCGTCAGGAACTGCTCAAAGGTGGGGGCGTCCGGATTGTATTCAAATTCTTGCGTGCGATACCCTGGGTCAAGGTAGTCTTGAAACTCGCGCCCGAAGTCGATCTCCTCAAACGAGTCGCGCGCTCGTTCCTCGGGCTCCGCTTCCTCCGCGGGTCCGGGCGCCTCGGGCGGCGCCATCAGGCGATCTTCGGGCGCGCCGAAATCCGCGTCTCCGTTGGCGGAAAAACCATTCATTTCCGATTCGGGGGAAGAAACTGCAGGCAGTTGATCGAAGCTTTCCGGTAAATCAGCTCCGGCCGTCTGGTCCAGCATTTCCGCGGAAATTTCGTGCACCTCGTCCTGATTGGAAACTTCCTCCAGCACCGGGTTTTCCGTCATCTGCTGCTGAATCAGGTCGCTTAATTCGACCGTCGTCATTGCAGCATCTCAATGCGCTGGCGCAACTGCGGCGTCAACACGAGACGTTGCGAAAGATTGGTTGTTAGCTTAACGGACATTCACAAATCCAAATACACTCTGGGGCGGTAAAAACTTCTTCTTAGTTTGAGTTTTCGCGTGAACGCTCAAGTCTCACACGCTTTCAAGGCTCACACGCTTTGAAGCGCGCCGCTTTCTTTGTCCGGAAACCCTGATGTGGGCCGAAGCGGCGAGCGCGGGCGAAATTATACTCGATTTGATGGGGCGGTGTGTACCCGGTTAGAGTCGGAATTTCTCTCCGAGGTAGAGCCGGCGCACTTCCGGGTCTTCGGTCAGCGCGAGGGGCGCACCTGAGCGGAAAATTACTCCGTCGGCCATGATGTACGCGCGATCGGTGACGCCGAGTGTTTCGCGTACGTTGTGGTCAGTGATGAGAATCCCGATGCCGCGGCCGCGCAGGTACAAAATCATGTTCTGAATATCATCGACCGCTTTCGGGTCGATGCCGGCAAAGGGTTCATCAAGCAGAATAAACTCGGGCTCGGTGGCGAGCGCGCGCGCGATTTCAGTTCTTCTGCGCTCGCCGCCCGAAAGCGCGTCGCCGCGCGTGTGCCGCACCTGAGCGATGCCAAACTCTTCGAGCAGTTCTTCCAGCCGTTTGAACCGCTCGCGCCGCCGCAAGCCCATCGTTTCGAGCACAGCCAGGATGTTTTCCGCCGCCGTCATTTTGCGAAAGATCGAAGGCTCTTGCGGCAAATACCCGACGCCCAACCGCGCCCGCAAATACATCGGGAGCCTGGTAATCTCTTGGCCGCCCAGGCTGATAATGCCGACGTCCGGCTGCTCAAGGCCAATAATCATGTAAAAGGTAGTCGTCTTGCCGGCCCCGTTGGCGCCCAGCAATCCGACCACTTCGCCGCGCTCGACATGCAAACTAACGCCGTCAACTACTCTGCGCCGGCCATAACTTTTTTGCAGCTCAAAGGCCGCCAAAGCGCTTCCGGACGGCGCCGCGCCCGTCTTCTCCGCGACGCGCGGCGATGGCTCCACCCTCACTTCTACTTCTTCTGCCTGTAAACTCATGCCCAATTGCTAAAAGTGTGGCAAGCGCCAAATAAACGCTAGCAGGGTCTATTCGATTTCGAGCGTGAATCCCCTCTCTGCGTCTCTCTTTTGTCTTTCTCTGTGTTTCTCTGCGGTTAGGTTAGTCTAACTTAAACGCAGAGAAACACAGAGAAAGACAAAAGAGAGACGCAGAGAAAACCTTGTCACTCCTTCTGTTTCCGCACACGGTGTGTGGTGCGCACGCGGCCGGTTGATTGCTGAGTGTTGCTCGCGTCGTCGGAAACGACTCTACTCTCTCGCATGTAGACGGTCAATCGTCTACTTTCGCTGGTGCCCTGACTGGTATCTTCGACGCGGGCCGGCTCGCCCTTGAGCACAATGACTTCGTCGGCCGCCGTGTATTGCGCCCAATCGCCGGTTCCGCGCCGGCCGGGCTGTTGAACCACCACGTTTCGCTCGGCCACAGTGCGATCCACCTCGTTAACGCTTTGGCGCAGAAAGACATCGGCCGTGCCGCTCGTCAAGCGGTCAGTGCCCTGCTTGATATCAACGTTGCCTTCATAGTGCAGCAGGCGGTCCGCTTCGGCGTAGGTCATGCGCTCGGCGGTCGCAAAGACCGGCACGCTGGCGGCATTGCCTTTCGCATCTCGCCCTTGCGCCTGGTAGAGCGCGCTCTCCACCGCGCCCTCGCCCTCCATGCTCTTCGCATCGCGGCGGAGCGTGAGGCGATTAGCGCGCACAAAGTTGTCGTCTTGCCACGCGCGCGCGTTGCCCGTGTAAACAGCGACGCCCGCCAAGTGCCTGAACTCGGCGCCGTCGCTGGCGATAAAGACGGGGCTTTTGGTTTTCGCAAACGGAGCGGCGCCGCCGGTTTGCTGCTGGCTGTAATAAGTGGTCGTTACGCGTTCGCGGGCGAAAGACACGTCCTGGCGTGTATCCGCATCAATCTCCGCGGCCTTGATGCGCGCGCTCGCGTCCCACACCACCGGCTCTCCGCCGCGCAGTCGAATGGTTTCATCGGCGGCCGTGTAGGTCATGTTATCCGCTTGGCCGTGGCGATCCTGCTCGTTGAATTTTGCGCCGCCTTCGGCGAGCACGCGCTCGGCATCTTGTGTGGCGCGCACAAACGCGGCGGTGATCCGGTTGGCTGTGAGCGTGCGCTCGGAGCGCGCGCTTTGCGGCTGCAACGGAGTGATGACGGCTTTCACTTCACCGCCCGACGCCGTGAACAAGCGCGCGAGATTGTCGATTTCATAAAAGTCGCAGTCGATGCGCGGCGCGGTTAAGGTTTTGCGCTCGGCCGTGGTGGACTGTTGCTGCACGGGCTCGACCACAAGTTCGGCATCGCCCACGGCTTCGGCGCGCTCAAGGTCGCGGCCGGTCAAACGCCAGAAAAGCGTTATTTTGTCGGCGGTCAAACGCTTATTGGCGGCGCCCGCATCACCCGCGTGCGACTGCGGCGCGGAAAGCGTCATCACCGAGCGCCCTTCGGTGTTGAGTTCGCGGAGCACTCGGCGCCGCTCTTGCTGCGGCTGGTAGGAAACGTTGACGCGCTCGGCGGTAAGCTGCATTTCAGAGTCTGCGTTCACGCTGTGCGCGCGCACCGCGCCCGCGGCCACGGCGCGCTCAAGCTGTTGGTCGCCGTCGAAGGTAAAATCCATATCAGCGGAGCTGATTTCAGTGGCGCGCGCTTCGGCCACGGTGCGCAGATATGAGTTTTGACGCGCCTCGATGTGCCGCAATTGCTTTTGTTCATTGAGCACGGCCTTGAGGGTTTCGGCGCTAAAGCGATCTTGCTCTTGCTCGGCGGTCGCTCCGCCCAGAAACAGCAGCACGTAATTGTTTTGGTCAAACGTGGCGCGCGCCGATCTGATGGTGACCGGCTTTGTGTTGCCGCCGCCGAGCGGCACGGGCGGCTTGCCGGTTGTCTTGCCATCACCCGGCTTGACGGTGATTTCGACTTCGCTGCGCAACTCCAATTGTTTATCTTTGGCGTTCACGATTGCGCCCCGCGCCCGGCCCGTCATGTTTTCGCGAGTGAAGTTAACCGGTTCGTCGGTTGCGGCGATTTCGCGCGCGCGGTCGTAAGTGATCGTTTCGGTTTGCACGTGCAAAGAGTCGTGGGTCTCAAAGCGCACGTCGCCGCTAAAGGTAAAGCGGCTATTGCCGGCATCAACCACGGACTTGCGCGCGGTGATGCGATCAGGCCGATCGGAGTTTTGCGGATAGACTTCCAAGTAAACGTCTTCTAATTCATGGTGCCCGTCGGCGTAGCTCACATCGCGCCCGGCCCGCAGCAAAATCCACAAGCGGTCGTTTTTGGTTTCGCGCCGCTCGATGCCTTTGATGTCGCCCGTCACTTGCGTAGACAGCTCAGGGCTTTGAGACACCAACCGGAACGGCGTGTTGTTGCGCCGCTTATAATAAGAGACAAACAAAAAGGAAATGCCGAGCACCAGCACGGAGAGCGCGGCCACGCGCGCCACCCACGGCAACCGCGCCCGCAAGCCCACCACCGCCGCTTTTTTCCTCGCGATTTCCTGCATACGAAATATTAATTAACCCGAATCATAAGCGGGTCTCATGCCTTTCTCTGTGTTTCTCTGTGTTGAGGTGAGACTGACCTAAACACAGAGAAACACAGAGAAAGAACACACAGAGAAACACAGAGAAAATTTGCAGTCTCAAACCAACGCACGACTCGGATCAAGTTAAAACATCTCTTAACATCCGACATTCACCTTCATATCTTCCACCACCAACTGCAAGCGCGTGGCGCCGCGCCAAGTGTTAATTTCGATTGAGTATGCGAGTTCGATGCAATCGCCGACGTTTGGCGTTTGCTCGGCGATTTCGGCGCCGCCCCACCAAACGGCCTCAAGTTCGTGTTGCTGACCTTCATCCGCGAGGCGCAGTTTGAGGTGGCGTTCTTTCATGATGCGCGTCGGTGCGACCACGTGCAAATTGGCGGTGGCGAAAACGGGCGTGTGCCAATTGGCGCCAAACGGCTGAAGCAAGCTCAAGTCTTCGGCCAACGCCAAGTTGATGTCGGCGAAAGCGAGCCGGGCGTCAATGTGCAGAGCGGGCGCCCGGCGTTCGCCGGAGAATTGATGGGAGGCGTGTTCATTTAAGCGGCGGCGCAGTTCCTGGATATTTACCCTCTGACAGCACATGCCGGCGGCGTGGGCGTGACCGCCGAATTGCTCTAACAGATCGGCGCACGCGGTCAGTCCATCGAGCAGATGATAATCCTCAGTGCTGCGGGCGGAACCGTGGCCCGTTTCCCCGTCGCACGAGATGACAATGGCGGGGCGCCCGAGCCGCTCGGAGATCTTCGACGCGGCCAGGCCGATCACGCCGCGATGCCAATTGTCGCCGGCGATCACAGCCACGTGCGGTTGCTGCGAGTCGCCAACACACTCAAGCTCCGCGATGGCGCGCTCGGTGATTTCGCGCTGCATGATTTGTCGCTCTCGGTTGCGCGCTTCCAAGTGTTCAGCCAAGCGCCGCGCCTCGCCGACGGTCGGCGCCTCGAAGAGTTCGACGACGGCGCGCGCGGCGTCCATGCGGCCCGCGGCGTTGATGCGCGGGCCGATGCGAAACCAGATCCCTCGCCGAGATGGTTGCCTTCGCGCTTCCGTTCTCTTCGCAACAGCCGGCCACCGACAGCAAGGCCCGCAAACCATGATTGGTGGCGCGCGGCAGACCCAACAGCCCGAGCGCGACAAAAACACGATTTTCGCCCACGAGCGGCGCGACGTCGGCGACCGTGCCGATGGCCACCACTTTTAAGAATCCTTCGATCAAGTCTTCCTTGCCCTTCGCTTTAAAGAGCGCATGAGCAAGCTTAAAGGCCACTCCCACGCCGGCCAAGTTTTTGTCCGGGTATGAACAATCGCTTTGATTGGGATTAAGCACGCTTAAGGCGGGCGGCACGCCCGCGTCGGCGTCCGGCAGATGATGGTCCGTGACGATGCAGTCGAGGCCGTGCGCGCGCGCCCACCGTAGCGGCTCGTGCGCGCGGATGCCGCAGTCAACGCTAATCACTAATTTGTAGCCTTCGGCTTGAGCGCGTTCAAGCGCTTGGCGATGCACCCCGTAGCCGTCAGTGAAGCGGTGCGGAATAAAATAGCCGGTCCGGCGCACTCCGATGATCTCCAGCGCCCGGCGCAGCACCACCGTGCGTTGTGCCGTCCACATCATAATCGCCGTAAATCAAGATCGGCTCGTCACCCTCGGCGGCGCGCAAAATGCGCGCGACCGCTTCCCGCATCCCGAGCATCAGATCGGGGTCATGCATTTGCCCAAGCGTCGGATGAAGTAAACGCTGTGCCGCGTCCACGCTCGTCACGCCGCGCCCGACGAGCAACGCGCCAACAATCGGCGAAACATTCAACTCACGCGCGAGCCGCCGCGCAGCCTCTCTTTCAGGCGCACGCACCACCCAACGCTTGGCATTCGGATTCATCGTTTAATTACTGCGAGGAGTGACAAGTGAGAAGAGAGTGACAAGTGACAAGTGACAAGAAAGAAAAGAGGTTCTGCTCTTGCTTGTCACTTGTCACTTGTCACTTGTCACTCCTCTTAGTCACTTGTCACTCCTCGCAGTCACTCCTCTTTTTGCTATCAGAGCGGGCGCATCGGGCGTAGAGCGTTGGGCGTCGAGCGGTTGCAGTGTTCCCGCGTAAAGTAGAGCCAGGATGGCGACGCCGACGATGATGCGGTAAGCGATGAACACGCCGGTCGAGTGGCTGCGCAAGAAACGCAGCAGAAACCAAATTGAGATATACCCGACGATGCCGGCGATTGCAGTTGCCACGCCCACCGGCAGGGCGCTTCCGGCCGGAAGTTTGGTCACCGCCTCTTTTAATTCGAGCAGTCCGCTGGCGGTGATCGCCGGGATGGAAAGCAGAAAGGAAAAGCGCGCCGCCGTTTCGCGCGTTTCCCCGGCGAACAGTCCGCCCATGATGGTTGAGCCCGAGCGGCTCGCGCCCGGAATCAAAGCCAGCACCTGCGCAAAGCCGACGGCCAACGCGTCGAGCAAGCCTAACTGCTTCATCGTCCGTTCGCGCTTGCCCACGTATTCCGCCACGATCAGCAAAACCGCAATGCCCACCATCATAATCGAGATGACCCAGAGATTTTTGGTAAACGTGCCTTCAATTTGTTTCTTAAAAACCAGACCGATGATGCCAATCGGCAAAGAGCCGATGAAGATCAGCCATCCGAGACGCGCATCATCGGACAACCGCGGCGCACCCGGCTGAACGCGCCCGGCGATGAGCGCCACGTGATCTCGCAGAAAAGCTCGGGCGATGCGCCAGATGTCAGCGGCGAAATAAACAAAAACGGCGATGAGCGTGCCGAGTTGAATGACGCCGATGGTGGCCGTTGTTTGCTCGGCCCGCAGGGTCGCGGCCACTCCGGCGTAAAGATCCGTGAGTCGGCTCGCGAAAATTAAATGCGCAGTGGAACTGACGGGAATAAATTCGGTCAAGCCTTGCACGATGCCCAAGATGATCGCTTGGAGAATGGTCATAATATCGCGGCGGGCGTAGCGTCACAGGCGACGCGCGGTTTCGACTAAAAGAGCAGAATCAAGATACCCGCCGGTCACAGGCGGCGCAAACCGTGAACCGGAAGTTCCGGGAATCATTGCGGCACTCTAACAAAATCCAAGTCGTCGGTTGATCATCTTCGCGCCCTTTGCGTCTTTTCTTGGCGAGCTTTGCGTTTCAGTCAGTCTCACTTAAACGCAAAGAACCACAATGGAAAGACGCAAAGCGGCGCAAAGATAATCAATCCAGGACTTCGGATCAACAAAGCTCGGCCACATGCGGGCCAAGAACAAGCAGCGCGCGGGCGAGATCGGTTTGTTTGATTAACAAGTGATCGCGAGAAAAAGCGGAAAGAAATCCGCAAGGGATGTGAGCGTCGGCGATGATTTTGGCCGCGTGCGCCACAAAACCGACCACGTCCCAACCGAGCTCCACGTCAAGCGTCAAAAGCCGGAAACCGCCTTCGACGCGGGCGTCGCGCGCCGCATAGCGCATCGCGCGCCAATCATCTTCGGTCAGCAACAGCGTGACTTCGTGACCGTCGCGCAGCATCATGAATGGGGAAAGGCGGCTCGGTCCCAGTTCCGCGTCGTCCGTCAGGCGCAGCCAATCTTGATGATCGATGCCGAGCAGATAAAACGTTTCCGGAGCCACCTCGACGCGCGCCCGGCGCAACAGCTCAATTGGCGATTCGCGCTCTGGCATAGCTGGCAAAGAAAGTGCAGTTCCTTAAACTTCCACTACCACCGGCACAATCACGGGACGCCCGCCGGTCTGCTTTTGAACGAAGCGCTTCAGTTCCAGCCGCACCCGCTCTTTGAGCAAAGTCGGGTCGCGACGATCTTGCACGGAGGTGCTTTCAACCGCTTTCGCCACCACGCGCTGCATTTCGCTGATGAAGCCGTTGTGTGAGCCGATGACGCCGCGAGCCACCACCTCCGGCGGCACTTCGAGCGCGCCCGTGTCGGCGCTAATCGTCACCACCGGCGTGATCACGCCGTCGTAAGCCATCTGCCGGCGCTCGCGTACGGTTTCGTTATCGATCTCCTCAAAGCCCGTTTCGTCGATAAACGTGCGCCCGATCTCAAACTTATTAACGACCGAGGCGCGCCCGGCTTCCAATTCGAGCACATCGCCGTTTTCAATCAAACAGATCTTTTCCTCCGGGTAGCCCAGATGGTTTTTGACAAACTCTTTGTGTCGATAAAGCAAACGGTATTCGCCGTGAATCGGAATCACGAATTCGGGTCGCACCGCTTCGGTCATAATGCGTATGTCTTCTTGCGAAGCGTGGCCGCTCACATGCACGAGCCGCCGTTTTTCGTCGATGATGTTGGCTCCGCGCTTGTAAATTTCCCCGATCAAACGCGAAATCACCCGCTCGTTGCCGAATAATGCGCGCCGAAAGCACCACCGTGTCGCCGTCTTCAATCGTCAACCCTTTGTAGCTCTGCGTCGCGATCTGAGAAAGCAGGCGCGCGGCTCGCCCTGTGAGCCGGTCACCACAAACACCACTTGATGGCGCGCGAGACGCTTGGCTTCGTTTAAGGAAACGAGCAGGTTGTCAGGCACGTCCAGGTAGCCTAAGCGATCCGCGATCTCCACGTTTTTCTGCATCGAGCGGCCGAGCACGCACACGCGGCGCCCGAACTGCTGCGCCACATCAAGCACGATTTGCAGGCGGTGAATCGACGAGGCGAAGGCCGCCACAATGATGCGCCCGCGCGCCTCCGAGAAAAGCTCTTCAAATGCCGGAATCACGGCGCGCTCCGAAGGCGTGCGCCCCGGCACGGAGGCGTTGGTCGAATCGGAAAACAGCGCCAGCACGCCGTCTTGGCCGTAGCGGCGCAGCGTTCGCAAATCAATCGGCTCGTCGATGACGGGAGTTTCGTCAACCTTGTAATCGCCGGTGTGGATAATGGTTCCGGCCGGAGTAGTGATGGCCAGCGCGAAGCAGTCGACCAAAGAATGAGAGACGCGGATAAACTCGACTTTGAAGGCGCCAAGCTCGACCACTTGACGCGGCTCGACGCGATGCATCATCCGTAATCGAGCAGGTCATGTTCCTCAAGCTTGCTTTCCGCGAGAGCCGCCGTGTAGTGAGACAAGTAAACCGGAACGTTGAACTTCTTGAGGAAGAACGGCAATCCCCCCAAATGATCTTCGTGGCCGTGCGTCAGCACGACGGCGATAATTTGTTCGCGGTATTTTTCGAGAAAGTCGAAGTTCGGCACGGCGACATCCACGCCGTACACGCTTTCTTCGGGAAAGCCCATGCCGGCGTCGATGATGATCATCTCGTCGCCGTAACGCATGGCCATGCAATTCATTCCAAATTCGCCGATTCCGCCCAGCGGAGTTATCTCTAAAGCCTTACTCACGTTATTTTATTTTCTTAAACTACTCATCCAGACAAACGCGCTGCCTCTACCGGTAAGAGGCAATTGAACTTACAAAATGTTTAATCAGGCAATATAGCACGGCCTCACGGATTTCCTTAACGCGGGCGCTGCCTGAAACAAGATCCACCGCTCTTAAGAATCGCTAAAGGTCTGCGAGCAGCCGCACGAGTGCGCCCCACTCCTTGTTGGTTAACGTTTCCGCGCGGCGCGCCGGATCAACGCTCGCCAGCCCGAGCAATTGCAGCATGCCCCCGGCTCGCTCCATTCGCCCCTGTAGCTCGCGCGGAGCGGCGCGCAAGTTATTAAAGAGAGTCTTACGCCGCTGCGCAAACGACGCGCCGAGCAATTGCAGAAAAAGCGCGTGCTCGTTGGCGCCCACCGGATCGGCCTTGTGCAGCGTCAGCCTGATGACGCTGCTCCACACCTTCGGCGCCGGGCGAAAGGCCGCCGGATTCACATCGAAGAGCAACTCCGTTTCGCAGTAAGCCTGCACCAGCGCAGAGAGAAAACCGCGGTCCGGCGTGCTCGGCGCCGCCATGATTCTGGCCGCGACTTCGCGCTGTAACATCACCACCAGCTCAACCAGGCACGTGCGCTGCTCGATCACGCGCTGCAAAATCGCCGTCGCAACGTTGTACGGCAAATTGGAAATCAAACGTCCGGTTGATGACGGCGCCATCAGTGCGCAAAAATCAACTTGCAGCGCGTCGCCCTCGACCACGCTCAAATTTGCCCGCCCCCGTAGCGCTCGCGCAACTCCGGCACCAATTCCCTGTCCAACTCCACAGCAATCACCCGCGCGCCGCTCTCCACCAACAACTCAGTCAACGCGCCTCGCCCCGGCCCGATCTCAATCACCGCCTCGCCCACGCGCGGCCCCAACTCCCGCACAATCCGCGCCGCCACGTTGCGATCCACCAAAAAGTTTTGACCAAAACGAGACGTTTTAGAAGGATGAAGGCGGAAGGATGACGGCTGACAGCTGAGGCCGGAAGAACTTCTATTAATTTCTGGATCCTCCGCTTTCATCCTTCATCCTTCCGCCTTCATCCTTACTTTCGGGTATCCCGTGATTTCAATGTCACTGCCCCGCAAAGTTATTTCGGTGTCGCGCAGATGTGTGGCATCACTGATATTGGCGGCGCCGAGGCCGGCGACGGCCGGCACCGCGTTTGTGCCGCCGATGATCATCGGGGCGATAAAAAAAGTTACTTTGTTAACCAGGCCCGCTGCGAGAAAGTGGGCGGCGACTTGGCCTCCGCCTTCGATGAGCACGCTTTGAATTGAGCGACGGCCGAGATGCGCGAGCGTGGCGCGAGCGTCTTGGCGCACAGCGGAGTCGCGAATTACGCTGACGCCGCACGCTTCGAGTTGCGAGGCTTTTGCGGCATCCGCAGCCTTAGATGTGAAGACGATCACCGGCGCTTCGCGGGCGGTGCGCGCGAGGCGTGATTGGGCGGTGAGCGCGCGTAAGTGTTGATCGAGCACGACGCGTGTGAGCGGACGGTGGCGCGGCAAATCGCTGCGGTCCGTGAGCGCGGGGTCGTCGCACGCGACGGTGTTCGCCCCGACGAGGATCGCATCGTATTCGTGCCGCAATTCGTGGGCGCGCGCGCGCGCCTCACTTCCGGTGATCCAACGCGCGTCGCCCGTGCGAGTGGCGATGCGGCCGTCGAGCGAACACGCCATCTTGAGATGCACAAAGGGCAGCCCTTGCGACTGTAAATAATGGATGTACTTTTCGTTTAGTTTTGTCGCTTCGTCGGCCAGCAGGCCCACTTCCACTTCAACGCCGGCGTCGCGCAGATGACGGAAACCCTGGCCTGAAACAAGCGGATTCGGGTCTTCCACGGGAGCGACCACGCGCCGCACGCGCGCGCGCAAAAGCGCGTCCGTGCAAGGCGGCGTGCGGCCGTGGTGAGCGTGCGGTTCCAGGGAAACATAAGCCGTGCCGCCGGCGGTGCGTTCGGCGGCACGCTCAAGGGCCAGCGTCTCGGCGTGCTTCACGCCTTCGTACAGGTAAAACCCTTCGCCCACCGCTTCACCTTCGGCGCTCACAATCACACAGCCGACGAGAGGGCTCGGGCTGACTTGGCCCCGCCCGCGCGCCGCCAATTCCAGCGCGCGCCGCATCATCCGCTCGTCAAAATCCGGGCCCCGCGGTTTGGTATCCAAAGTTTCCTCTTTTAGGGTGACAAGTGACTTGAGGAGTGACAAGTGACTGCGAGGAGTGACAAGCGACTGCGAGGAGTGACAGTGACAAGTGACAAGTGACAAGAAAGAAAAGAGGTTCTGCTCTTTCTTGTCACTTGTCACTTGTCACTTGTCACTCTTCAAGTCACTTGTCACTTGTCACTCCTCGCAGTCACTTGTCACTCCTCAAGTCACTTGTCACTCAAAAAGGCTGTTGACGTAGTGTTCGGGATCGAAGACGACAAGGTCATCAACTTTTTCTCCGATCCCGACGTAGCGAATGGGGAGGCGCAATTCTTTGGCGATGGCGATGGCGATGCCGCCTTTGGCTGTGCCGTCCAGCTTGGTGAGAACGATGCCGGTGACGCCCGCCACCTTTAAGAACTGCCGCGCTTGCTCGAGGCCGTTTTGGCCGGTCACGGCATCCAACACCAGCAGAGTCTCGTGCGGCGCGGCTTCGACTTCGCGCCCGGCGACGCGCTTCATTTTCTCAAGCTCGGCCATCAAATTCGATTTGTTGTGCAGGCGCCCGGCCGTGTCCACAATGAGCACATCTGAGTTGCGCGCTTTCGCAGCTTTCAACGAATCGAACAGCACGGCCGCGGGGTCTGTGCCTTCGCGCTGCTGCATGAGCGGCACGCCGGTCCGCTCGGCCCAGATGGCCAATTGGTCAGAGGCCGCCGCGCGAAACGTATCGGCCGCGCAAATCAGCACATCGTTGCCTTCGGCTTTAATGCGTTGCGCGAGTTTGCCGATGGTGGTGGTTTTGCCGACGCCGTTGACGCCCACCACCATAATCACATAAGGAGCGATGTTTTCGGGCACGCTTGTTTCGGAGGCGATGCCGCTCGCTTGCGAAGCGCGCAGAATGTCAAGCAGTTCCGATTTGATGGCCGCCTTGAGCGCTTCCACGTCGTTGATTTGCTTGCGGGCGACGCCGCGACGCACCGTTTCCAAAATGTGCATCGTGGTCGGCACGCCGATGTCGGCCGCGATTAACACTTCCTCTAATTCATCAAGCAGTTCGGCATCGATCTGCTTGCGATTCTGAAAAACTGTGTCCAGCCGGTCCGACAGCGATTCCCTGGTTGCCGCCACAGCTCGGCGAAAACGAACCGCAAATGCCTGCTCAAGCGCGGCCTCTTCGGCCTGCAATTCCTCCATCGAGCGATTGAGGCCGAGAATCGAGCTGGAAGCAAAAGGCGAGCGCGAAGCAACGGCAATCGGCTGAGGCGAGACGGTTGGCAACGGCGGGGGGGCTTCGCGAATGTTAATTTTCGTCGCGGTTGTTGGCGTGGGCGGCGTGGGCGCGTCGCCCGTGACGACGGGTTCCGGGTAAGTCGCGGTCGCCAAGGGTTCGGCTTCAACCGTAGCCGCAGGCGGTTCAAGCGCCGGCGGCGCGGTTGACTCCGGGGCCGCCGGCTGATTCAAACCGAGCGTGATGTAGCGCTCTTTATTTTTTCGTTTCCAGAAAAGTGCCATACGTTATTAACCTTGGGCTCAA
>JBBJMB010000361.1:0-3210 GCA_037719755.1 Pyrinomonadaceae bacterium
AACTGAATCTCAGATGCCTGATTCATGGTCAGCTTACGCAAGAAAGCTATTCAACTTCTCACAATTTACGCTCAATTATATTTTGTCGCAATAACAGTAAACAGCAAGCCTCTCGAAACGCTTGCTCGCGTTAGTTGTTGAAAATCATTCGCGGGCGGAGACTTAATCCCGGCGCTATGCTTCGTTACTCTTTACGCTCTGATCTGCGTTAAAGTAACTTGCATGATGCAGATGAATCCAGACCTAATCATTCGCAGCCAACGGGTCGTAACGCCAGAGACGATTGGCCCGGCTTCAGTGCATATCCGCGAGGGCATCATCATGGCTCTGGCCGGATGGGATGAAGTGACGGTGCAAGCTCCGCTCGTGGACGCCGGCGATGCGGTGGTGATGCCGGGATTGGTGGACACTCATGTTCACGCTAACGAACCGGGACGCACGGAATGGGAAGGCTTTGCAACGGCGACTAGGGGCGCGGCGGCGGGCGGCGTGACGACGCTCGTGGATATGCCGCTCAACAGCATTCCGCCGACCACAACGCTGGATGGATTTAATCAAAAACTCGCGGCGGCGCAAGGGCAGTGCTGGATTGACGTGGCTTTCTGGGGCGGAGTCGTACCGGGCAACACACACGAATTAAAACCGCTTTTGAACGCCGGTGTGCGCGGCTTCAAATGCTTTCTGGTGCATTCCGGCGTTGATGAATTTTCGCTAGTCACCGAAGCAAACCTGCGTGAAGCGATGCCAGAATTGGCCGCGCTGAGATCGGTTTTGCTCGTTCATGCTGAAGTCCCGGAGCCGATTGAACGCGCTGCCGCGTCATTAGTTAACAGCGACCCGCGAGATTACCAAACCTTCCTGCGCTCACGATCCAAAGCGTCGGAAAACGAGGCCGTCGCCTTGATGGTGCGCCTGTGCCGCGAAACAAAAGCGCGTGTGCATATCGTGCATCATTCTTCCGCCGATGCGCCACCTCTGTTGCGGGCGGCGCGGGACGAAGGGTTGCCGCTCACGGTTGAGACGTGCCCACATTACCTGACCTTCGCGGCGGAAGAGATTCCCGACGGCGCGACTCATTACAAGTGCTGCCCGCCGGTGCGCGAGCGCGAGAACCGCGAGCAGCTCTGGGCGGCGCTCAAGGACGGCGTGATTGATATGGTTGTTTCCGACCATTCGCCCTGCACTCCCGCGCTGAAATTGGCGGAGACGGGCGATTTTCTGCAAGCGTGGGGTGGCATCGCGTCGTTACAATTCGCCTTGCCTGTGATGTGGACTGGAGCGCGAGCGCGAGGTTTCGGGTTGCGCCAGATAAGTCAATGGATGTCGGACGCGCCCGCGAAATTAGCCGGTTTGGATAAACGCAAAGGCCGCTTGGCGCGCGGTCACGATGCAGACATCTTTATCTGGCATCCCGAAAAGGAGTTCAAAGTTGTCCCGGAAGCCATTCACTTCCGGCACAAGATCACGCCGTACATAGGCATGAATTTGCGCGGTGTCGTCGAAGCCACCTACGTGCGCGGCACAAAAGTTTACGAGCAAGGGCAGTTTGCCGCCAATGCTCCCGGCGCATTGCTGACAAAATAGCGATTTATATGATTAGGTTAGATGTGTGTAATTATGCAGGGCGCGCCTAATATGTCATTGAACTCGCCTGAAAGCTGAAAATTTAAACTCGCTGATCTAGCGCTTCCAAGCTTTTGAGTTGAAATTTATGATGGATTTCACCGAACTAATTGATTTAGCTGCCGAGAATTTGGGCGGCGTGATTTTACGCCAATGATGAGTTCTTCGCGCCGAAAGAGAACTTGCTCAAACCAAGCGCGCCAGTCTTCATCGAAGGCAAATATACTGACTTGGGCAAGTGGATGGACGGCTGAAACTCGCCGCCGCCGCTCGCCCCGTTTGGACGAAAAATTTGATTGGTGTCTCATTCGACTCGGAGTGCCGGGCATCGTTCACGGCGTCGTCGTGGATACGAGTTTTTTCGGGGGAATTTTCCTTCGCATTGCTCGCTCGAAGCGTGTGTGATGGACGGTCACCCGAACGTTGAGCAACTAACGGGCGCGGAGTGGATTGAGATTCTGCCGCAAGCGCCACTAGAGTGCGACGCGCAGAATCGTTTTACCGTAACTTACGCGCAGCGAGTCACCCACTTGCGGCTGAAAATTTATCCTGACGGAGGCGTGGCGCGCCTTCGCGTTTATGGCGTAGTCGTGCCAGATTGGGCGGCCCTGCGTCGCCGCGAAAGCGAGCTTGATTTGGCGGCGGTGAAACATGGCGGGACTGTTCTGGCGGCCAGTGATATGTTCTACGGTCACCGGCACAATTTGATTATGCCCGGACGCGCCCAAGATATGAGCGACGGCTGGGAAACAAAACGGCGAAGAGGGGCGGGGCACGATTGGTGCATCGTCAAACTGGGCGCTGCCGGCAGCCTAAAGCGAGTTGAAGTAGATACATGGCGCTTCAAAGGCAATTACCCTGAAAGCTGCTCGATTGAAGTGAGCCGCGCCGAGAAGGACGCGAATCTTGAGGCGCTTGTCTGGCAAGAACTTTTACCGAACACGCGGCTTCAGGCTCATACGCTACACGTTTTTGCCGATGAACTCGCCGAATGCGGAGCGGTGACGCACGCGCGTTTCAACATCTACCCGGATGGCGGCGTGAGCCGTTTGCGTCTCTACGGTAGAATCTCGGAATGAGCGCGAGCGAAAAATTCGAGTGGCTAAATCATGCCCCGCGTGAAGCGGCAGAAAACTGTTTTTTGGATTGCTGTGGTTCGCGTAGGTGGGCGAGCCTGATGGCCGAGGCGCGTCCCTTCACCGATGTTGCTACGCTGTCGAGCAAGCGACGCAAATCTGGCAGAGTCTCGAACCGCAGGATTGGCTGGAAGCCTTTGCCGCTCATCCCAAGATCGGCGCGCGCCAAACTGCCCCGCAGCAACCGGCGCAGTCGGCAGAGTGGTCGCACGCCGAGCAGTCCGGCACGCACACCGCAACCAACACGGTGCGGGACGCATTAGCGGAAGCTAATTGTTTGTACGAGGAAAATTTCGGATATATCTTCATTGTTTGTGCCACCGGCAAAAGCGCGGATGAGATGCTTGCTCTGTGCCGCCAGCGCGTTCCCAATGCCGCCGATTTAGAGCTTCGCATTGCGGCTGACGAACAAAGAAAGATAACGGAAATCAGGTTAAAGAAGTTGTTGGAA
>JBBJMB010000362.1:0-3208 GCA_037719755.1 Pyrinomonadaceae bacterium
GCGAGCTTCGATCAAAGCGGTCGTTGCCGGGTCATGGTCGCGCAGGCGCGGGATGCGCGGGAAGGTCACCACTTCATAGACGACCCACAGTGTCACCACCGCGAGCACAGCCAGCATGAGTGCCTTAATCAATCTCCACATACCAAACAATGCGAAAGTTAAAAGTAAAAAGGCAAAAGCGCTTGGCTTTATTTATGCCTTTGATCTTTTAACTTTCAACTCTCTTTTATCTTCTCCGATCATCTGCGCGACGATTTTGCCCGAACTCATCACACCGGGCAATCCCGCGCCGGGATGAGTTCCGGCTCCGACAAAGTAGAGGTTGGATATGTCTTCGCTCAAATTGTGCGGGCGAAACCACGCCGATTGCGTGAGAATCGGCTCGACGGAAAAGGCGCTGCCGAGATGGCTGTTTAAGGTGTCGCGGAAATGAATTGGGTCGATGCGGTGCTCGGTGACGATGTGCTTTGACAAATTGGGCAGGTAACGCTCTTCAAGGTACTTGATAATCGTGTCGCGGTACGGCTCTGCCTTCGTCTTCCAATCAGTCTCGCTGCCGAGATGCGGGACGGGCGAGAGCACGTAAAACGAGTCACACCCTGCGGGCGCTAACGACGGATCGGTGGCGGTCGGGCGGTGCAGGTAGAGCGAAAAATCTTCGGGCAGGTGCTTGCGCTTAAAGATGTCGTCAACCAATCCGCGGTAACGCGGCCCCATCAGGATTTCGTGATGCGCGATCTCCTCGTACTTCCGGTCGGTTCCGAAGTAGATGACAAACAGCGACATCGAGTAGCGCATCCGTGTGATCTTGCGGTCGGTATACTTGCGTCGAAAGCGCGCGGGGATAAGCTTCAGGTAAGTGAACGCCACATCGGCGTTACTCACCACAGCGTCGGCGGACAAAACTTCTCCTTCGGCGAGGCGCACCCCCGTCGCGCGTCGCGTTCGCTCGTCAATCTGAATCTCGGCAACTTCCATGTTGAGCCGCATCTGGCCGCCAATGTCGGTGAAGAGTTCCGTGAGCGCACGCACCAGCGCGCCCGTCCCGCCCATCGCGTACCACACGCCCGATTCCTGCTCCAGCTTGTGAATCAACGCATAAATCGAAGTGCTCTGAAACGGATTGCCACCGATGAGGAGCGGGTGAAAGCTGAAGACCTGTCGCAATCGCTCGTCTTTGATAAAACTGTTGACGAAGGTGGCGACTGATTTATGCGATTGCAGGCGAACCATGTCCGGGATCACGCGGAGCATATCGCTGAAGCGCGTAAACGGCTTGTCGATCAACTCGAAACCGACTTTGTAAATCCTCTCTGTTGCCGCAAGGAAACGCCGATAGCCTTCGATGTCATCGGGGTTGAAGCGCCGAATCTCTTGCAATAACTTCTCGCGGTCGCCGTTGTAATGAAAGACCGAGCCATCCTCAAAGCGGATGTTATAAAACGGATCAACGGGCACGAGCTTGATGTAGTCTTCGGAATGTTTGCCGCAATGCTCGAACAGTTCTTCGATCAGCCACGGGGCAGTGATGATAGTCGGGCCGCCGTCGAACACGAACCCGTCCTGCTCATAGACGTAAGCGCGTCCGCCCGGCTTGTCGCGCTTTTCGACAACTGTGACGCGGTGCCCCTGCGCCTGCAAACGAATCGCTGCGTATAAACCGCCGAACCCGCTTCCGATGACAACAATATCCATGAGTTAAGTCTGGAGTCTGGAATCTGAAGTCTGGAGTCGCGCGTCACATTCACTTTGAATTGACGACTCGTGCGAGCTAACGTGAGCGAAGATTTCGCGGGCGGCGCGAATCGTATTGCAATGAATCTCCACCGTGTCGTTAATGTTCGCGGCGTAACCGCCTGACATCACTGTGACCGCGGGCAAGTGTTGTGACTGGCAGGCGCGCAGAACGTGCTCGTCGCGGGCACGTAAGCCCGAAATTGTCAGCGCCAGCCGCCCCAACTTATCGCCTTCATAGGGGTCAGCTCCGGCGAGGTAGAAGACGATGTCGGGAGAAAACTCAAAGACGCGCGGCAGGTGAAGGGCAAGCGAGTGCAAATACTCGGCGTCCCCGGTCCGGTCGGGCAGTTCTACATCGAGCGATGATCGAGCCTTAAAAAGCGGATAATTTTTCGCACCGTGCATTGAGAAGGTGAACACTTTGGAATCGTCGGTGAAGATGGTTGCAGTCGCGTTGCCCTGATGAACGTCACAGTCAACAACCGCGGCGCGACGAACAAAACCGTCACGGCGCAGCGCGCGAATCGCTATCGCCACATCGTTCAAAACACAAAAACCTTCGCCATGATCCGGGAAAGCATGGTGCGTGCCTCCGGCAAGATTCGACCCGACGCCTTCCTCCATCGCCCACCGCGCGGCGTTAATCGTTCCGCCCGCTGCCAAGAACGAACGGCGCACCAGCGCTTTCGACCACGGCAAGCCTAACCGCCGAACCTCACGCGGCGTTAAAGCCCCGGCCCGCAGCCGCGTCACGTAATCTTCCGTGTGCACCAGCAGCACGTCCGCAATTGGCGCGGGCTGCGGCTCAACAAGCTGCTCAGGCCGCAGCGTCCCTTCGCGGACCAGACGCTCGCGCACAAGCTCAAACTTGCGAATCGGAAAGACATGATCCTCGCCGATGTCAGCGTAGTAACGTGGTGTGTAAGAAACTCGCATCATTCAAGACAAACGAATGGATAATAACCTATCGCACATCGCCAAAAATGCACGCGCCTGTTAAAAATAGATGTCAGAAGCAAAGCCTAACCAGGCTTCTTGGGGCTGTTCATTAAATCAGCATCGCCGACGCTTCGCGTGTCCCTGTAGCGGTTTCAATTGCACGCGACCTTCTCAATGTTTGTTTAGAGGCGGGAGTAGGATGCATCCAGAGGATGACGCCGGCGTCTACTTATTACATACTTGGCACTTCACTTTACGTTCACCGGATCAACAGCAGTGATGCCAGGGTATCACTTGAAGTCGCTGATGTTGAAAGTCTGAATATGTGTTAGCTGATGCGCCACCATCGCGGCGACCAATCTGGCATCGTGCGTTGGCTTTCCTGTTACTTGATGCTGAATGACAAGCTTCTCCCACTCGGGGAAGATCGCCGGAGTGTCTGCGCCGCTACGCGCGCCTCAACTTCCGGCTTTAGTTCTAATGTGACAGTCATGACTTTCTTCCTTTGAAGTTATTCTACCATAGCGTATAG
>JBBJMB010000069.1:0-13226 GCA_037719755.1 Pyrinomonadaceae bacterium
TGCAGCTAATAGTCAACTTTCCTGAACGCACCGTTTGGCGTGGTTTCGTCGCAGCAGACTTAAATATCTTAAAATTCACGTCTATAAGCCTGCACTCATTGCTGTCGAAACAGGCGGAAAGGCATGAGACCTTGAACTGCTCGGCTTTGTGCAACAAAAAAACTTTGCCGCCTCGAAAATGTCCTCCGCCCAATCCTTAATGCTAATTCTCAGGATACGCAGTCTATAGGATTAGAGGTATTTGTCGCCACAACATGTTGCGCTTTTTGTAATTGACACCCGGAAGGCCGATATGTATACTGCCCACCTCTCGAGAGGCCGAAATCGGGGCGGCGCTTGCGCGAGGGGCGGGCCCTTGGCGGCGACCGCCGGGTTTCCGCACTTGAGATGCCCCTTAAGTAAAAGCGATAATTTGATTTTCTGCAGGGCACCGTTAGCGGCCACACGCTGCGATCGCTTTCGACCAACAAATTAAAACGCGCGCCCTCATGTTCCCGAGGCTTGCCGCGCGAAAGATGAACATCGACGATGAGCACAGTAATTGAACCGGATGCTGTTCGCGGAAGCTGCCAGCGCCCCGTTTCCGTGGCAGCGGCACGATAGAACAGGTTTGAACGCGCGACGCGTGATCAGCAAGCGCTATTCGCTCAAAGACCCAAAGGAAGAACGTTGAGGAGTGGCCAGACATCGTTCGTCGCGTTGTCGGCATGTTCCCGCGCCGAATCAGACCCGGTGGCCCGCGATCAGTTTACGCGGCCATGTCTGAATTATGTAACCGCGAATTTGTGCCTAACACGCCTTGTCATTAACGGGTAAGCCGGGCGGGCAGCTCGCGGCCTGTTTTGTGCTCAACGTGCCCGATTCAATAGCCGGCATCATGAAGACGGCGACCGATGCCGCCATTATTCATCAAACAGGCGGAGGTTGCATCGCTGGCGATGCGCGTGTGTGGACGACTTTCTGCGGATTAGAGCCGATTGAAGTGTTATTCAATCGCGCTGTGGCGGATGGTCGTGCGGGCGTGCCGAGCGGCGCAGGCGTGGCCTATGACGTCAGCGATTTGAAAATCAACACCGCTTCGATGAATCCGGCGACAGGTGAAACAGGTTTGCGGCAGGTGACGCACGTTTGGATTCGATGTGCCGCTGACCGACCGATTACCGTGACCACACGCGAGGGCGTACAGAATGCAAACCAGCCGCTGGCATCCGTTTATGGTTTGCATGACACTGACATGAAAGAGGTGCGCGCCGATGGTGAGTGCCGGAGATGTCGTGCTGGCGCCGGGCGTCCGATGATTACTGGTGCTGGCATGAGCATCGCACCGTACGAAACTTGAAGGTGGATGCTGCGCTCGGTTGGTTGATCGGCTTTACGCTTGGCGACGGCAGTTTCGGTTATGTGCCGTCCCTGCGGCAATACCGCTTGCATCTTTTCTCCGGCGCCACGGATGTGCTGGAGCGTGCGCGTGAGGTGCTCGGCGCGCAGGGCAGTGACGTTTCAATCCACCGTGATAAACGTGGCTTGTACAGCGTGACAACGCTGAAGCAGGACTTCGTTCACGCGATGCTCGAAGCGTGCGGTTTGCAAAAGTTCGGTGCGAAAGACAAGTGCATTCGCGTACCGGAGATCATCGCCAAGTCGCCGCTCGATGTTATCCGAGCTTTCGTTGCCGAACTGCTCGACGGTGACGGTTGCGTTGATGCTGACGGCAGCCCTTCTTATACAACAGCGAGCCCTGAAATGGCGGAAGATTTGGCGGCGCTGTGCGGGTTGCTTGGCTACCAACCGCGTGTGCGCGCAAAAGAACCGCACGGTAAAGGACGCAGCACAACTTACACAGTGCAACTCTGCGTGCTGCCGCAAGTGAATCGGTTGGCTCAAGAAGTCGGCGTGTACATGGCAAGTGCAGCGCGGCGCGCGCGCCTGCACAGCGACAGCCGTAAGCAAACACGTCTGCACGTTGACATCGAACCTTGGCGTGCTCTCTTGCGCAAACTCGGACTGGCGCGAGAGCGCGGGCGCACCATGCGCGGGCAAAGCGGCGCGTGCGCTGAAGAACTAAACTACTGGTCTTGCGATGCGGAGGGACGCTCGAACCGCGACGCGCTGAAGCGTATTGCGGCGCTTATGAGCGAGAAAGACGATAACTCGGGCGCGTTGCTCAATCGCATTGCCGAGTACGGCATGGAGATCAAGTTAGTCGAGCCCGCGACACAGCAGAAAGATTTCTACGACCTGACGGTTGCCGAGTGGAACACCTACGCCGCCGGTCGTCACGGCATGGCGATGATTCACAATACCGGCTTTACGTTTGAGAAGCTGCGGCCCGCCGGCGCGATGGTGCGCTCGACGCACGGCGTCGCTTCGGGCCCGGTCTCGTTTATGAATATCTTCAACACGACCACCGATACGGTCAAGCAGGGCGGCGTGCGGCGCGGCGCCAATATGGGCATAATGCGCGTTACACACCCGGATTTGCTGCGCTTTATTCACGCCAAAAACGATCAAACCTCGCTCACCAATTTCAATATCTCCGTCACCGTGACGGACAGGTTTATGCAGGCGGTGAATAATCATGAGTGGTTTCAGTTGGAATTTGACGGCGAGCCCTGGACTGAGCCGATTTTTGATCCGTTGGCCGACGACAACTACGCGGTTTACCGGCGTGCCGACGGTTCGACGGCGACTTTCCGTGACAAAGCGGCGTTTCAAGCCGTCGACTTTGCGGAGTTGACGCGTGAGGAACCGCCGCGACCCGGCTCGGTTTATGCGCCCGACATCTGGAACCGGATCGTCGCCTCGGCCCACCGCTACGCAGAGCCCGGTGTGATTTATATCGATGAAGTCAATCGCCATAATCACATGATGAACTCGATGGGGCCGATCTACGCGACTAATCCGTGCGTGACTGCTGACACGCTGGTTTACACTGAGAGAGGTTTGATCAGCGTTGGCGAGTTATATAAATCGGGGCAAAATCCTGATGTGGTTGTGGATGCGCGCTTCGGATACGCTCCAACTTTTGCCGAAGCGTCTCGCGTTTTTCACACCGGGCGCAAGCCCGTCTTTCGTCTTCAAACGAAAGAGGGTTACTACGTCAAAGCGACGGCTAACCACCGCATCATGACCGCCAAAGGTTGGGTTGCATTGCAAGATCTCAAACCGGGCGACAAAGTGCACATTCTCAATCGTAAAGGCGGCTTCGGCATTTCCGGTTCGTTGGAATCAGGTCGCACGTTAGGCTGGTTAGTCGGCGACGGCACGTTAACCGATAAAAGAGGCATCCTTTCTTTTTGGGGAACAGAGCAGGCGTTGGCGCCGATTTTCGCAACTTATGTTAACGATTTGATTGCTCCCTACACTGATCCTACCCGTTCGTTTACGCAGTATGCGATTGCTCCGCAAATAATCGCTGATCGCAATGAAACGCGAATTGCTTCTACGCGACTCCGCGATTTGGCGTTAGTAAACGGCCTTAATTCCAATGAGGGCAAGCTGAAAGTGCCGGAGACAGTCTTCACCGGGTCAGAGCAAATGCAAAGAGGGTTCCTTCAAGCACTTTTCTCCGCTGACGGGACTGTGCTTGACACCCACTATAAAGGAATCGACGTGCGGCTTTCCTCTAAGTCGATTCGTTTACTTACCGAAGTGCAAATGCTTCTCCTGAATTTTGGTATTGCAAGTCGCATTTACTCCAATCGACGTCCGGCAAAGGGTGCATTGTTGCCGGACGGAAAAGGCGGTAGAAAAGAGTATCAGCGATGCGCTCTACATGATCTGGCTATCTCCAAAGAAAATGTTTCTGTTTTCGCCAAAGAAATCGGCTTTCTCACTGAACAGAAGCAAGGCCGACTTGTTTCTGCCATAAGTAGATTGACTCGCGGATTTCATCGCGAGTGTTTTATCGCGCGAGTTGAATCGATCACTTCCAAAGGCATAGAAGATGTTTATGATTTAACTCAAAGCGACACTAAATCATTTATAGCAAACGGGTTAGCGGTACATAATTGCGCAGAACAGGCGTTGCATTTTAACAACTCCTGCAACCTCGGCTCAATCGACTTGGCCAGATTCTATGACCCCGAAACGGATGTGCAGTGGGATCGTTTGCGCGAAGCGGTTCATCTGTGCGTGCGCTTCCTTGATAACGTGATCGACACTTGCTCGTGGCCGCTGCCGGAAATCGACGACGTGGTGAAGCGCACGCGGCCCGTCGGCCTCGGCGTGATGGGCTTCGCCGATTTGCTGATCAGATTGAAGATCGCTTACGGCTCGCCCGAATCGATTGCTTTTATGGATCGGGTGATGGGATTTGTGCGCCGCGAGTCTTGGGCGGCAAGCA
The DNA here is from genome assembly GCA_037719755.1 of Pyrinomonadaceae bacterium. Lineage (GTDB taxonomy): Bacteria > Acidobacteriota > Blastocatellia > Pyrinomonadales > Pyrinomonadaceae > JBBJMB01. The sequence goes on from JBBJMB010000069.1 coordinate 4,346, forward strand.
TCTCGCTCGGTGCCGAGAAGGGCGTTTTCCCCGAACTGAAGCCGAACGAAGAACTGTACAGCAGATTCATCTACGACCACCTCGGCATCGGGCGCGAAATTCCGCTGACGCTGCGCAATTATGAGGTGACGACCATCGCGCCGACCGGCACCATCTCGCTGGTGGCCGAAACCTCATCAGGCATCGAGCCCAATTTCTCATGGGCTTACGTGCGGGAAGACACGCTGGGCAAGCGCACTTACGTGCACACGCTCGCCGCCGAAGCGCTTGGCCTGGAGGTGGATCAAACCGATCAAGCATCAATCGACCGCGCGGCAGAGCATGTCGTGGCGCATCAGGATGAACTGCCGTCGCACTTTATCGCAGCGATGGATATCGCCAAGCAGCACGTGGAGGTGCTCGGCGCGGCGCAACGCAACGTCGACAATGGCGTCTCGAAACGTGCAACGGCCGGCGGACGACACGCTCGAATCCGTGGATGAGCTTTACCGATTGGCCCGCAGCCTGGGTTGTAAAGCGGTGAGCTATTACCGCGACGGATCGCGCGATAGTCAGGTGCTGACGGCCGTCAAAAGCACGGAACAAAAGTCCAAGCAGCAAGCATCGGAAACGGCCTGCGAGCCGATGGCGACGGTGGAACCGCTGGCCGCGGTGCCCAAAGCCAAAGAAACTTCTCCGGTTGCAGTAGCGGAGGGGCAATCGGAAGCGGCGGAGATGCAGAAAGTTGAGCGCATCGAGCGCCCGCGCGAACTGCGGGGCTTCACCTGGCAGATTCCTTTTGACGGACAAAACTTGTACGTGACCGTGAACCACGACGGACGCATGATTCAGGAAGTGTTCGCAACGGGACCCATCTCCGGAGGCGTCGGCCTTTTGGCCTCGAAGATGTTGCGCGGCGGATTCGACGTGGCGGAAGTGGCGCGCAGCCTTAATAAAGTGACCGGGACGCACGCCGTGTGGTTTAACGAGCGGTTATTAACAAGCCCCGAACAGGCGGTCGCCGAGTGCGTGATGATGACGAACCGTCGGCTAAAAGGCGAGCCCGATTCGGCGCGCGCGCTTGGCAAGGCGGTGGCGAACGTCGCGTCTTTCGCGACGCCAACAAGCAGCGGACAACGCGCGAGCACGCTGATCAGCGTTTGTCCGGAATGCCGCGGTCAATTGGAGCACGCTTCCGGATGCGACTTTTGCCGGGATTGCGGATTCTCCAAGTGTAAGTGATGCGGCATCAAGTCCTCTCCCCCTTCCGGGCGGTAGCTGAAGAGGCGACCGCCCGGTTTGTTTAAGTTCGACGCGTCAGAAGCCGGTTCGGAAGGATGAAGGCGGAAGGATGAAGGATGAAAACAAGGACTGAAGAACTTATTTTAATCCTTTATCCCTAGCTTTCATCCTTCATCCCTCATCCTTCCGAAGCGTTTTCTGTTTTCAGTAAGTTTTATGGGAGAAATCGTATGATTGCGGCAATAACACCTACGTCTGCAAATCACACTTTTGGCATCTGGGCACAGTTGTTAGCGGAGAAGGAAGAGCCGGCGCCGGCCGGAGAGGAAGATGATTCTCTGGAAGATGTGGGGCGCCACGAGCGTGAGTACATGAGGAATCGTTTGCGCGACAAGTTAAACCGCGAGCCCAGTGAACAAGAGACTGACGAATATATCCGGCAACAAACGGAAGGGTATTAATGAAGTGACGAGTGACGAGTGACAAGAAAGAACAAGGTTTTACTTGTCACAGGTTCCCAAGCCAGCATAATTTCAACTATGAAGACAGCTCTCATTCATCATCCGGTTTACGGAGAGCATGATCCAGGTCCGAATCATCCGGAATCGCTAGAACGTTACGCCGTCATCATGAAGGTCATCAACGAAGACGCCGCGCTCACCTCTTTTAGTTGAAATGGAAGCGCCCGCCGCACCGAGCGGCTACGTCCGGGCGTGTCATACCTCGCAACATTTCAAGCAGGTGGCGCGAGCGGTCAGCGAGCGCAAAGGCTACCTTGACGCCGACACGACCGTGTCGCCGAGGTCGACTGATGCCGCGTTGCGTGCCGCCGGGGGCGCTTGTCTGGGCGTTGACGCGGTTATGCGGGGCGAGGTGCGGAACGCCTTTGTGCCCGCGCGCCCGCCAGGCCACCATGCGACCGGCGAACACTCGATGGGCTTCTGCCTGTTCAACAGTCGCTTGCGGCTCGTTGCGCTCAGCAGCACTACGCCGAGGTGGAGCGGGTGGCAATTGTTGATTGGGACGTGCATCACGGCAACGGCACGCAGGAATCTTCTACGACGATCCTTCCGTCTTCTTCTTCTCAATTCATCAATACCCCTGGTATCCGGGAACGGCGCCCGCGGCGAAACCGGAATCGGCCGCGGGCGCAACACCACGCTCAACGTGCCGGTCCGCGCCAAGACGCCGGCGCGCGAGCACGTGCGCATGTACGACGCAGCTGTGGAGGAAATTAGCGTTAATTTAAAGCCCGACCTGATCTTAATTTCGGCCGGCTTCGACGCTCACGAAAGCGACCCGCTCGGTCAGTTGCGGCTGCAGGATGACGATTACGTCGGGATGACTCGTACGATCATCAATTGGGCGCAGGCGACTTGCGCCGGGCGCATCGTCTCTTGTCTTGAGGGCGGCTACAATCTGGGCACGCTGGGCGGAAGCGTAAGGGCTCACGTGAAAGCTTTGTGCGCGGATTCTGCGAATTGATGATTGAGGGTCGAGGGGTATCTGTCTCAAGCCGTCGTGATAATCGCCGCGCGAGCACCCGTCAGCTCAGAGAAGTCTTTCGTATAAATCGTTTCGACGCGGCGCACGCTGCGGATACTTTCCACTAACTCGTCGGTCGAGACGAACTCGTTGTCTGTGTGCGCCACAGCCCAGGTCGGCAGATGCGCCGCTCGCTCAAGAAACTCGCGCAGAAAAAACAGGTATTGCTGTTTCGTTTCAACCGGCGCGCCAAGTCCGCCGGCGTCCGCCGCCGCCAGTTGCGGCCAAAAAGAATCATCGCCGCGCACCCACTCTTCGCGCCAAGCCGTGCGCGGCCAAACGCGCTGCGCATCGCGCGGCGGGCGAGGAAGGCGCAAAAACAACAAGTCAACGTCTTGTTCAGCCAGGAAGATGCGGGTCTCCTGATGAGTGCATTTATTCAAATGGCGATTGTCGATGGCGGCGGGCGACGCTTCCCAAAGGCGCGAGAATACCCGCGAAAGAGGCAGCCGGTACTCTCCGGTCTCTTCATCAAAGGAAAAGATGTAGTCGCCGACTGACATGCCAAGCGCGAGCGCGAGCGAGCGCTTAGCGGGGCTGCTTAATTTTTCAACATTCTCGCGCACGTTGAAACCACCACGCATCCGGCTCGCCGAACCAGCGCTTGAGTGACGGGTTGCTCAGGCGATGCCTCGGCACGTAGGCATCCTCAAGCACGATCTCAAGGTCAGTTGCATCGAGTCGTTCCGCATTATTTTCAACCAGCGATACGCCTTTGGTCCAAGCCCAGTGGAACGCGTCGTTGGTGGTCACGCGCATTCCCCAGCGCTTAAGCGACAGTTCCAGTCCCGGTTCCCCGGCAAACGGAATGGCCACCGAACGAAATTTCAAACGACGCAAAACGCTGAGCTCAAACCCGAGCCAGCGGTAGGAAACATCTGCGCGCGAAGACGGATGCATTCTCGATTTCCTCAGATGCGGCGTCGACTTCGTGAATGCCGAAGAGGCGGTTACGAATGACTCATGTCTGACACAGGGCGATCCTCATCGGATGTCTCGGATGATGATTGCGAGTTGATCGGGGCGAGTGAAAGAAACGCGCGGACCACTCGCGGGTCAAATTCGAGCCCGGCCCCTGCGGCCACAATTTGACGAGCCTCGCTCTCGGTGTGCGCGGAGCGAAATGGCCGAGCGTCGGTAAGCGCCGCGTAAGAATCGGCGACGCGCAGTATGCGAGCGGCCAGAGGAATTTGCTCGCCGTAAAGTGAATCCGGATACCCGTTGCCGTTCCACCACTCGTGATGCCAGCGCACAAGCAATTGCGAGCCGCGGTCGGCGCCGGCCTGCGCGGATTCCTGTTCCCCAAGAACCGGGTGCCGCGCCAAATCGAGGCGATCTTCTGGACTGAGCCGTTCCGGCCGGTTGATGTAATCGCGCTTCATCGCCAGCTCGCCGAAGTCATGGGCGAGGCAGCAATTCGCAGTGCAAAACGATCTTCAGAGCCGAGATGGAAAAGCCTCGCTGCTTCGTCGGCCAGAGCGGCGATGCGCGCGGCGTGCGGGCGCCGGTACTGTTCGAAGGCGTCAACCGACTCGGCGATCTTCAAAAAGACGTCCTCTATTATTTTTTGATTTTTAGTGAGCTCTGTTCCGGTAACAGCCATATTTATCTGAGCGAAAAGTTCGGCATTTGAGTTGACCACCGACTCACTCCATCCTCTTTATCTCCGCTCGACATGCTCGCGCTACCCGGAGCGCAGCATGTCGAGCAGCTTGCGCACATCGGCGCGCTGAGGGCTAATGTTCAGAGCTTGCTGAAGTTGTCCTTCGGCGCGCCGTTTCATGCCCAGATCGCGGTAAACCTCGGCGAGCGAGATGTGGTAATCGATGTTTCGCTCGTCGAGAGTGATTGCCGCCTGCAACTCCGCTTCAGCTAAACGCCTGGTCTGAGCGTTGCCGGCGAGCGCGCGGCCATACTGAGCGTGGTAACGCGCCTGCTTCGGCGCGAGCTGCACCGTTCGCTCAGACGCGCGACGGCCAAAACCTCATTGCCTTTTTGGAGTTCCACCAAACCCTGCTGAAATTTATCTTCGGCCATTTGCTCAACCGGCGTCGGAGTGAAAAGCGGCGAGGGCCGCTTTGTGGGCGTGGTCACTGCCTCCCGAGGCGCGCCCTGAGCGCTGACATTTGCATTATCATTCGACGACTCGAAGCCCGACTGAACAGCTCGCGTGGTTTGCTTTTTGAGTGCATCGTAAGCTTCCCGAATCCGCGCAAACGACATCTCGATGCGCGAGCGCACGGCCGATTGCTGACGTTGACGGAAACGGTCGGGGTGATATTTGCGAGCCAAGTCGTAATAAGCGAGCTTGATCTTTTGGGAGTCGGCGTCGCGGTCGACGCCGAGAACTTCGTAATGGTTTTCGCCCTGGGCCCGAGCGAAGAGCTCCTGCGCTCTCACTTGCTCACTAACATCGTCGTCTATGGCCGGCGTGTGCGGCGTGTGGCGATCACCTTGTTCGGCGGCGGGCGCGGTTGGTTGCGCTTCCGCTTTTTTAAGCTTCTCGTTTTCGATTTCGGCGGCGCTCTGAGACTCCAAAACCTCCGGCCACTTTTCTCGCTCGATCAGCCCGCCTAACAACAGAGCGTACGCCGAGCGCAACGCTTCGGCCTCCGCGAGGCCGGTGAGCAGGATGATGTCAGCGACCGAGACAGGGGCGTCGGTTCGTGAAAGCACCAGGGCTTCGGCTGGACGAAGGTCAAGGCCGGGCTTGAAGGGCGCCTTTTTGTTGAGGGTCAGTTTTTCCTCGTGAGCCAAAAGACTTTTCTTGATGAGCGAGAGCGGCAATCGACGCCCTACCTCGAGCAACAGGTCTGAGAGATCAAGCCCGGGATGGGCATTTTGTGTGGGCTTAACGGACGCCTCAAACTTCCACTCTCCTTTGGGCAGCAGCAGCGCGGAACTGGTGATCTGTCGCGTCCGGCGCTCGAAGATCTGGCTTAATCCTGCTTGATCGATCAAATTTGCTTTAATCAAATTTAAGCCGAAATCCACCTCCGATTGACTGTTCTTTAAAATCTCCGCGAGACGCTGCTCGGGAAAAATATTTAATTGTCGGAGGAAATTGTCTAACCTTAACGCGCGAAGATTCGAGATCGCGAAGATAATGTCGCCGGCTTTGAAGTAGATGCTCGGTTGCACCTGCTCGTGTTGCAGTCGCAACGCCCCCGACAGTTGCCGCGCATTGAGCGCTCGCATGATTTCAGCGATTGGTTGTTCGGCGATTTGACCGTGCATCTTGAGCGGCGCATGCTGCATGCGTTTTTCATTTTCAGTCTTTCCCGGAAGCCGACAAGAGACGTCCTTGCCCGCGGCCGCATCATAACACATCACTTGATGGTGCCTACGTGAACCGCGTTTGACACTCACGTCCGGCCACAATTATATTGCCTGCACTCATCATAACTTCGGCTCATTTCGCAAATTTCTGCAATATTTTGTTGGCACAAGCCTGGCAGCACTATGAGGAAATTAAAGGAGCATCAAGAGTTCCAAACTTGGCAGCCGTCCGGCGCGGAAGGCGACGCGGCCGCGCGCTTAAAAGAATTTCAGTCTTTGAGCGCCGACATCGTGGGATTCTTCCACACGCAGATCTTCGCCCCGAGCGTGTACGACTCCAATGAAAAAATATGCCAAGCCTTTTCAGACATACTGCTTCGACAATGGGACCTGTGTACGATTATTACTTTCATGCGTCATGGCGCCGAACAGCCTCTGCGTGAGTTTCACGCACACATCTGAAAACCTGAATCAAGAAAAGGCGCGCGCGCCGCCGCTGCTGGCGCGGCGGTCGCAAATGCAGAAAGAGCAGCGCTCTGGCTCGATCAAAAACACCTTCCGGACGAGATCAATCAACGCTTAAGCTCAGGCGTGTTTTTACGGAAGCTAACCTCAGCTGCGGCATCGGCGTGCCTATACGCGAGCGAGGCGACGCCCGTGGGCATTCTCGTCGCGATGGCATCTTCTCCGATCCTGCTCGGTGAGGCGATCGACGCATTCGATAGCCGAACCGCTTACGATCGCGCTCGGAAACGCGCAACGGGTGAAAGCGATCCATGAACAGCGTCGGCAAATCGAACATCTCGTTGAAGAACTCGAACAAAGCAACGTCGCGCTCAAAGACGCCAACCAGCAGTTGCAGCGCGTCTCGCTTTACCGGTCGCTTTTTCTCGCGCGTATGTCGCACGAATTGCCTCTTTAACATCCATTCTCGGATTTGCCGAGATCCTGCTTGACCAAGAGCGCCTCACAGAACGCAACAGCGGTTCTGCGAGAAAATTCAATCGTCAGCTTGCAGTTGCAGTCGAGCTTAAAACAGCTGGTCGATTTGTCGAGACTTGAGGCGGGTCGGACGGAAATGTTTTTGCACGAATTTTCATTGCGCGAGACGTTGCGCGAGTCGTGCTCGCGGTTTCGCCTAGCGCGCAAACGTCAAGTTCTGCTCGACTGTCAATCGGCGCTCGACTTGCCCCATCGTTTCCGACGAAGGCAAAATGCGGCAAGTGTTCTACAACTTTAGCACACGCCATCGCCGCAGCGCGCCGGACAAAACATCTTCGTGAGCGCGACACGTCCCGAGGCGCATCGATTTGCGGTGATTATCAGAGACGAAGGAGAGAGGATCGCGGACCCCTCAACCGTCTTTGAATCCATGGATGCGATGGAGCCGGGAGCGGCGGGCACTAACCTGAATGAACTCGGCCTTTCGATTGCGCGCCGCTTGGTGGATGCTCTTGGCGGCCGCATGCGACTTGAAAGCGCCGGGGAGTGCGGACTAAGCGTGTGTCTGGACTTTCCGGCAAGTCTTTAACAGAGCGCAACGACCGTGCTTTGTTATCACGCTCATCACCGTGACAAAGTTTGTGACGCCTAAGATTTTATGTGGTGCGTGATCTGGCAAATTGCGTTTGTGCAGAAGCAGTCGTTGCGACAGGTTTTGAGGGCAGAATTTGGCCTGGAATCTGGAGGGTGATGCGGTGTCTGAGCAGGTCGTGATACGTGAGTGCACGTCAATCGCAGAATTCGATGAATGCACGCGGCTGCAACGTGAAGCCTTCAAACTTCCGGACTTGGAAATTTCGCCGCGCAGGCATTTGATTGTGGCACGTAAGACCGGGGGTTGGGTGCTCGGCGCTTTTCACGAAGGCAAACTCATCGGATTCGTTTTGCACTTGATCGCTCTGCGGCACGAGACGTAATCGGGTATTCTCACATGATGGCGATTTCTGTTGCTCATCAAAACCGCGGCGTCGGCGCTCGACTCAAGTGGGCACAGCGCCAGCGTGCGATGTCAGAAGGCATCAACTTGATCGCCTGGACGTGGGATCCGATGCAAGCGCGCAACGCTCACTTTAATCTTAACCGCCTCGGCGTTGTGGTGCGCAGCATGGCCGCGAATTTTTACGGCACCGATTACGCTTCCGCCGGCGGCGATGTTGGTCTTGATAGTGATCGCTTGTTTGCCGACTGGCACTTGAATTCGACGCGCACTAAAATGCTGGCGGGCGGCGAGGACGCGCGTTTTCTCTCACCACCCGCAACCACAATCGAAATTCCTTCGGATTGGCTCGCCCTCGTCAACTTTGATGCGGCGGCGCGCGGCGCGAGCAGCTCCGGTTCGCGCTGCGTTCGCCGAAGCGTTCGGCGCAGGACTCGTTTGTGCCGGCTTTGAGCGCCACGCCACGCGCCCGAAGCGATTTTTCGAAGCTGAAGTCGCGGTGGCGAGTCGCGCGGCGCAGGAGGCGGAGAAGGCGCCTCGATAAAGATGACGAAAACAAACGATTCATTACAGCTCGTTTATTTGCTTTGTTGCGATGACGTCCGCTTAGAAGTCGGCAACAAGCTTTCATTCATGGGAGTTTTCCAAAACATCATGGTGCAGCAACTGCCCGTCTCGCTGCTCAAGTTCGCGGTCGTTCAGCACTGGCGCGGGAACGGCACTCATTTGTCGGAAGTAAGAATCCTTTCGCCCAGCAAAGAATATCCTGTGGTTGTCTCCCAGCCCACCCGCTTTGAGGTTTTAAATGGGGGCACTTCAGACAGCGTCAGCTTTTTCGTAAACGTTGTTTTCAACGAAGCCGGAACTTACTGGATACAAACCTTAGTCGACTCGACG
>JBBJMB010000363.1:0-3168 GCA_037719755.1 Pyrinomonadaceae bacterium
GAGATCATCGAAAAGCAATTCGTATCCGCGGCGTTCGTCGGCGTCGCTGATTTTTTGCAGCGCGGCGATGGGCGTGTTGCTCGAAGGCCGCAGCCACACGGCAAGACTGAAAGCATCGCCGCGCTCAAATGATCCGACGTCGCCGAGCGTGACCTGCGACTCGCCTTCAAAGCTGACCGCCCGGCCGACCTGCCCGGCCGCGAAGGTCGGGTCGCCTTTGAGCATGCGGCCTTGCTGGTAGCGGCCGGAGATGTCCGAAAAGCTGCCGTCGAGCTCGTAATGTGCGATCAGACCTTCGCGCGTTGCGCTCGCGATTTTACCCGTGTAGCTTTTCTCCCACGCTTCCTGACCGGGCGCGACTTCTTTATCGGCCAGAACGGTTTCCTTGGCTTTGATCGCCGCCTCAAGCTCAGCCGTACGGGTTTTCTGCTGATCGCTTGGCAGCGCCAGGAAAGGTTTGGCGTTGCCGGTGCGGCCGTCAAGTCCTTCCTCCGCGACGGTGTTGAAGAAAGCGAAGAAGCGGTAAAAGTCTTTTTGCGTGACGGGATCGTATTTGTGGTTATGGCAGCGCGCGCAGCCCATCGTGAGGCCCATCCACACGGTCGAGGTGGTTTCGACGCGGTCAACCACGTATTCGACTTGATACTCCTCGGGAATCGCGCCGCCCTCGAAGTTGATCATGTGGTTGCGATTAAAGCCCGACGCGATCTGTTGATCGAGAGTCGCCTGGGGAAGCAGATCGCCGGCCAATTGCTCGACCGTGAATTGATCGTAGGGCTTGTTTTGATTAAAGGCTTTAATGAGCCAATCGCGCCAGGGCCACATGTCGCGGTGGCTGTCTATGTGATAGCCGTGCGTGTCGGCGTAGCGCGCCAGATCCAGCCAACCCATCGCCATACGCTCGCCGTAATGCGGGCTGCTGAGCAATTGATCGACGCGCTTTTCATAAGCGTTGGGGCTTTGATCGGCCAAGAACGAATCAATTTCGGCGGGCGTCGGCGGCAACCCCGTGAGGTCGTAGCTGGCGCGCCGCAAAAGCGTCGCCTTGTCGGCTTCGGGCGAAGGCTTGAGATTCTCTTTTTCCAAACGCGCGAGAACGAAGTTATCAACGGGGTTGCGAATCCATGCGGAGTCTTTAACTGCGGGAGCTTCCGCTCGATGCGGCGTCACAAAGGCCCAGTGGGTTTCGATTTTCGCGTCGGCCGCCGAAGCGTCATCGGGCCACGCCGCGCCCTGGTCGATCCAGCGGCGCAAGCTGGCGATCTGCTCGGGCTTTAAGGGCTCGCCGCCCATCGGCATGCGCGGCTCATTATGAAGCCCCTCGACGCGATGAATCAGCCGACTCTCCGCGGCCTTGCCCGGCACAATCGCGACGCCGGAGATGCCGCCCTTCATCGCGAGAGTTTTGGCATCCAAGCGCAATCCGGCTTTCGGCTGGGCGCCCGCATGGCACGCGTAGCAAGAAGCTTGAAGAATCGGCTGCACATCTTTCACGAAATCAACTTTCTCAGAAGTTGATTGCGAAGCAGCGACAACGCTTTTTTCAACTGCACTCTCTTCAGGCCACGCGGCGCCTTGATCGACCCAAGCGGCAAGCTTACTGACCTGCTCTTCGGTGAGCTGTCCGCCGGGCGGCATGCGCGGCGCCCCGCCTTCGCCGCGCACGCGCTGCAGCAGCAAACTCTCACGGCTATTGCCCGGAACAATCGCTTTACCGGAAACGCCGCCCTGCATCGCGGCCGTCCGCGCATCAAGCCGCAACCCGGCCTTCGCCTTCGCGCCCGCATGACAGTTGTTGCACGACGCCTCGAAGATCGGCATCACATCCTTGTGGAAGTCCACCGTCTGCTCCGCCTGGGCCATCGCAATCACGGCCGGCAAACGCCCCGCCAACACGTACGCCATAAGCGCCGCAAGCCAAACGCCGCAAACCAACAACTTCAACCGCATGCCGTCTCCTTAAGGAAGTGACAAGTGACTTAAGGAGTGACGAGTGACAAGTGACAAGAAAGAAAAGAGCTTCTTCTCTTTCTTGTCACTTGTCACTTGTCACTTGTCACTTGTTACTCATAAAGTCGCTTCTTCCTCACACTCTGCGCAATTTAGTGATTCTTCCCGAGAGCATCCATTCGTGAACATAAAGGTTGCCCTGTTTGTCCCAGCGCGGGCAGTGGGGCGCGATAAAGACGCCTGCGGTCCACTCGGCCGGCGGAATCTTGTTGGTGCCTCGCTGCTTGGGGTCTGTGTTGTCGCCGAGGTGCGCGATGACTTTGTTGTCTTTGTCGAGGATCGTCACTTTACCGGCGAGGTCGGCCACCACTATTTCGCCGCCGCGTTGATCCATGTTGCTCGGAAGGCGCATGTCTTCGGTGACGAAGCCTATGTGCTGTCCTTCCATCGTAAAAGTTTGAAGGCGTTTGTTGCCGCGGTCGGCGACAACGACGATGGAGTTTTGCGGCGCGTCGACGCAGATGGGGATTGTCATTTTGCCGGGCTGCTGCTCATGCTGCCCCACGAGCGAATGTACCGCCTTTCGAGTTGTAGTGATGAACCCAGTATTTGCCGTAGCCGTCGGTGACAAAGATGTCGCCGTTCGGAGCAAAGGCGACGCCCGTCGGTTTGTATTCACTTGCCGCAGCGTAAACGCCGGGCTCAGTCGGGTGGCCGCGCGTCCAAACCAGTTCGCCGTCGGTGGTGATCTTGATCAGTTCGTGGCGGGCGGTGTGAGTTAGGTAAAGAAATTCCTGGTTGCCTTCTTTGCGGATCATCATGCCGTGAGAGCCGCCCTTGTAGTCTTTGCCGAAGCCCTTCACAAATTTGCCGTCGGCGTCAAAGACCATCACCGCGTTGTCCGTGTCGGTGTTAACCAGGATGTGGCCCTGCGCATCAACGACGATGCCGCCGTGGCAATTGGTGAGCTCCACTCCGGCCGGAAGCTTGGCCCAGTTCGGAATCCATTCGTACGTGTGCTTGCCGGCCCCCAAACGGAGCGGGCGAGAAGCTTGGAGGTTGCTTGCGAAAAGCGTGCGCGAATTGATCATCATCGCCGCCAGGCCGAGACCGGCCCCGGCGAGAAATCTGCGGCGGGCCGCCACCATTTGCTGCTTGCTCATGAGCGCTCTCCTGTTGAACCCCCTTCCGAAGACACGTGAGAACCCGAAAGTCGAG
>JBBJMB010000364.1:0-3163 GCA_037719755.1 Pyrinomonadaceae bacterium
ATGCCGCTCGATACGGATAATGATTTGCTGGTGGTCAACGATTTGATGACCCCTGCCGTGGGCGCGGTGACGCACCTCGGCGGGCGCATTCTGGACGGTCGCGGTGATCCGATCAGAAATGCGACGGTGGAAATTTGGCAAGTCGACAATCATGGCGTGTACCTTCATCACGGCAGCGATGGCGCGCAAAAGCGAGACGCAAACTTTCAAGGGTTCGGCCGCTTTCTAACCGGCGCGACCGGCGAATATTATTTTCGCACCATCAAGCCGGTGCCATACCCGGGTCGCACGCCGCACATTCATTTTGCCGTTAAATTAAAGGGGCAAGACAAGTTCACCACGCAGTGTTACGTCAAAGGAGAAGCGGGCAACGAGCGTGACGGCGTTTTAAGGGGAATCAGAGACCCGAAGGCGCGCGACTCTGTGATGGTTGACTTTGCTCCGCTCAAAGAATCGCGCGTGGGCGAACTATCGGCGCGCTTCGACATCGTGCTCGGCATGACGCCAACGGGCTGAGGCGGCAATCTTTCTCTCTCTCTGTGTCCCTCTGCGTCTTGTCTCTGTGTTTCTCTGCGTTTAGGTCAGTCCTACTTAAACACAGAGAAACGCAGAGAGTTGGACGTCACTTCTTCATCAACTCCAACACGGCCGCCGTCATCGCCTTGACTCCTGTGCGGATGGTCGGTTCCGGAAGCGGCGCAAACAATGGCGAGTGGGCCGCCGGCAGGGATTTTCCGGTGCGCCGGCTTTCCTCAAACTTTACGGGGTCGGCGGCGCCCACCCAAAAGATAACGGTGGGAATTTGATTTCCCTCCAGACCGAAGCGCCCGAAGTCTTCGCTGCCCATAATCTGCGGGTATTCACCCATTTTGCGCGCCAAGCGCTTTGAAAAGCAACGCTCAGCCGCTCGGTCGGCGCCGGATTGTTGTAAGTGGCCGGGGATTCCGTTTCACTCACCTTCACAATGGGCGCGAGTTCCGGCGGGATGCCGGCGGCCAGGGCCGTCCCCTTCGCGATGCGCTCAATTGACGCGAGAAGTTTTAGTCGCACTTCTTCTTTGTAGGCCCGGACGGTGAGCTGGAGAGTGACTTCTTCGGGAATGATGTTGCGCTTCGTGCCGCCGTGGATGGTGCCCACGGTGACGACCGCCGGGTCGAGCGGCGAATTCTCACGGCTGACAATTGTTTGCAGCGCCAGAATAATTTGTGCGGCGACGACGATCGGGTCTTTCGCAAATTCCGGCGTCGAGCCGTGACCGCCGACGCCGCGCACGGTGATATCCACGGAGGTCGAACTGGCCAGCGCGAAGCCCGGCGTTTGGCCCACCTTTCCGGCTGCTATTAAGCCGTGATCGTGGAGCGCGATGGCGTAATCGGGTTTCGGAAACTTGTCGTACAATCCGTCGTCGAGCATCGCCCGCGCTCCGTCAATGGTTTCCTCCGCAGGCTGGCCCACTAAGATGAGCGTTCCGCGCCACTCGTCTTTGAGTTGCGCGAGCATCTTCGCCGCGCCCACGAGCGCGGTGATGTGAACGTCGTGACCGCAAGCGTGCATCACGCCGACCTCTTGGCCCGCCTCGTTTTTTACTCTGACCTTACTGGCGTAGGAAAGTCCGGTCTTCTCCTCCACCGGCAAAGCGTCCAAGTCCGCCCGCACCAGCACCGTCGGCCCCGCGCCGTTTTTGAGCACGCCGACCACGCCGTAACCGATCCATTCCGGTCGTTTGTATTTGCCTATGCGTTCCGTCACGGTGTAGCCGAGAGTTCTCAACTCCTTCGCCACAAAGGCCGATGTTTTTTCTTCATAATGTGAAAGTTCGGGAGAGGCATGCAGCATTTTGTAGGTGGCGACGAGCGACGCCAGATCGCGATCAATCATGCTGTCCAAAGTCTTCTGCTGGGCAGTCGCTGACAAGTTGGTTAACAACTGGGCAGTCGCTGACAAGTTGGTTAACAAAATGAGAAAACTTATTCCAATTAAAGTTCGAGGCACTTGGATCGATCCCCTTTCTTAACTTATCTTCGCGCACTTTGCGTTTCTTTGGTTTAAGTAGGTGTTATTTAAACGCAAAGAAACGCAAAGTGAAGATGCGAAGGGCACAGAGCAAAGCCTTTTATATAATTCCAGACATGAAAATTCTTGTTGAGCGCTGGAGTATAGCATCTGCACGGTTTGCGAGACGTGTGGTACTTTGCCGGAAGTTAGTTACGCGCATACATAACTTGACCTTCTGAACCTGACTCGGTTAGTCGCCCGCTACTGCTGCTGCTGCGGGTGACCAGCAAGATCCATGAGACTGACGTTGATTCTCGCTTGGTTGGCCGGCAGCAACTTTGCTGACGTTGCTGATCCAGTGGTACGTCGTCACCCGCCTCGGGGTGGGTCTCGAAACGGACGCGCTCTTTGCCGGCATGGCAATTCCGCAATTGATCTTAAGCGTGGCCAGCAGTTCATTGACGCACGTGCTGGTGCCGCTTTTGGCGACGACGGAAAACGAAACAGCCTTTCGCAGGAGCGGCTGGGATTTCTTTTAGGTATCGGCGGGCTTTTCTCTGTGATCGCCGCCACGCTTTTTTAAGCGCGCCGTGGTGGGTGTCGCTTTTAGTGCGGGATTTTCGACTGCGGCTCAGGCGTTGACCATCAAGCTCACGAGAATTCAATTGATCGGCATGATCTTCACCTCTGCTGTCTCCGTGCTGTGGTCGATTTATCACGCGCGCCAAAAATTCGTGTGGACAGAGCTTTCCGCGCTGATCGCTAATGCGTCGGCGTTGCTGTTTTTAGCGCTCGCGCTCGGGCGCTTCGGCATCGCGGCCGCCGCGTGGGCGATGGTTCTTCGCATGGGTTTACAACTCGCGTGGCTGCTGCCCGGTTTGGGTTGGCGGCCACGTGGCAGAGCGCGCGGTCAAGGCGTCTTTAAATCGCCGACGATGATTTCCGCTTGGCAGCGTTTGCGTCCGCTTTTGCTCGGCACGGCTTATTATAAAACCGATCCTTTAGTTGATCGCTTTTTGACTTCGATGTCGCCCGCCGGCGATTTATCGCTGCTCTACATGGGGCAGCAACTGTACGGCGTGGTCAATGTGATCGTCGATAAGGCTTTGTCCGCGCCGATGGTGCCGCTTTTGGCGATGCAGGCGCAGATCAATGATTGGCAGCTTTT
>JBBJMB010000070.1:0-13117 GCA_037719755.1 Pyrinomonadaceae bacterium
GTTTGATCATCTAGATTCAATTCCTGCAAAGCTGGCTGGGCTTCATCCTCGTGGGTGAGAAAAACGAACAAAGAGACGCCGACCCTGATGCGGTCGCCGTGTTCGAGCGTGCGCTCTTTGACGGGCACGTCGTTGATGAAGGTGCTGTTATGACTCTCCAGGTCAATTAGTTTATGCCCTTCCCCGGTTGCGGTAATCAGGCAATGACGCCGCGACACCGCTGTGTCTTTTAGGCTCAATTGATTTGATGACTGCCTGCCAATCGCGAAACTGTCTTCCGCCAGAGTGAAGCTCTCACCCTTAACCGGGCCTGCTAAAGCGCTGAGCTTTGGGTACATGATAGGTAAGCCCTTTTTCGTCTGAATAAAAGGTTTGAGAAAGAGCGGATAATCGAACCGCCGGAAGCATCAACTCGCCGGAGTAGAATTGACGACTAAAAACG
The DNA here is from genome assembly GCA_037719755.1 of Pyrinomonadaceae bacterium. Lineage (GTDB taxonomy): Bacteria > Acidobacteriota > Blastocatellia > Pyrinomonadales > Pyrinomonadaceae > JBBJMB01. The sequence continues at coordinate 443 of JBBJMB010000070.1, forward strand.
CTCTCGAACGAACGTTACAATTCTCGTACAACTGGCTCACAGAGATGCCGCCGGCCATATTCACGTGAATCTTTTTTATTTTCCTTACCTTGCAGTGCACATTTGTATACTGCAAGTTATACCTTCGTGTACATGTCGGACTCGCCTTTCAAAAAGCGACGAACCTTTCAATTAACCCTCAACCTGCGAAAGTATCTAAGGTTTTCATTTACTTACCGCGACAGTAAGCATCCGCTGGGCGGTGACATGAGGGTTGGCACACTGATTGCGATTTCTCGCCGCCGTGGCTAGCCTCAAAACTTGCGCTGGCGCCGTTTTCCTCATCAGTCTTTTGAAAATTCATGGTAAGAGGTGATGCTCATGCGCTTCCTTAGAATTTGTTCATTGCTCGTGCTGCTCAGCTTTCTCTCCTCACCGATTGTGCGGGCTGAGACAATTACCGTCTCTTTAGGAGAGGCTTCATTCACAGGGCTGGCCGATACGGTCAGTCTGTTCTCCAGTAGGGTTAGCCTAAGTCTGACTCCTTTTGTACCGCTGAGCGCCGACCTCCAGGCCGGCCTTTTCAGCGTAGGCAATAGCGGGCCCGTCTCCGACAATTTTTTGTTCACATTACCGCGATCCGTGTCGATCCAGGGTGTTGGGATGACGGTTGCGCAACCGGGTCAGCTCGTGATTACCCCAACTTTGGACACTTTGTTTCTCTTTGACGGTCCGACGCTGACCTATGATCTGGGCCGGACAGGGTTATTGGATTTTACACTCCGAGGTGTGACCTTGAGCGCTTTCTTTGTAGGGGATCAACAGCCTTTCACAGTGGGAGGAACATTCTTGTTACGCGATGCCGCGCCGATCCCCGAGCCAGCAACGGTGTTTTTGCTCGGCACTGGATTAGCTGGATTAGGCGCCACCATTCGGAAGCGTCGTCAAGCGCAAAGCAAGTGATGCCGGTAATTATTGTACGACTCGCACCACAGTCAGCTATCCGGAGGCAAAGCGAAAGCGAGTAACTCAACGTAAAGTGAGTTCGATGATGTGGCCACCTGTCCGACAATTTTCTCGATTGACTCGTGCATGCCAAGCTGCGTAGCTTGATTTCTCTAGAGCGTCAGCGACAATCGAGAAGATTGTCGGATATGCGCTTTGCTGGCACCGCGTCAGATACAAGAAAAGACGGAGCGAAGCTTCAGAGTTTAATCCGCTCGCTGTGGCTTTAGTGAGATTCGCGAGGCCCGGGGCTTCTTCCCGGGCGACGTGTTCGATGTGCGGCTGTTCGGGGCTGATGCGGATGCAGGCGGCATAGTGATTGGGCTTGATTTCGACGAGCGGCGGCACGACTTGCCGGCAGGCCTCTACGGCAAACAAACAGCGGGTGTGAAAGTGACATCCCGGCGGCGGATTGATGGCCGAGGGCACATCGCCTTTGAGAATCACGTGCTCACGCGCAGCTTCGATTTCCGGATCCGGCAGCGGCACGGCCGAAATGAGCGCCTTGGTGTAGGGCATCAGCGGCTCGTCGTACACAATCTTCGCGGCCGCGAGCTCAACAATCTTTCCCAGGTACATGACGGCGATGCGATCGGCGACGTGCCGCACGGCGCGCAAATCGTGCGAGATAAAAAGGTAAGTCAAGTTTTTTTCGCGCTGCAATCGTCTCATCAAATTCATAATCTGCGCTTGAATCGAAACATCAAGCGCTGAGATCGGCTCGTCCGCTACGATAAAATCCGGCTCCGCGGCAAGCGCTCTGGCGATCCCGATGCGCTGCCTTTGTCCTCCGGAGAACTCGTGCGGATAGCGGCTCAGGAAGTCCGGACTGAGGCCCACGATCCTCATCAACTCGCCGACTCTCTCCGCTCGCTGTGCGCCCGGTGCGATGCCGAATGTAGCCAGCGGCTCGGAGATGATTTGACGCACCGTCATGCGCGGATTAAGAGAGCCATAAGGGTCTTGGAAAATCATCTGCATGTGTTTTCTCTGTCGTCGCTTTTCACGACGAGAAAGACGGGCCAGCTCGCAATCGCGAAAAAACACGTCGCCGCTGGTCGGAGCGGTGAGCCGCAAAATGGCCCGCCCGAGCGTTGACTTGCCGCAGCCCGATTCGCCGACTAAGCCGAGCGTTTCGCCCCTGTAGATGTCCAAAGAAACGCCGTCGACGGCCTTGACGATGCCCCGCCGCGCCAAGCTTCCGCCAAAAAGCTTTCCCCACAGCTTTCCGCCCCGAGATCGAAATGCACCTTGAGCTCGCGAATCTTTAACAGCGCCGGAGCCGCCGCAGCAGAAATGGCGGCGGCGTCAGTTGGATTTTCGTGTGATATTTCCGTATGTGTGATCATCACTCGGCTGGTGCTTGCCCGCTAAAGTTGGGTTGACGTAGCTGGCGTCGAATTACTTTCGCTTTTCGCGCGCCCGGATTGTTGAAACACTTCTTCGGCGAAATGACAAAGTGAAAAATGGTCGGAGTTTAATTGCACGAAGGGAGGAAATTCACGCGCGCAAAGCTTCTCGGCGCGTTCGCAGCGTTCGGCAAAGGGGCAGCCCGGCGGAAGGTGCGCGACGTCGGGCGGCAAGCCGGGAATCTGGTAAAGCTCTTCGTGTTCGGCGGTCGGGTCGGGCACGGAGCACAGCAACCCTTGCGTGTACGGATTCGCGGGCCTGGCGAAAAGCTGTCGCGTCGGCGCACGTTCAAAACTTTTCCGGCGTACATCACCACGACGTAGTCGGCCATGCCGGCGATCACGCCCAGATCATGCGTCACGAGAATCACGCTGGTGTTCGTGGCGCGCTTCAATCCATCAATTCCAATATTTGCGCCTGAATGGTGACGTCAAGCGCGGTGGTCGGCTCGTCTGCGATCAGCAATTCCGGCTCGCACGAAAGGGCCATCGCGATCATGACGCGCTGCCGCATCGCCCGAGAATTCATGCGGGTAACTGTCGATGCGCGCGCGCGCATCCGGTATGTGCACGCGCTCCAGCATTTCAATGGCGTGCGCGCGGGCTTTGCTTTGCTATGGCCCAAGTGCAGCTCTGTGATTTCAGTTAACTGCCGCGAGATGCGCATAAACGGATTAAGTGAGGTCATCGGATCCTGAAAGATCATGCTCATCCGGCGCCCTCGAATCTGGCGCATCTCACGATCAGGCAGCGTCAACAAACTTTGCTGATTGAAATGCACTTCGCCCGCCACGATGCGGCCCGGCGGCTGCGGAATCAGCCGCATCAGCGACAAGTTGGTGACGGACTTTCCGGGCCGGATTCGCCGACAATCCCGAGCGTCTCACCACGCCGCACATCGAAGCTGATGCCGTCGACCGCCTTCACCGGGCCGCCCTCAGCGTCGAAGTAGGTCTTCAAATTTTTCACCGACAGCAGCACGGTGTCCGGATCAATACTCATTATGTCCTTATGTCTTCTCTGCGATTCTTTGCGTCTTCGCTTTGCGATTCTTTGCGTTTAAGTCAGACCCACTTAAACGCAAAGAATCGCAAAGACAAGACGCAAAGAATCGCAGAGGATGTTTAAAACTTCCGCGTCTGCGGGTCGAGCGCGTCGCGCAGGCCGTCGCCGAGGAAGTTGAGCGAAAAGAGCGTGAGCGCCATCGTCATTCCGGGAAAGATCAATTGCCAGGGATAGATCGCGATGTTGCGGATGCCTTCGGCCGAGAGGCTGCCCCAAGACGCGAGCGGCGCTTGCACGCCCAAGCCGAGAAACGACAAAAACGATTCTTGCAGCATCACCTGCGGCACCGTCAGCGTGGCGTAGACGATCACCGGGCCGAGCGTGTTCGGCACCACATGCTTGAAAATAATCTTTGGTGTTGACACGCCCGTCGCTCGGGCGGCCAGCACAAATTCCCGATGCTTGAGAGACATCACTTGCCCCCGCACGATACGCGCCATCGTCAGCCACGACACGGCCCCCAAAGCAACGAAAAGCAAGATCAATTCACTGCCCCCGGCCGCCAGCCCGTACCCGCTGAAAAAAGAGCTGCCCCCAAAGAACTTCAGCAGCACGATCACAATGATCATGTAAGGTATGGCGTAGAGCACGTCAACAATGCGCATCATCACGCCGTCGATGTGGCCCCCCACATAGCCGGCCGTGGCCCCGTAGGAGACGCCGATCAGCAGCGAGACCGTGGCTGAAACAACGCCGACCATCAGCGAGATCTGCCCGCCCATCAGAACGCGCACCAACAGATCGCGACCCATGTTGTCGGTGCCCATCGGATGTTGCCAGGAGAATGAATTGTCGGGGCCGGTAAACGGCGCGAAGGATTTCATCAGCTGCGGGTCGCGCGGCATATACTCATAAGTGTAGCCGGTCGTGCGCTCGATAATTTCCGGCCCGACGAGCGAGGCAAGCGCAATGATGCAGCTTAGCGCGAGACCCATCACCGCAAGTTTATTCTTCGCCAGCCGGCGCCACGCTCTTGCTCCGGGCGACGCGTTCGCAAACAGCCGCCTGCGCTTTGATTCTTTTCCTTGCGTGCTTTGTCCGTCCGGCATGATCAGCCTCTGTTGACGATTTGCGTTTGCAGCCGTATGCGCGGATCAAGGTACGCGTAGGCGATGTCGACGAGCAGATTGAAGATGAGCACCGTCAAAGAAATGAACGCCACAATTCCGATAATCAGCGGCTCGTCGCGATTGAGGTTGGCGTTGATAAAGTAGTTGCCGAGGCCGGGAAGCGCGAAAATGCGCTCGACGACGACCGCGCCGGTGATCAGAAACGCGAGGGCGGGGCCCGTAAACGAGACCACAGGCAGCAGGGCGCCCGGCAGCGCGTGCCGCACGATGATGCGGCGCTCGCTTAAGCCTTTGGCGCGCGCCGTGCGAATGTAATCCGAGCGCAGCACTTCGAGCAGCTCCACGCGCGCGAGCCGCGCAATGTAAGACACGTAGACCGCCGCCAGGGTGATGACCGGGAGCACCAGGTTCCAGCTCGGAGTGCCGCCCCAGCGCGCCGGCGGCAGCCAAAACAAGGTGAGCGAGAAAATTAAAACCAGCAGAGGCCCGAGCACAAAGTTTGGCACCGACATGCCGAGCATCGCGAGCGTCATCGCTGCATAATCGGGCCAATGATTTTGTTTGAGCGCGGCCAGCGTGCCGGCGAAGATGCCGACGATGAGCGCCAGCGCGTACGCCAGTAGTCCGAGCGTGGCCGACACGGGAAGCGTGCGCCACAGAATTTCATTAACGGATTGGCCCTCATACTTTAAAGACGTGCCGAAGTCGCCGCAGAGAACGCTCAGCATAATTCGCCCGTACTGCTCGTACCAGCGCTTATGTAAGCCGTACTTCTCTTTGATGTTTCGCTCGACGGCCGCCGGCAAAGCTTTGTCGCTCATGTAAAAGTTGCCCGGAGCGAGGCGAATCAGGCCCCAGGTCAGCGTAATCACGATGAGCGCCATCGGAACGGTCACGATTAAACGTCGCAGGATGTACGATCCCATCGCTCGCCTCGCTAATCAGATATCGCCGGCAGGCCGCGGTCCCACTTGGCCGGGTCCGGCTCGATGTAAACAAACTTCCACGGATGCAAAGTCAGGGGGTTCGGATAGAGCCCTTTGACGTAAGGCTTTTTCACAAAATTGGTGGTGTTGGTGTACAGCGGAAGAACGGGCTGCGCGTCAAGCATGTAGGCTTCGGCGCGGGCCAACAATTCGTAGCGCTGTTGCGGATCAATGCTCCGGTTGGCCGCGTCAAGCATTTGCACATAATCTGCATCCCACCATCCCGTGCCGTTATCGCCCGCAGGTGCCGCAAAGATATTCAAAAAGCTGAACGGGTCCATGTAATCGCTGTTCCAGGTGGCCCGCGCGAACCCTTTGTATTCGCCGCGCGAACGATAACTGAGAAACGTCTTCCACTCCATGTTTTTCAAATTGATGGTGAGGCCGAGATTGCGCTTCCACTGCGCTTGAAGAACTTCAGCAACTCCTTGATTTTTGTCTGACGTGTTGTAAGTGTATTCGACTTCGCTTGTCGGAAAACGAGTCGCATCGTAATGGCCGCCATCGTCGCGGTAACCGGCCTCCGCCAATAACGCTTTGGCGCGCTCCGGGTCAAAGCCACTCCCTGGCGGTTGCGGGTAATGGGCGAAGATGTCTTCGGGGCTAAAAGCGTAAAGAGGCTTGACCGTGCGCTGGTGAACGGCGAGCGCCCTTTTATCAATCGCGAGATTGAACGCGCGCCGCACGCGCACATCACTCAAAGGATTTTTTTGGTGTTCACCATGACGAAGGTGATCGCCGATTCGGGCGCATCCATGTAATCTTTCAGCGGCCGCAAAGAATCGACCCAACCGGTGGGCACCGAGTGACTGAAAGTCGCATCCACTGCGCCGGCCTTGTAGAGATTGAGCATCGCCGTTTCGTCGTCCAGCGGGTAAAAACGAATCTTATTGAGTCTGACTTGCGCGGCGTCCCAATACAGAGGATTTTTCACCACCACGAGCTCATCATACGGCTTCCAAGACTGCACGCGAAAAGGCCCGGAGGTGACGATGTTCTCAGTTCGCGTCCAATGGATGCCGTGCTGCTCAACAACTTTTCGTGGAACGGCCCTGAAGAATTGGTGCGCCATCATGCCTAAGAAAAAGGGCGCCGGCTGCGTCAACGTGATGCGCAGCGTGTAATCATCGGTGGCCTCAATGCCGATGTCAGATGCCGCCACGGGAACAAATTCTTTGCCGTCGAGCAATTGTTTTAGCGCGGGGTTTTGACTCGCGGCTTCTCCGCGCGTTGCGGCGTTTGCGGAAACGATTAATCGCGGCGGCCCGGAAATGAAACGGTGGAACGCAGTTTCGGCTTCAACCGCAGAGCTGTGCCGGGCGCTCGCTTTGGGTGCCAAAGCAACCGTCTTTTCCGACGCGGCGCTGGCGAGCAAAAATTCTTTCGTCTGTGGGTCACGCACAAACGCGCCTTTTTGGTTGTAGCCTTTCGCGTATTTGACGTAATAGGCCATGTTGGCGCTGCGTGCGGCCAGCTCGGGCGAAAGGCCGCGACGCAAACTGTAAACAAAATCATGGGCGGTGATCGGTTCGCCGTTCGTCCAGCGGGCGTTCGCACGCAAGTGGAAAATATACTCGGAGCCATCCGCGTTGACATCCCACGTTTCGGCGATGGCCGGAATCGGCTGCGACGTGACCGGGTGGTATTCGATGAGTCCTTCGTAAAGCGCCAGGTAGATGCGCGCCTCAGACTGTCCTGTGCTCAACTGCGGGTCAAGAGATTCGGGCTCAGAGCCGGAGACGTAGCGTAGGACTTGGTCTTCGGGCGGCTCAACCCTGCCGAAAAACTCGCGCGCATTGCCGCTGGCGCGCCCGCATCCGGTGGCTAATAAACTGAGCGCAACGCAAGTCGAGAAAAGCATCATCGTGGCACAAGTTTCTATATGCCGCGCACACCAAGATACCGACTGCGTCTGAGACGCACGGTCAGTACCGCCTGCGGTAGCGGGCGGGTTGCGGCGCTCGCAAAACCCGCCCAGCTTAAGCAGGCCGTACTGACAACATCCACTTCTTGGTGTGGCTGACATATAGCTTGTGTGACCCACTCGTAAGGTAGCATAAGCTAGAAGCTTGTGTCTGATTGACGCGCACACAGGCTTCCAGCCTGTGCCACATTTCAATCTCCATCCGCTGCAAGCGCTTCATGAATCTCATAACGATGCGGAGCTGTTCTGTGAGGGAAACCTTCCGGGGGCTCGCTCATTAGCGAAAGCCGACAAACAATAAGGACGGAAAAGAAGATCGCACAAATGGGCGGCGCACGCCCGGTCTCAAGACTTCGCTCGCCGGGCCGCGAGGAAACTTAACACGCGCCCGCTTCCCTTTCAAGATACATCCTTCGGAAAAATGAAGGATGAGGGATGAGGGATGAAAATTAAGGCCAAAGAACTTTTTAAATCTTTGATCCTCAGCTTTCATCCTTCCGCCTTCATCCTTCCAATTGGGTCTGGGCGCTAATCGCCGGTCTCCCAGATCACCGCCCGCGGAGTGGGCTCCGTCAAGCGCGTACGATCATGGCGCACGTCTTTGAGCGCGGGCGCGTCGAGCAAATTGGCATGAAACCCCCGGACGTAGGGTTTGACGAGAGAAAATGACGACGAGAAATAGATCGGCGCGGCTGGCAGGATGGCGAGCGCTTGTTCTTCACTTAAAATGTTCTCCGGCGAAACACCCGGCGAATTCGCCCTTCGGCTGCGGCGGTGCGGCGTACGCGTTTGGCAGCTCGGCGTCAGCGCTGAAGCGCTCCGGCTGCTCCCCGCTTGATTCTTCCGTAGCATCCTGCGTGACCGCAGGCTCAAACATTTTGAGCAAGTTGGTCATTTCCTCGGTGGTTTGCAAAACCAATTGGCGGCGCGCGACATCGAAGTCACCGCTTTTGATTGCCGCCCATATTCGTCCCAAGGTCTCACGTCGAGTTCCGTCTCAATCCCAAGCGTCGCCCGCCACATTTCCGCGATTGCCGTGGCCACCGTGCGCTGTTGCTCGTTGCGATTGACGAGCAGTTTGAGGCGGGGAAAGTTTTGCCGCCCGGATAGCCGGCGTCGCTCAGTAATTGCCGCGCGCGCTCCGCATCATAGCGTAGCCGCGGCACGCCCGATGGCGATGCGCTTTCGTTTCTCCAACTGGGCAGAAACCTCTCGGCCGGCTCAGTCGCTCCGTCCATCACATCGGCGCACAGCCTGGCGCGGTTGACGGAGATGGCGAGCGCTTCCCTCACGCGGCGATCAGCGAAAACTGATGTCGCAAATTGAATTCGTAATAGACCAGCGCGCCGAACGTGCTGCGGCGAAAATCCCGGTAGGGGCTGAGCAGCTTGACGGCGAGCGGCTCCAGATTCGCGTTCGTCACAGCGTCAATCTCACCCGCGCGGTAAAGCGCCAGCGCTTCTTCAGTATCGGGCGCGTTTAAGAATTTGACCCGGCTGAGCTGCACGCGCTCGGCGTCCCAATAATTTGGGGCGCGCGCCAGCGTGACGCTCTCCCGCGTCGCTTCATGAAATTGAAAGGCTCCGTTGGTCACAATGTGCGCCGAAGGAGAGACGGTAAGATCGCTGTCGGCGCGATGCACGGGCCGAAAAACCGTGTGGGTGACGAGGTTCGGAAAGTTTGCGTTCGGGCGCACCAACCGCACGCGCAACGTAAAATCATCCACCGCGTGCGCGCCGAAAGAATTAATTGATGATTCCGCAAAACCCGAAAGTTGATCGGCGCCTTCAATGTCGCGCAGCAGATCCGCGTGCGGCGTACGCCCCTTTAATCCAGCACGCGTCGCCACGAGCGCGCAAAGTCAGCGGCCGTGACCGGATCGCCGTTGGTCCAGCGCGCATCCCGGCGCAGCATAAAGTCCACTCGCGGTAATCGGGCGAAGCCTCCCACCGGGAGGCCGCCGCGGGGCGCACCACGAGCGTCTGCGTATCGTACTCCGTGAGGCCCTCGAATAAAGCCCGCACCACGTCCGTCTCTGGCGCCGCGGCGGCGCGGGCCGGATCAAACGACTTCGGCAAACCGCCATCGCTCCAGCGGAACTCCTCCGTCGGCGGCGGCGCTGTCACGCCGTAATAAATCTCAACGCGACGATTCGAGAAACAAGAGTTTGCACACAGCGCCGCGATCAAAGACAGCCCTGCCGCGGACGCCAGGCGCAACCGTCGGTTTGATTTTGCCGGTTGACGGGCAATCCTGCTCTCGGCAACGCGATGGTGAAGCATTAATGTCATCGGATCAAACCTAACTTCGCGATCATGCGCCAGCATCATGCGCCAGCATCATGCGCCAGCATCATGCGCCAGCAAGGCGGCCGAACAAAAAGCTAAGGCCCGACCGCATCGAGACGGGTGGCGCTCAATGCTTTGAGCCCGCCAAAGACCGCAATTGTTTGTTGGCGCGCAGCCTGATAACCATCAGAAGTATCTATGAGGTAGTTGGCGTAACGCTTTTTTTCTTCCTGGGGCATTTGTGCGGCGATCCGCCGTCGCGCCTCGTCATTGGTGATGCTTTCGCGCTGAATCAAGCGTGTGAGCTGAATCTCATCGCGGCAATGAACCACGATTAATGTGTCGAAACGCCGAAAGCCGCCGCTCTCGATCATCAGCGCCGCATCAACGATGCACACGCCGTGTGGTTCGGAGAGCGCAACGCGGCGCATCTCTTCGTCCTGCGCGGCGATAATCAAAGGATGCAGAATCCGGTTGAGCAGCAGACGCTGGTCCGGATCGCTGAATACAATTGAGCCGAGTTTACGCCGGTCAAGCGAATTGTTAGGCTGCAACACTCTTCGCCAAAGGCGGCGACGATCTGGCGTAGCCCCTCCGTTCCGGCTCAACCACAGCGCGGGCAATTGTATCGGCGTCAATCACATAGCACCCGAGCTGCGCCAACACGCTCGCGACATAGCTTTTGCCGACCGCAATTGAGCCCGTTAACCCCACGCGAATCATGTGCTAAAAGTATCCCGCAAGAAAGAAGCTTTGAGAGTCAAGCGCCCGAATGGAAACTCAACCCCGCCGGTTGATGGCCGCGGTGAGCGTGTTTTCATCAGCATCGCCACGGTCAGGGGCCACCTCCGGGCACGGGCGTCAGCCACCCGGCAATCGAGGCGGCCTCCGATGGATGCACGTCGCCGACAGGGTTGAACCCTTGTGCTCAATGATCTTGATGCGGCGCGGCGCATCTTCCCCGAAAAGCGTTGCGGCTTGCGTGACATCCGTGACCTTATTCATTCCGACATCGATCACCGTTGCGCCAGGTTTGATGTGCTCGCCGCGAATAAGGCCGGCCGGCCGATGGCCCAATGAGATATCGGCGGCGCGCGTGACCGAGGCCAAATCAACGGTGCGAGAATGGCAGACGGTGACGGTCGCGTCGCGCTGCAAAGCAATTGGGCCATCGGTTTTCCGACGATATTACTCGGCCGACGATTACCGCGCGCGCCCCGCTCATCTTAATGTGTGAACGTTCGAGCAGCTCTATAATGCCGGCCGGCGTGCAGGGCGCAAGACACGGCTCGCCCAGTGCGAGCCGTCCCGCGTTCAGCGGGTGCAGACCGTCGACATCCTTCGCCGCGGCGACTTGCTGCAGGATGAGCGGCGCCTTGATGGCGGGCGGCAACGGCAGCTGCACCAAAAGGCCGTCCACATCGTCGCGCTCGTTTAAGTGATTGACGAGCGCAAGCAACTGTTCGGTCGTAGTTTCCGCCGGCAAAGCGTGCAGCTCTGAGCGCAAACCGAGCGCCTCGGAGGTGCGCACTTTGTTGCGCACGTAAACGATTGAAGCCGGATCTTCGCCGATTCGCACCACAGCGAGGCACGGCTTAATGTTGTGCTCACGGCGCAAACGATTGACGCCCTCGCTCACTTCGCGCTTGATCTCTTCCGCCACCAGCGCACCGTCCAACATGATCGCCTGGGTCACAGTCTTAATGTTCGCACAGTTCTTAGTATTTGAAAGCTTGCCATCCGACGGAGTTTATCACACTCACAAACTCGTGAATCGCGTACGAAACCTGAGCCAAGCGGAATCTTCTTCCTCTGCGTCTCTTTGCGTCTTCTCTTTGCGTCTTCTCTTTGCGTCTTCTCTTTGTGTTTCTTTGCGTTTAAGTCAGACTGACCTCAACGCAAAGAATCGCAAAGTGAAGACGCAAAGAGAGAAACGTCTTACTTCAACGCGACCGGCAGATCGGGACGGGTAGTGACGATTTGGCCCGCCGCTTGGAGCGGGGCCACAAAGTTGAAGAGGCGTAAGGCGAGGCTTCCCCGCTTGCCCGCGCGCGGATCGTATTCGTAAGCGGTGACCGAGCAGTTCGCGATCTCCGTGTGGCGATCGATTGCTAAAATCTCTTCTTCGCTCAGCTCCTCGAACAAATAGCGAAAGCAATTGACCACCACTTGATGGCTAAACAAAAGCACGCGCTCACGCCCGTATTCACGAGTGATCGTATCAATCACGCTTCTTAAGCGCAGCATCACGTCGCACCAACTCTCTCCGCCCGGAGGCCGGTAGTAAAACTTTCCCAACAAAGTTCGGACTTCGGCTTGCTCCGGGTATTTCTCTTGCGCGCCGATTTTCGTCAAACGATCAAAGATGCCGAACTCTTTTTCGCGCAGCCGCTCGTCTCGCACAAATGACACTTGGTTGCGGTCTAGGCCCGCCGCGGCGAGCGCGATTTCGGCGGTGCGGCGCGCCCGCAGGTAAGGCGAAGTGAGGACGACGGTCGGACGCTCTTCGCCCGGCATCGCGCCGAACCAAAGCCCCAGCGCCCTGGCCTGTTGCTCGCCCAAAGGCGACAGCGGCACGTCGACATCTCGCGCCGCGAGATCAATCACCGGATGACCCGCCGCTTCGGCCAAGTCGCGGGCGACGTTACCGGCGCTTTCGCCGTGGCGGACGATCCAAATCGTTTGGGGCCACCCCAGTTGCTGTTGCATGCTTACTTAATCAGAATTATGAATTGAACTATCTTTGCGCCCCTGTGCGTCCTCGCTTTGCGCGCTTTGCGTTTAAGTCTGACTTAACTCAAACGCAAAGCGCGCAAAGAGAAGACGCAAAGGGGCGCAGAGGTAAAGCCAACTGATGACTCTCGGTTTAATTAATTTCATTATTTCTGCGCGCGGCCGCGTCGCCCAGGGCCGTGAGCATGGAGGGGGAGAAACCCGATTCGCTTTCCA
>JBBJMB010000365.1:0-3153 GCA_037719755.1 Pyrinomonadaceae bacterium
CACCTGCCGGTGATGATTCACGCGGCGGAATCCGCGGCCGAAAAAACACTGATGCTGAGCGGCAGCGGGCCGTTCGCCGCAGGGTTGCGGCAACGCAATATCGCGTGGCTGACGCCGGGCGTCTCATCCGTGCAGTATTTGTATCGCCTCGGCGTGCTCTATGCGCAACCGCTTTTGGCCCATTGCATCAACGTTGACGACCAAGATATAGACATCATCAAAAGCACCAACGCGAAGGTGGCCCACTGCCCGAAGTCCAACGCGAAGCTGCGGCACGGCAGCGCTCCGTTTGCGAAATTTGTCAGTGAAGGGTTGCGGGTCGGTCTCGGCAGCGACTCGGTGGCGAGCAACAACACCTGCGATCTGCTGGAAGAAGCCAGGTTCGCGATGCTGTTGTCGCGCGTCAAATGGTTTGGCGACGACAGAGGCTTCGCCTACGAAGTGACGGCACAAGACGCGCTGCGTGCGCCACCTGGGGCGGCGCCGAAGCTCTCGGAATGGAAGATCGCATCGGCGCTTTGCGCGCGGGCTTTGCGGCCGACATCACCATCGTCTCGCTCACAGGGGCGCATCACACGCCGGTCTATGATCCAACGGGCGCCCTGATTTTCCTCGTCGGCCGGAGATGTGGTGCTCACAGTGGTGGCGGGCAGGGAAGTCTACAGAGACGGCATCGTCCAGGGCGTGGATGAGCAGCGCCTGCGAGCGCGTGTGATGGAGATCGGTGAAAAATTGTCACGCTTGAGCTAGCGAAGCTCACTGCCGAGGCGCGGAGGTCTTGATGAATGTTTTGGTGGTCAATTGCGGAAGTTCTTCGGTTAAGTTTCAACTCATCGCGACCGATCTGGAAATGATCGCACGTGATTCCGATTGCCGTCTGGCGCGCGGCACAATCGAGCGCATCGGTGGCGAAGCCATCATTACGCTGATCGCGGCAGGCAAACCTCCACTGCGCCAAACGGCGCCGCTCAGGATCATCGCGCCGCCGTCGAACTGATCCTGCGCTGGGCCTGGAGCGAAACGTCAGGGATCGAAGGTATCCGCAGCGTCGCCGATGTGCACGCCGTCGGCCACCGTGTGGTGCACGGCGGCGAGCGCTTTACTCACTCGGTTTTGATTGACGACGATGTGCTCGGCGGCATAGAGGACTGCATAGACCTCGCGCCGCTGCACAATCCGGCGAACATCAAAGGCATTGCGGCCGCGCGGGAAGTCTTCGGCGGCGGCGTGCCTCAGGTCGCCGTCTTCGATACGGCCTTTCATCAAACTCTGCCCGAGCACGCTTACCTTTACGCGCTGCCTTATCAGCTTTACCGGCGCCACCGCATTCGGAAATACGGCTTCCACGGCACATCGCATCGCTACGTCGCTTACCGCTACCGCCAACTGCGAAAGATTCCGCGCGACGAAACCAATATCATCACCATGCATCTCGGCAACGGCTGCTCCGCGGCCGCTATTGTGCGCGGCGATTCGGTGGATACGTCGATGGGCATGACGCCGCTCGAAGGCCTCGTGATGGGCACCCGGTCGGGCGATATAGACTCGGCGATTGTCGACTTTATCGCCGCCAAAGACGGCCTCTCGGCCCGCGAAGTTGAGACGCTGCTCAACAAGCAGTCGGGCCTGCTCGGCATCTCCGGCTTAACCAACGACATGCGCGAACTGCTTGACGAAGCGCACGAGCACAACGACCGCCGCGCGCTTTTGGCGATTGAACTTTTCTGCTATCGTGCCCGCAAATACATCGGGGCGTATTTGGCGGCCGCCGGCGGCGCCGACGCGCTGATCTTCACCGGAGGCATTGGCGAAAACTCGGCGGAGATTCGCGAACACATCTGCCGCGGCCTGGAGTGGATGGGCGTGCAACTCGACGCTGATCGCAACGCGCAGCACACGGGCGGGCGCGAAGGCGAAATCACCAGTGACGCCGCACGACTCAAAGTGTTCGTGATTCCCACGGACGAAGAACTCCTGATCGCCCGCGACACCGTCCGCGCCGTCACGGGAGCGCCGCAAAGGTATTGAGGAAGAAAGTGACAAGTGACAAGTGACAAGTGACAGAAAGAGAGCAAGTTCTTTCTTGTCACTTGTCACTTGTCACTTGTCACTCCTTGAAGTCACTTGTCACTCTCTTCCGAGGAGTTGTTATGAGAATGAGTTTTCTCCGTTACGCGCCGCTGCTAATGCTCGCGCTTTTCCCGCAAGCGTCGGTCGCGGCCAAGCAGGCCAAGCGCAGCCAGGCCGCGCCCGTGAGCATCCGCAAAATTGATTATCACGGCTGGAAGGATGCGCTCGTCATCTCGAACGGATTAATCGAAGCCGTGATTGTGCCCGCCGTCAATCGCATCATGCAGTTTCGCCGCCCGGGCGCGGCAGGAGTGTTTTGGGAAATGGCGGTGCTTGAGGTAAAAGCGCCCGCCTGGGTTGAAGAAAAGTGGATGAACTTCGGCGGCGATAAAGCTTGGCCGGCGCCGCAATCCGATTGGCCGCGGATCGCTAAAAGCGCATGGCCGCCGCCAACGGGCTTCGATTCAATGCCGGCGATGGCCAGCGTGAGCGGTCACACCATTGAGCTCGTCGGCGCCGTCGATCCGCACTACGGCATACGCGCGCGCCGCTTGATCACTCTCGCGCCGCGCGCGGCGCAGATGCGCGTCACCACTGTGTTTGAGAAAGTGTCGGGCGAGGCTGTGAAAATCGGCGTGTGGACGATCACCCAGTTGAAAGATCCCGAGAGAGTTTATGTGCCCGTCAAACCTGGACGGCCCGGGCACCTGGAGGGCTACGTTAATCAGTCGAAAGACTTGCCGCCGGATCTGCGCGTCGCCGACGGATTTGTTTCGCTGTCGCGGTCGCCAACGCTGCGCTGTAAGATCGGCGCCTTTTCCCCGACGCTGCTTTGGCAGGGCGCCGAAGAATTACTCAAGATAGACAGCGAATTGCACCCCCGCGGCGAGTACCCCGATCAAGGCTCAAGCGCCGAGGTTTACACCAATCCCGACCCGGACGCATACGTCGAATTGGAAATGCTTGGCCCTCTCAGCGTGTTGAAAATCGGCCAAAAAAGCCGGCTCACAACCACGTACACTTTACTGCCGCGCTCGCAATTGTCGTTTGTGATGAAACAATTGAAGTCGCAAAGGTGAGCAG
>JBBJMB010000071.1:0-13075 GCA_037719755.1 Pyrinomonadaceae bacterium
CAATCTCAAAATAAAATCAGCGGAACGTAAGTTCTTTGTTTGATATCAATTTAAAGGACGCAAAATTAACTTCTGCGGGTCTACCACCACGTGTTTGATGCGCTTTCTCTTCCAGGTGTAAGTGACGTGCACGAGTCCGTCGGAGGTTTGGATGACGGCGGGGTATGAGTATTCTCCGGGCTCGTTTTCCAGCACCAGCGCCGATTGCCACGTGTGACCGTCGTTGGAGATGGCGACGTTGAGCGGGCTTCTTCCGCGGCGCGTGTGGTTGTAGACGACGAGCGCGCGGCCGTCTTTGAGCGTCACGGCGTCGATGCCGCTGTTCGGATTGGGCAGAGCGGTGGCTTTCATCGCGTCCCAGGTCAGGCCGCCGTCCGCCGACCAGCTTTCGACGACGCGCCCGGCGGTGCCGCGGCTTAAAATCTGCAATCGGTTGCCGGCGTGCTTGAGCACCGCGGGCTGGATCGCGCTCATCGTGCGGCCGTCGTTTAAGGCGTTCGTTTTCTGCCAAGTGCGGCCGAGGTCGGAGGTGCGCTCCATATGCACGCGCCAGCCTTGGTGCTCTGTGCTCGAAGGGCAGAGCAGAGCGCCGTCGCTTAACTCGATGGGCTTGTTTTTGATGGGGCCGAGCATGCCTTCCGGCAGACGCTGGGGCTTAGACCAAGTGCGACCTTCGTCGCTTGAAGTCATCAGCATGCCCCACCACGAGCTGGGGCTCGGTCCCGCTTTATAAAACAACAGGAGCGGCCCCGTGCGCGGTTGGAAAAGCACAGGGTTCCAGGTCGGGTGCCTGACGCCGTTTTCCTGTGCGCCGTTGGCCACCTCCACGACCGGAGACCAACCGTTCCCATCGCGGCGCGAGATCCAGATGCCTACGTCGGGACTTTTCTCGTATTTGCCGCCGAACCACGCGGCGATTAAGCCGCTTTTCGTTTGCTCTATGGTCGAGGCATGGCACGACGGAAACGGCGCCTCCAAGTAAATGAATTCCGCGAGCATCATCCCTTTCTCGTTGCTCGGGTTCACCGCATCGCGCTTTTCCTGCGCCAAGCACACGCCCACAGCGAGCGGGAAAAGAATGAGCGTGAAGAGCAGAGCTCCAAGTCGCATGGCTTCGTTCGCGGAAGTTGATTTAGTCATTATGATCCTCATCTATGGAGCGACGTTTATTTGGCGCAGAGCGCGTGAGTTGACGAGCGCGTGCGCGGACCACACTTGGTACCATGCTTGAAAAGAGCGCACTTGCTCTGACCGCTCGCGGGTGAGCGGAAGAGGGAAGTACGCTTCGCCTGCGAAACCACGCAGCTCTGCGATCAATTTGAGTCCCCAGGGTACGGGAAATTGGTCGAGCCGCGCGATCAACTCGGCGAGCTCTGCGAAGCGCCGTGCGGTGCTCGCCGAGTCCGCCGTATGAAAGCTCTCCGAGATGCTCAGCGACAACTCAGGCAACACGCCCGCGACGCCTGAGATAATTTGATCGCACAAGTCGCGCCGCAACGCTTCGAGCAACAGAGAATCGTCGCCTAAGATGCGCGCAGCGCTTCGGCCGTGCGGTTGTACCGTGAGCGCTTCAAGAATCTCAAGGCCGCCGCTACTGTCTTTGATTCCGTCGCTTCCGCCGCGCGCCATGATGCGCAGCACGCTCTCGGGAGTTAAAGAGGCGCGGTGCGCGCGCAATCTATAAAGCCACAGAGGGGCGCCGATGCGGCGCGCGGCCTCCACGCAAAAATCCCCGATGTCGCCAACCGTATAGTCGGAATTTGTCGGAGGCGGCAACAGCACTTGTCGGCGCCGGCGGCGAGCGCCCTGCGCCCAGCTCTACGGCGGCGTCAAAGGTCACGCCGCCGATGCCGCAAACAACTGAGCAGCGATGATGCGCGGCGTCGAGCGTTTCGCGCAGCACCATTTTTCCGCAGGGTTGAAATCCAATACTCTCCGGAAGCTCCGTTAATGCAAACTCCGCTGATCGGCTGCGCCAGCACATGCGCCAGATTAGCGCGCAGCGCAATCAGATCAAGCGCGCCGTCTGATCGTCTTGGCGTGTGAAGCGCGGCGATAATGGCGGGCATACTCACGAACGCAAATCTCCTTCGGCGAACTTAACCTTTTTGATTTAGAGCAGATCGAGTCGGGTCGCGCAGTCGCGAAGCAGCTCCGCTTCCCACGGCGGGCGCCGTGGACTTTGCGTATGCGCGAGCGGTGACGGAATCTTCCCCGTGAGGTGTAGGAAAATCGCCGCCGCATGCTTGTAGGCCGGCACGGGCGCGCGAAAGGCGATGTTGCCGAGATGTTGCAGGGCATCCGAGAGGGCGTAGTAACGAACGTCGCCCGCTGCCCACAGGCGATCGCGTTCAGCGAATTTCTCCGGCGCAAAAGCGGCCAGGCCGAGCAAGTAGTCTGAGCCGTACTCGATCATGTTAATGCCTAAATCATTGCCCGTGTAGATGCGAAATTCCGGCCGCATTTCATCGCGGATCGCGAGCCGGCCGAATTCCTGCATGCGGTCGAGCGAAGAGTGCTTGATGCCCGTGAGCGACGGAATTTGCATCAGGCCGCGCACCGTCTCTGCGTCGAAAATCTCGCCGTTTGGCGCAAACATCCGGCCCAGTTCAAAGCCGAGCACTTCCGGGTAATCGCGGCAGATGTCGGCATAGAGACGGATCTTTTCGCGCGGCGATTTGCCGTGCATGCGCGCGCTTTGAAAAATGATGGGTATGCCGCCGCGCTCGACGATTGCGTCCATCTCTCGCCGGTACAGTGAAACAAGATTGTCGCCGTCGTGTCGTTCGATATACGCGCCGGCCACAAACCCCACCCCTGGCCCGAGCGCTTCGCGCGCCCAGTCGAGCACCAATTGTTTCTCTTCGTCCGCGAGGTAGTTCACATAGCCCGTATCCATGTTGACGGCGCACATCAATCCGGCGCGGTGCATGGTTTGAAGTTGTCGCTGAAAAGAATCCACTGCGATGCGCCCGTCATCTGTGTACGGCAGGAGCGCCGCGGCCATGCCGCGCACTTCGCGGCGGGGAGTTATGTGAGTGATCAGCGATTCGATGTTCATTGTCTTGACTCGGGCGGCCAACGAGCGGGTCTGGCGCTACAAGCCTTTCTCTGCGTTTCTGCGGTGTCTTTTCTCTGTGCTTCTCTCTCGTTTAGGTGAGACTTACTTAAACACAGAGAAGCACAGAGAAAAGACACCGCAGAAACGCAGAGAGAGAGAGAGAGAGAGAGAGAGAGTGCAGTCACCATGCACGACTTCCACATCACGTGCCGTCACGCTTTTAACCTATTGCCCCTTCAGGGCAGACCTCCCTACTCTGCACGCGCGCGCCGCTTGATTTGTTTTAAGCTTCCGGCCATCTCAGAAGATTTATAAAAATCGTCGAGCGGGTAACAGCCCGAAGGCAAGTTGTTGCGCGGAGCGGTCGTGCAGTCGCTAAAGGTTCGGCAGATGAGCTTGCTGTGCGTGAGCGCGCCGTCGCGCAAAACATCGAGCGGAAGCTGCGGGTAGGAAAGCACCATGCGCCCCAAACCCACCGCGTCGAACCAATTTTCGCGCAGCGCCCCTTGCGCCACGAACGGCAGAAATTGCTGCAAGTATGTAAAGCCTGTGCCGACCACGATCATTTCAGGAAAAGCGCGCTTGATCAGTCGCGCGACTTCGAGTTGTCTGCCGACGCCGATAAGCGGGTCCTCGGGCGGCTGGTAGCCGTCGGACGGCGGGTAAAGCGCCGGCCGCTGGATGTGCGGATTAGTGTAGGGGCTTCCCGCGGAAATGTTAATTAATCGGATGCCGAGGCCGCGCAGGAGCGCGAGAAAGCGAAGCGTCTCCGCGAGATCGTACTGCTCCGGGTGTTCACTATCAATGGCGAAGCCCCACACGTACGGCAGCAAGTGCTCGTAGGGCTCGGGGACGCCGATGCCCATCTGATGGGGCCGGGAAGTCGCGGGGTCAGCGCGGTAAGGGATGGTATCGAAGGCGGAGAGCCTGACGCCGATCTCCAATCCCGCAGCCGCTGCGCGCACGCCTTCCGTAACTTCGCGCAGGAAACGAGTGCGGTTCTCAAAGCTGCCGCCGTAAATCCCGGGGCGCGTGTGAGCGCTCAAAAACTCATGTCCCAGGTAGCCGTGGCAGTGCTTGATGTCGACAAAGTCGAAGCCGACATCGTGCGCGACTTTGGCCGCGCGATGAAAGGCTTCGATTATTTTTTTGATTTCATCGTCGGTGAGCGTCGCGTCGTCACTGTCAATGTGCAAACGCGGATCAAGGATCGGGTGTCTGTAGAGAATGCGCGGCTCAGGCTTTTGTTTCTCGTGCGGGCGGCTGAAGCGTCCCGAGTGCGTCAATTGCAGGCCGATCAGCAAATCATTGGCGTCGCCTGTGGCCGCCCGGTGTGCGGCGATGAGGGT
Organism: Pyrinomonadaceae bacterium; assembly: GCA_037719755.1. GTDB lineage: Bacteria > Acidobacteriota > Blastocatellia > Pyrinomonadales > Pyrinomonadaceae > JBBJMB01. The sequence goes on from JBBJMB010000071.1 coordinate 4,411, forward strand.
TTCGCGCAAAGCGGCCAAGTCCGCGTGCGACGTGTCGCCGATGCACAATTGATTGGGATTGGCGCGGCCTTCGGCGAGCACCGCCACGGCCTCTCCGCCCCAAATTAATTTGGCGCCGCTCGTGCCGAAGTTGCTCCACCGCCTGAGCGTCAATGCGCTCGGGCGTCCCGATGGAGTGCCGTCCCAGCCCTCCATCGGGTGAATCGCAAAGCGATTGCCAATTGATTTTTCACCCAGGTCAATTGATCCGCCAAGCGGCGAGTTGGAACCCGTGAGCAATTCGTCATCGCAAGGCAGCGCGCAGTTTAACTTGCGCAGCTGCGCTTTAAAGTCGCTTACGTTGCGCAATCCGCCGAGCGGCGTGAAATTTCTTGCGGTCATGTTGTTTGGCGCTTGGTCGGCAACATCGCGACGGCCAGCGCGCCGACGAGCGCCATGCCGAGAAGAGCGCCGAAACCCGGATGATAACTGCCGCCGGTGTCGCGCAGGTAAGCTACAAACTTTGGCGCGAGCGCTTCGGCCACTCCGTCGGCCGTGAGCACCACGCCCATCAAGCGCCCGAGCACTTTGACGCCGAACAATTCCGCCGCCACCAGCGGAATAATCAAATACTCGCCGCCGAGCCCGAGCCCGAAGATGGCGGCGAAAAGATAAATCGAAATGGGCGAAGCGGCGAAGAAAAGCAGCGGTAGCGCAAGCGCAATCAAAAGATAGATGAGGAGCATCACGTGCTTCTTCGGAAAGCGATCCGCCAGCCAGCCCATCAACAATCGTCCGACAATACTAAAAGTCAGGATCAGTGAAATCACACTGGCCGCGCCGGCCTGAGTGTAGTTTTGATCAAGGCTCAAGTAGAGTTTGAGATTTTGATTGACGCCGCCCACCGCCCCGATTGAGCACATGCTTCCGACAAGCAACAGGTAAAAAGCAAAGCTGCGGAAAACGTGTGCGATCGGCGGCGGCGGCAACGACAAGTCTGCGGCCGCGGCGGCTTCGCCGGGCGGCGATTCTTTCACAAAATAAGCCGCCGGAAAGGCGATCAGAATAATCAGAAACCCGATTGTTCTGAGAGCCTCTTGCCAGCCGTAGGCGTCGATCAACCATTTGGAAAGCAGCGGAACGATGGCGCCGCCGATGCCTATGCCAAGGTAAGCGAAGCCCATCGCTTTGCCGCGCGCTTTGGTGAACCAGCGAGCGAGCAGAACTTGATTCGGAAGCGGCCCGCCGCAGACGTAGCCGAGGGCGTTAAAGAGATAGAAAAAGTAGAAAAGCGGCAGCGTCGTCGCCGCGCTCAAGCCGATTAAGGCCAGGCCGGCCATCATAATCCCGGCGAGCATCAAGCGGCGAGGGCCGAAGCGGTCGATCATCCAGCCGGCGGCGAAGCCAAAGAGCGGGCCGATGATGAGCTTGCTGTAGGCGTTTCCCGAAGTGACCTGCTCGCGCGACCAGCCGTACTCCGTGACCATCAAGTCATAGTAGAAAGGCAAGCCGTAAAGAGCGAGCCCGACAATGGAAAAGAGCGCCAGGAAAGAAGTCGCGGCCACCTGAAACTGTGCGGGGCGGGAATCTTCAGGCATGTGGATGGGGAATTTCTCCCTCTGCGTTTCTCTGTGTTTAAGTATCTCTCACCTAAACGAGAGAGAAGCACTGAGATAAGACGCAGAGAATCACAGAGGGAGAAAACATTAAACGAGTTGTGTCGTTCCCGGAATGGCCACTTGGGGAGTGGGAATCGACTCGCCCAGGGCAAGCTTCGCCGGCATCAATTCTTCTTTCGAGTTGAGCGCTTGATCCCACGTCACGGCCTGACCTGTGTACGCGGACATGCGGCCCATGATTGCCGTCAGCGTGCTCTCAGCCACTTGCTGAAGCTCATTCATCGGCTTGGACGCACGAATGCTCGCAATCAAATCGGTGTGCTCTTGCACATACGGCTGATTGTCTTTATCGCGCGCGAACCGCCAAGCTTTTTCGCCTGTGATGATATAGCGTTGGCCGGCGGACGTTTGCACTTGGCCCTTGGTGCCCACGATCGCTTCCGATACGTTCTTTTCGGTGTTGTTGATCTGCCGGCACATGCTCAGCATGTGCGTGCCGTCCTCGTACTCAAAGTCTATGCTGAAGTGGTCGTAAATGTGGCCGAACTCAGGGCCGGTGCGCGCCTGACGGCCGCCCATCCCGACCGCACGCACGGGATGCGCCTGCTTCGCCCAATTGATGACATCAAGATTGTGCACGTGCTGCTCGACGATGTGGTCGCCGCACATCCAAGTGAAGAATACCAATTACGCATCTGATACTCGGCCTCGCTCCATCCCGGCTGCCGAGCTTTATTCCAGAGCGCGCCTTGATTCCAATAACAGCGGCCGCCACCACGTCGCCGATCGCGCCGCTGTGAACCAACTTCATGGTTTCGATGTAGCCGGTCTGATGGCGGCGCTGAGTGCCGGCCGCAATGCACAAGTTTTTCGCTTTGGCCTGTTCGGCCGCCGCCATCACTCTGCGAATGCCCGGCCCGTCCACAGCGACCGGCTTTTCGGTGAAAATGTGCTTGCCGGCTGCGACCGCCGCTTCCAAATGCAGCGGGCGAAATCCCGGCGGCGTCGCCAAGATGACGTAATTCACATCCGGCAAAGCGAGCAGCTTTTGGTAAGCGTCCAAACCGACGAACGCGCGCTCGTTGGGCACATCTATGGCATCGGCTTTGATGCCCGCGATCTTTTTGCGACACTCATCCAGGTGATCCTGGAAGGCATCCGCGAGCGCCACTATTTTTACTCCGGGCGCCGCTTCAAGCACATCCTTGATGGCGCCGGTGCCGCGCCCGCCGCAGCCGATCAGACCAACCTGATCGTATCGCTGCCTTGTGCGAAAGCGCCCGGCACATACGCGAGACCTGTGGCGAGCGTCGTCGCGACGGTGGCTGCGGTCGAAGTTTTCAGAAAATCTCTGCGAGAAGAGACGTGATGGTCATCGGCTTTGGTCATGCGTGCTTCCTTTCCTGAAGAAGATGTTAGCGAACAAGTTTTGACTGACATCTGACGTGCGTCATCTAACATCTACGGTTAATAATTCGGACTTTGTTTGGTTACTTTGGAACGTAGGTTTTTAAGATTATCTTGCTCGTCGGCGGCGCGCACAAGACGGAAGCCGACGGTGATCGCTTCCGTGTGCCACCAGATGCTTTGGGGCAACTGCGGATCGCGTTTGCTCCACTCTTTGCCCGAAGCGCGGCGTGCGGCGCTGCGGAGCGCCTGCGGTTCGTCATCCCAAGAACCGCCGCGGGCGACGTGCGGATAGCGCTTTTCCGTGGGCAAACGGACGGGCGACAGCGCGGGCGCGCCCGGCTTAAACGTCGCGTAGAAATTCTGATCGTAATGATCGAGCACCCATTCGGCGACGTTGCCGTGCATATCGAAGAGACCCCATGCGTTCGGTTTTTTCTTCGCCACCTCGCGCGGCTTGCCGTCGGCGTTATCCAAAAACCATCCGTATTCGCCGATTTTTGATTGATCTGGGCCGAAAGAAAAGGCCGTCTTCGAGCCGGCCCGCGCGGCATACTCCCACTCGGCTTCGGTCGGCAAGCGGTAAGTCTTGCCCGTTTTTTCCGAAAGCCAGCGGCAGTACTCCATCGCCGCATGATGCGTGATGCTGATCACCGGCTGGTTTTTGCGGCCAAGTCCGAAGGTTTCGTCGGCATAAGGCGGCGTCGGCCTGGTGACGGCGTCGGCGTCCTTTTCGGCGGCGACTATCTGTGCCTCATCCTTTTTGATATTTTTCGCAAAAGCGAAGGCGTCATACTCGTCCCACGTGACCTCGGTTTTCCCCATCCAAAAAGCGCGCACACTCACTTCGTGTTGCGGTCCTTCGTCGGCCTTGCGGCCCGCCTCTTGGTCGGGGCTGCCCATCGTCAATGTGCCCGCGGGAATCGGCACCATCTCAAATGTTATTTCCGAACCCGGAATCGTTTCGGTATACGACTTCATGTCGCCAGCGGCGGCCGGCGTCACTGCCTGCTGCGTCACTGCCTGCTGCGTCACTGCCGCCGCACCGGCGGAAACATGATGCGATGTGTTCCAGAAAAGCGAAGAAAGAAGGCAGCAAAACACGCAGGCGACCGAAAAGAAACGACAGCGTTGCATGAAAACTGAACCCCTGATTGACTTGCCGAAGTGTTTGAACGTGATAGTATTCAGGTTAACCGCTTGAGAACCGCTCGCCGACAACAATCCGAAATGCGCTTGAAGCTACGCAAGCTTTCTTTGATCGCCGTCGTCGCCAGCCTCATCGCTTACGACGCCGTAGGCTTTGATCGTGACGCCGCGCTACAGCGCTTCGAGTTTTCGCAGCCCCACATGGGCACCGCGTTTCGCCTTGTTCTCTACGCAGCAGATGAAGATGTCGCGAAACGCGCCGCCGCCGCGGCCTTTGAATATATAGGACGGCTGGATGTTACCATGAGCGACTATCGCGATACTAGCGAACTGATGCGGCTCTGCAAAGAAGGCGTGGATCAACCAAAGCGCATCAGCGAAGATCTGTTTCGCGTGCTCGAACAGTCGCAACAACTGGCCAGGCGCACAGACGGCGCGTTGATGAACCGTCGGCCTGTGGTGCGATTGTGGCGCCGAGCGAGGCGCACGGGCGAGCTACCGGACGCGGGGCGTCTCGCGCGGCGCGCGCTTTGGTCGGCTACCGAAAGCTTCATCTGGACGCCGGAGCGCGAACCGCAAAACTGGACGCCCACGGCATGCTGCTCGACGGGGGCATCGCCAAAGGCTACGCCGACGCGGCGCTCGCGTTGCTCGGCGGCGCGGCATCAATCGCGCTCATTGCCGGCGGCGGCGACATCGCCGTTGGCGCTCCGCCTCCGGGTGAACGCGCCTGGCGCGTAAACATTCTTCCGCTGCCAACGATTGCCGGTGACGCCGCTGCTTCGGCGCGCCCGGATTCGCTGTGGCTCCGCGATGCGGCCGTTTCAACTTCGGGCGACGCCGAACAGTTCGTCGAAATCGGCGGCGTGCGCTACTCGCACATCATCGACCCGCGCACAGGCGTCGGCCTGCGCGGCCGCAACAGCGTGACCGTCGTCGCTCCCAAAGCAACGATTACCGAAGGACTCGCCAAGGCCGCAAGCGTGCTCGGCCCAAAGCGCGGCCTGCCGCTGGTTGATACTTACCCCAGGCGCCGCCGCCCTGATGGTCAGCATTGACGAGAACGGACGCCGTGAGACTCACACGCGGCGGTGGAAACGATGAACGCAGAACGCAGAACAGAAGGCCGGACAGGAATGAGCATGTGTAGCCTTCATCGTTCATCGTTCGCGTTCATCGTTTCCAACACGATGACGGTGTCGAATTCATCCATCGCTTGCCGTGGGATTTTGATGAGCGTGCCGTAGTCGTTTTGGGTGAACTCGGCTGAGTGTTGTCTTTGAGAAACTTGGCGGCGGTGATCTTTGCTTTAACTGCGGGAGCGCGATCACCGAGTCTTGCCAATCGAGGATGTGCACGTAAATTCGGTTGCCCTTCTGCGTGGTGACTCCCCAATTGCGTGGCTCCACGGGGCCGCTGCGGGTGCCGTAGATCGCCTCGCCGTGCTTGGCCATCCACTGTCCCACTTCGCGCAGGCGCGCGGCGAATTCGGGCTGGATTTTGCCGTTCGGCATCGGCCCGACGTTTAACAGAAAGTTGGCGTTGTGGCCGGCCGCGCGCACCAGGTAGTGAATCAGTTCGCGCGTGCTTTTATATTTCCGGTCGTTGATGTTAAAGCCCCACGAATTGTTCATCGTTTCGCAGGTCTCCAGCGGCAGATCGCCGATCACGGATTCCTTGCTAAAGCCGGCGGTGTTTTTGCCCGGCAAGTCTTTTTCAAACATCTGAAAATCTTCGCCGGCGAACGGCTTCAGATGATGGTTGGAGCCGACAAGCGTCTGCGGCTGTAAATCATGAATCAGCTTATAGGTACGCGCGATACGCCAGTCGGCCTGCGGCCGATCCCACATACCGTCAAACCAGATGCCGATCTCGCCGTAATTGGTGAGCAACTCTTGAGCTGAGAGTCCATAAACCAGATATTTGAACCACCGCCGGCGTCCTGGCGCCCGGCGTCGCGCCCGGTGTTGCCGCGCGGGTAGTAATCCGGATGATGCCAATCGAGCTGCGAGTGATAGAAAAAAGCTTGATTCCCGGCGGCGACATTCATCGGCGAGCAATTTGATGACGTCCTTTTTGTAGGGCGTACGGTCGACGATGTCCCAGTCGGTCAGTTTCGAGTCGAACATCGCGAAGCCGTCGTGGTGCTTGCTGGTGATGGTGATGTATTTCATCCCGGCCGCCTTCACCAGCGAAACCCACTCTGCGGCGTCAAATTCGACGGGATTAAACTGGGCCGGCAGCTTTTCATAATCGGCCGCTGGGATCTTGCGGTTGTTCATCACCCATTCGCCGTCGCCGAGCACGCTGTACACGCCCCAGTGAACGAAAAGGCCGAACTTCGCGTCCTGAAACCATTGCCTGGCCTTAACATTAGCGGGCGTCGGTTGATACGCAGATTGCTGTTGACCGAAAGCGCCAGGCGCAAGCGTTACGATGCAGAAGAGCAAAGCGACAGATAAGGGGCGTTTGATAAAAAGGCAAAGCGATTGGCGAGGCATCATGTCGGCTTCCTTAAAGGATTGCTTGTCGAATAGCAGTAAAGGCTGATTCAAGAGTAAAGACGGCCGCAGAAGGGCGACCGTCACGCGCTGGCGAACGATCAGGTGAGAGAGGGCGGCTAGAGGGTCTCGAACCCTCGACCTCAAGATCCACAATCTTGCGCTCTAACCGACTGAGCTATAGCCGCCATAAGAAACCGACTGCCGCGAAATAATCGACACGGGCGATACCAAATATCGACGATCAGGTGAGCGTTCGCATGATAGCCAAAACACGCGCCAACTGACAAGCGCGAAATTTTACTGCCCCCGGCTGGGCTCGAACCAGCGACCCTCTGCTTAGAAGGCAGATGCTCTGTCCGCTGAGCTACGAGGGCACAATCGCCGCGCGTGTTAGATTAACGAAGATGTTAACATGCGATGCACCGCGCGAGTCAATCGCGGCTGACGGCTGCGGCCGCGCGCCTTCGGGATTAAGGCGCGCCGGCGGTAAAGCCTGTTTTGTGCGACTAATTGAAGTGGCTTGACGAAACACATCTAAGGAGACTCTTTCTGTGGCCGACTTAAAAATACAACCGCGCTGGATCGCGCTCGGCGCGGTCGCCATCATTTGTCTTTATCTTTGCTGGCTGATGCTCGAACCCTTTCTCGGCGTTCTTTTATGGGCCGTGGTGCTGGTGATCGTTTTTCTACCGGTGCATCGCCGCATCGAGGCGCGCACGCAAAGCCCCGGGTGGAGCGCCGTTATTTCGTGCCTGCTGGTGGTGGTGATGGTTTTGCTGCCGCTCTCGCTGTTGGCTCTGGCCGTGGTCAGGGAAGTGACGGGGTTCGCCCAGAATCTGCAGGCCAATATGGACAGCTTCTTCGATCCCAATTCACCGCTCACCGGAAAATATTTGAGGTGGCTCGGTCAGTACATCGATATCGACCAACTGCGCACGCAGCGCTTCGTCGTTGAGCGCATTCGGGGAATGAGCGGCGTGATCCTCAACCGCACGCTCGGCGTCGTCGGAGGACTGGTGGGCGTCGTGCTCGAGATTTTCTTTGTCATCTTCACGATGTATTACCTTTTCCGCGACAGGGTGAAGCTGAGCGCGGGGCTGGCGGATGCGCTGCCCCTGGATCGCCGGCAGGCGCGGGAGATCTTCGCGCGCACGCGCGACGTGATCAGCGCGAGCGTTTACGGCGTGGTGGTGATCGCCACCATTCAAGGCACGCTCGGCGGCTTGGCTTTCTGGTTCTTGGGCTTGCCTTCGCCTTTGTTGTGGGGCGTGGTGATGATCCTGCTGTCGATGATTCCGATGGTCGGATCATTCGTCGTGTGGGTGCCGGCCGCGCTTTTTCTGCTGGCCTCGGGCCACTGGGTCAAAGCGCTGGTGCTGACGATCATCGGATTTTTAGTGATCGGCACCATCGACAACGTGCTGCGGCCGAAATTGGTGGGGGAAAAAACACGCCTGCACGAATTGTTGATCTTTTTTTCGGTGCTCGGCGGTTTGCAAGTTTTCGGCATTCTCGGCCTGGTGCTCGGCCCGGTCGTGGTCGCCGTAACGATCGCTTTGATCGATATCTTTCGGCATGCGGAGCGCCGACCCGCAGGAACTCCGACAATTGAAGACAAGCCTGCGTTGCTTGAGGAGCAAAACGCTTTGCGCAATGTGCCGGAACAAAAGGAGCTGCTCGGTCAAAGTTAAAGAAACCAAAGTTAAAGAAACAGAGGGGATGTGCCGGGAACATGCGCACAGAACATGAGGACGATTCGCAACTTGAACAGAACCCTTGGGTCACGCTTTCCTCGCGAGAGGTGTACGACAACCCCTGGGTCAGCGTGAGGGAGGACGCCGTCATTCGCCCGGACGGGCAAGAGGGAATTTATGGCGTCGTCCATTATAAAAACATCGCGGTCGGTGTCTTGGCCGTTGACGGCGACTCGATTTACCTGGTGGGACAGCACCGCGGTAGTGTCCCGATTAACCGTGAAATCAGTTTTTGCGTATCCTTTGAGACATC